>NZ_CP062167.1:0-300000 GCF_014844055.1 Aureimonas sp. OT7
ATGCGGACTTTGCCGGCGCGCAACGACGACGAGGTGATGGAACGTGTTCGCGCGCGGCTGAAGGCGCAGCTCGGGCAGGATATCTATGCCTCCTGGTTCCAGCGCATGAAGATCGAGGCGGTCGGGCGCGGTTCCGTACAGCTTTCGGTTCCGACGGCTTTCCTGAAGACGTGGATCAATGGCCACTACAAGGACTTCCTCCAGCAGATATTCGCCGAGGAAGTGCCCGGCACGATGCGGGTCGATATTCAGGTGCGCAGCGCGGTGCGCACGGCGCCGCCCGCCTCGGTCACGGCCATTCCCGCCGCGATGCCGGTGCCCATGCCGGCCAATGACGGCGACAGGCATGTGCGTTCCGGGCTGCCCGCCGTCGCGCCCGCGCTGGACCGGCCGGCCGCCGAGTTCGGCTCGCCGCTCGACCCGCGCTATGTCTTCTCCGGCTTCGTCGAGGGGCCGAGCAACCGGGTGGCGCTGGCCGCGGCACGTTCCATCGCCGAGAACGGGCCCCACTCGGTGCGGTTCAACCCGCTTTTCATCCATGCATCGGTGGGCCTCGGCAAGACGCATCTTCTGCAGGCGATCGCCAATTCGGCGCTGATGCGGGCCGACAATCCGCGCGTCGTCTACCTGACCGCCGAATATTTCATGTGGCGCTTCGCAACGGCGATCCGCGACAACCAGGCGCTCGATTTCAAGCAGAACCTTCGTGGCATCGACCTTCTGATCATCGATGACATGCAGTTTCTGCAGGGGCGCTCGATCCAGCAGGAATTCTGCCATCTCCTGAATGCGCTGATCGACAGCGCACGGCAGGTGATCGTTGCGGCGGACAGGCCGGCCTATGAGCTGGAATCGCTGGACCAACGCGTGCGCTCGCGGCTTGCCGGCGGTGTCTCGATCGAGATGGCCTCGCCCGACCTCGACATGCGCCGCACCATCCTCAATACCCGCATCAGCGCCATGAAGGCGGAAGACCCCTCCTTCGAGCTGCCGGAAACCGTCATCGACACGATTGCCAAACGCATCACCGGTTCCGGCCGCGACCTGGAAGGCGCCTTCAACCAGATCGCCTTCCGCCATTCGGTCGGGCAGCCGCTGTCCAGCGACCACCTCAACGACCTGCTCAACCAACTGACGCGCAACACCGCCGAGAAGCGCGTGCGCATCGAGGACATCCTGAAATTCGTCTCGCGGCACTACAACGTGTCCAGGGCCGATATCCTCTCGGCCCGGCGTACGCGCACCATCGTGCGGCCGAGGCAGATCGCCATGTATCTGGCCAAGACGATGACCCCGCGCTCGCTGCCCGAGATCGGGCGTCGCTTCGGCAACCGGGATCATACGACCGTGCTGCATGCCGTGCGCAAGATCGAGGCAGAGCGTGCCGGAGATTCCAAGCTTTCGGAAGAGCTCGACATCATACGCCGCATGATCGAGGAATAACAGCGCTTGGGGCCCCGCCCGGCGCGACGGCGAGGTTCCAATTCGGCCTGCCTTGCTCTAATAAAAGCGGAACGCGCCGGGCTCGCATGCCCGGCTTCCATCTAGATCGGTCTGCCCTGACGTCATGCGTATCATCATCGAGCGTTCGAACCTCCTGAAGGCACTGAGCCACGTCCACCGCGTGGTCGAGCGGCGCAACACGATCCCGATCCTGTCGAACGTGCTCCTGAAGAGCGAAGATGGCGCCCTGCGCCTGAAGGCCACGGACCTCGACATCGAGGTGACGGAGCGGGTCTCGGCGATCGACGAGCAGGCCGGCGGAACGACGGTGCCCGCCTATCTGCTGTACGACATCGTCCGCAAGCTGTCCGACGGGGCGGAGGTCAGCCTCGCCACCAGCGACGACGGCGGCCAGCTCATCGTCAGTTCCGGGCGGTCGCGCTTCCGTCTGCAGTGCATGCCCGAAGTGGACTTTCCCGACATAACCGCCGGTGCGCTGTCGCACAGCTTCAGCCTGTCGGCCGGCGACCTGGCGCGCCTCATCGAGCGGACGCAATTCGCCATCTCCACCGAAGAGACGCGCTATTACCTGAACGGCATCTACCTGCACACGATCGAGTCCGAGGGCGATCTGCGCCTGCGCGCCGTGGCAACCGACGGCCATCGCCTTGCCCGGGCGGAATCCGTGGCGCCGGCCGGCTCCGAAGGGATGCCCGGCATCATCGTGCCCCGCAAGACCGTTGCCGAACTGCAGAAGCTCATCAGCGACGCCGCGTCGGACAGCATGGTGGCGATCGAGCTGTCGGAAGCCAAGATCCGCTTCACCATCGGCGACGTGGTCATCACCTCCAAGCTGATCGACGGAACGTTCCCCGATTACCAGCGCGTCATTCCCACGGGCAACGACAAGGCGCTGACGCTCGATCGTCAAAGCTTCGCCCAGGCGGTCGACCGCGTCTCCACCATCTCGTCCGAACGCGGCCGTGCGGTGAAGCTGGCGGTGTCCAACGGCCAGCTCGTGCTGACGGTCAATTCGCCGGATTCCGGAACCGCCACCGAAGAACTGCCGGTCGGCTACGAATCCGACGATATCGAGATCGGCTTCAATGCGCGCTACCTCCTCGACATTACCGGCCAGCTGGCCGGCGAGGAAGCGGTGTTCATGCTGGCGGACGCCGGCTCGCCGACCCTGATCCGCGATGGTGGCGACACAGGCACGCTCTACGTTCTCATGCCGATGCGCGTCTAGGATCATCGATGGACGAGCCCGGCCCCGGCCGCGTCACCCAACTCCGTCTCGCCGATTTTCGAAACTACACGACGCTGAAGCTCGACATCGACTCGCGCTTCGTGGTGCTGGCCGGCGACAATGGCGCCGGCAAGACCAATCTCATCGAGGCGGTGTCGCTGCTGACGCCAGGCCGTGGCCTGCGCCGAGCCACCTATGGCGAGATGGCGCGCGTGGCCGGCAGCGGCGGCTTTTCCGTCCGCGCGGGTCTTGCCCGCTCCAATGACGAACCGGCCGATGTCCTGACGCTCATGCGCCCGGAAGCCGGCGTGGGGCCGCATCGACAGGTGCGGATCGACGCGGTGGCGGCGCGGAGCGCCGACGAACTTCTCGACCTGTGCCGCATCCTGTGGCTGACACCGGCCATGGACGGGCTTTTCACCGGGCCCGCCGCCGAGCGCCGGCGTTTCCTCGACCGCCTCGTGCTGACCCTGCATCCGGCACATGGGCGGCGCTCGACCGACTTCGAGAAGGCGATGCGCGGCCGCAATCGCCTTCTGGCAGAAGATCGCGGAGACGACGCCTGGCTTTCGGGCGTCGAGGTCCAGATGGCGGAGCTCGGCCTTGCGATCGCGCTGGCGCGGGCCGAAACGGTGCATCGCCTTACAGCGGCCATTCATACCGGGCCGGCCGCGGACGGAACCTTTCCGCTGGCCGGGCTGCAGCTCGATGCGGGCTATGGCGGGCTCGATCTTTCGCGTGCCGGCGTCGACGTGGAAGACGAGATCGCCGCCCGGTTGCGCCGATCGCGCGGGCTGGACCGGGCTGCCGGCCGAACGCTCGAAGGGCCGCATCGCGCCGACCTCGTCGTGACGCACCTTGCCAAGTCGATGCCGGCCGGCCTTGCGTCCACCGGCGAACAGAAGGCGCTGCTGATCGGCCTGGTGCTGGCGCATGCCGATCTCGTGCGCCAGTCCAGCGGCGTGCCGCCGATCCTGCTGCTGGACGAAATCGCCGCCCATCTGGACCCCGGCCGCCGGGCGACGCTGTTCGACATCCTCGACCGACTCGGCGTACAAAGCTTCATGACGGGCACGGACCGTGCGCTGTTCGACGCGCTGGAGGGCCGCGCCCAAATCCTGGCCGCCACCAACGGATCGCTTGCGCCATGACGATGCTCGACCCGCAAGAGCTGCAACGCTATGCCCGCCACATCATGCTGGCGGAGGTGGGTGGCGGCGGCCAGCAGAAGCTAAAGGCCGCGCGCGTTCTTCTGGTCGGCGCCGGCGGCATCGGCGCCCCCGCCGCGCTCTATCTGGCGGCCGCAGGCGTGGGTACGCTGGGGCTCGTCGATGACGATGTGGTGAGCCTGTCGAATCTCCAAAGGCAGGTTCTGTATGGCACCGCCGATATCGGCGCAGCCAAGGTCGACCAGGCCGCACTGCGGCTGCACGCACTGAACCCGCATGTCGCGATCGAGCGCCATCCCGTGCGGCTGACCATGGATAACGGCGCCGACATCGTTGGAAATTACGATCTTGTCATCGACGGGTCGGACAATTTCGCCACCCGCTACACGGCCGCGGCGCTGTGCGAGACGGCCGAGACGCCACTGGTGCAGGCGAGCGTCCAGCGGTTCTCCGGTGCCCTGACGCTGCTGGCGCCCTACACGACGCTGCCGGACGGAAGCCCGGCGCCCCGCCTGACGGACCTGTTCCCCGAGGCGCCGCCGGAAGGCTCCGTGCCGACCTGCGCCGAGGCCGGCATCCTGGGTGTCGTCACCGGCATCCTCGGCACCATGGCGGCCGCCGAAGCCGTCAAGCATATCTGCGGCATCGGCGATCCGCTGATCGCCCGGCTGCTGATGGTCGATGTCCTGTCGATGCGCTTCAGCGAAATCCGCTACCGGCGCTGAGGGCGGGTTTCAGCCGCGGCCGGGCAGGATGCGGTCCGGCGGCTTGTGGCCGTCCATGAACGTCCGGATGTTGATGATGACCTTTTCGCCCATGTCCAGGCGTGCCTCGCGCGTGGCGGAGGCCATGTGCGGCAGGAGCGTCACCCGGTTGCGCTGGGCCAGCCGCACCAGCCGCTCGTCCAGCTTCGGCTGTGCCTCGAACACGTCCAGCCCCGCGCCGCCGAGCTTGCCCGCCTCCAGAAGCTCGATCAGCGCGCCCTCGTCGACGATCTCGCCACGCGCCGTATTCACCAGGAAGGCCGTGGGCCGCATCAGCGCCAGGCGGCGCCGCGACAAGAGATGGTAGGTGGCCGGCGTATAGGGGCAGTTGACGGAGACGACATCCACCCTGGCCAGCATCTGGTCGAGGCTGTCCCAGTAGGTGGCGGCAAGGTCGCTTTCCGTCCGCTCGCTGGCGCGGTTGCGGTTATGGTAGTGGATTTCCATGCTGAAGGCACGGGCCCGCCGCGCGACGGCGGTGCCGATGCGCCCCATGCCCACGATCCCGAGGCGTTTTCCGGACAGCCGCATGCCCAGCATGAAATCCGGCGACCAGCCGGGCCATGCCCCGTCGTCCAGCAGATCGCGGCTGCCCTCCACGACGCGGCGCGCGACAGCCAGGATCAACGCCATCGTCATATCGGCCGTGTCTTCGTTCAGGACGTTCGGCGTGTTGGTGACCGTGATGCCGGCCCGATGCGCGGCGTCGATATCGATATTGTCGGTGCCTGCGCCGTATTGGGCGATCAACCTGAGGCGCGGGCCGGCCGCGGCCACGAGGTCGGCGTCGATCCGGTCGTTCAGGGTGGACACCAGGACGTCCGACTGTTCCATCGCGGCGGCCAACTGGCGACGCGTCATCGCGCCATCCTGCTGCGGACGCGCCACGTGGAACAACTCTTCCATGCGTCGTTCGATTTCCTGAGGCAACCGGCGCGTCAACGCCACCACCAAACCCCGCCGTTCCGTCATGTCACTCCCGATGATGCCTCCGTGGCGCATGGATAGCATACTGGATGCGCGCCGACATACTCCGCCATGCATGCGATGAAAACTTGTTAACCAAAGCCATGCGACAAGGGGTGAGTGTCCCGACCGGGCAAAATCCGACCAGCCAAGGGAAAGACGTGGCCAACATTCCTTTCCGCCGCATCGCATTCACCATCGCCTGCGCCCTGACGCTCAGCCATGCCGCACACGCCCAGCAGGCCAACGAAGACGCCGCCGACCCCGACAAGCTGCCCTTGCCGCGCTTCGTGTCGTTCAAGGCCGAGCAGGTGAACCTGCGGGTCGGACCGGGGCGGGACTTCCCCGTGTCATGGCGCTACAGCAAGCGCGGCCTGCCGGTGGAAATCATCCAGGAGTTCGAGCAATGGCGCCGCGTGCGCGACAGCGAGGGCTCGGAGGGGTGGGTCTACTATTCGCTCCTGTCCGGCCAGCGCACCGCAATCGCCACGCCGTGGCGCAAGGGCGAGGACTTCAAGGTTCCGGTGCGCCGCGCTGCCGCGACAGAAAGCGGCCCGGTCGCCATGCTGGAGCCGGGCGTCATCGTGCGTGTCGAAGAGTGCAACGGCTCGACCTGCCGGGTCGATGTCGCCAACCGCAAGGGCTTCGTATCGCAGAACGAGCTGTGGGGAGTCTACCCGGGCGAATCGTTCAACTGACCGGCAAGCGGGCCAGCCGCGGGCGCCGATCCGTCAGGATGGCCGGCGGCGCAGCCGAACGACGACATCCACATTGACGATCTCCATGCCGTCCGGCGGCGTCGGCAGGTCCTGTATGCGGATCGAGCCGTTGGGAATATCGATCATCATGTTTTCTTCCTCGAGGAAGAAGTGATGGTGGTCGGACGTGTTGGTATCGAAATAGGTGCGCTGCCCCTCGCCCGAGATCGGACGCACCAGGCCGGCATCCGTGAACTGGTGCAGCGTGTTGTAGACGGTGGCCAGAGAGACCGGCTCGCCGGCCTTGTGCGCCTCTTCGTGCAGTTCCTCGGCGGAAAGGTGCCTGTCGCCCGCCCCGAAGATCAGGTTGCCAAGCGTCACCCGCTGGCGCGTCGGGCGCAGACCCGCGGCACGCAGGCGCTCGAACACGCAATAGGAAAGCTGACGCCCGCCGGCCACGGTCTTCGCCACTGCACGCTCGTCCATCACTTCGACACCATCCAAATAACTTGACTACTGTGATCCACTTTTACGGCTTTTGGCCCGCACGATCAAGAGATAGTCTTTTCCAGGTGGAAACACAATTACGCCTGCGGGTTGAGGCCTAGCCGGAACAGGCCCGCCGCAGGGCGGCCACGGCGCGTGAAGTGCCGTCCAGCGGCAACCGGTAATGCCCTGCCGGCGAGGCCACCTCGAGGTCCTTGCCTCGCGCCAGAGCCGCCAGCAGCTCCTCGCTTTCGGCAAGGGATCGAAGCAGCACGAAGACGTCGCCGCCGGACTGCGGCTCCACCCGCATCGTCATCAGAAAGGCCAGCCCGTCGATGGAAAGCGTCACGGTGTAGGCGCGGCCGGGCTGGAAACGGCCGCCGCCGCCCGGCACGGTCGTCTGGACGGTGCCTTCGCCCATGCATCGGAAGGCCGGCCCGGCGCGGCCGCCATCGTAGCTCAGCGACGGGGCCGCGCCATCCGAGAAGCCCCAACTGGCCGCCGTCGCCGGACCGCAGAGGAAAAGCGGGAGAAAAAATCCGAGAAAGCGCAGGCGGATTCGCATTCCGTTCATTCCTTATATTGCCGCGATCCGAATCGGACGGGATTTGCCACGAGGCCCACCCATGCTAAGGGGCACACCTGAAACAGTCAGGGCAGCCATCGCCACGCCTCGCGCGCGGGCGGTGGCAATCACTGAAGCGGAGAGAAACGGGCAGCATGATGGACACCAGACAGACGCAGTTCGGCAAGGAGGACATCCTCGCTTGCGCCCGTGGAGAGCTGTTTGGGCCCGGCAATGCGCAATTGCCGCTTCCCCCCATGCTGATGTTCGACCGGATCACCGAAGTCACGGAAGATGGCGGCCAGTTCGGCAAGGGGTCGATCAAGGCCGAGTTCGACGTATCGCCCGACCTCTGGTTCTTCGCCTGCCACTTCCAGGGAGATCCGGTCATGCCGGGTTGCCTGGGTCTGGACGCCCTCTGGCAGCTCACGGGCTTCTACCTCGGCTGGCTCGGCGAGCCGGGCCGTGGCCGGGCGCTGGGCGTCGGCGAGGTCAAGTTCACCGGCCAGGTGACGCCGGACGTCAAGCTGGTCGAATACGGGGTCGAATTTCGTCGCGTCATGCGCTCCAAGCTCAAGCTCGGCATCGCCGAGGGCTGGATGAAGGCCGACGGCGAGGTCATCTATCGAGCCAGCGACCTGCGCGTCGGCCTGTTCCGGGACGCGGACGTAGCTTGAGCATCCACAGAAAAGAAGGGCCTTCGGCATGAAGCGCGTCGTCGTAACCGGCATGGGCATCGTTTCCTCCATCGGAAATGACGTGGAGGAAGTCGCCCGTTCGCTGAAGGAATCCCGCTCGGGCATCTCCTATGCGCCCGAATACGAAGAATTGAACTTCCGTTGCCGCGTGCACGGAAAGCCGACCCTGGACCCGACAACCCTCCTGGACCGGCGCGCCATGCGCTTCCACGGCGGCGGTACGGCATGGAACCATATCGCCATGGATCAGGCGATCGCCGATGCCGGGCTGTCGGCAGACCTCGTCTCCAATCCGCGCACCGGCATCATCATGGGCTCGGGCGGCGCATCCACGCAGACCATCGTGCAGGCAGCGGAGATCACCCGTAACAAGGGCGGGCCCAAGCGCATCGGGCCGACCAGCGTGCCCAAGGCCATGGGCTCGACCGCATCGGCCACGCTGGCCACCTGGTTCAAGATCAAGGGCGTCAACTATTCCATTTCGTCGGCCTGTGCGACATCCAACCATTGCATCGGCAATGCCTACGAGACGATCCAGGCCGGCCGGCAGGACATCATCTTCGCCGGCGGCTGCGAAGAACTCGACTGGACCCTTTCCGCCCTGTTCGACGCCATGGGCGCGATGTCCTCGGGCTTCAACGACCGTCCGTCCGAGGCGTCGCGCGCCTACGACAAGGACAGGGACGGCTTCGTGATCGCCGGCGGCGCCGGCGTGCTGGTGCTGGAGGAGTACGAGCACGCCAAGGCGCGCGGCGCCAACATCCTGGCCGAGATCGTCGGCTATGGGGCGACGTCGGACGGCTACGACATGGTCGCCCCCTCGGGCGAGGGCGCGGTGCGCTGCATGCAGCAGGCGCTGGCGACGGTCGATACGCCGATCGACTACATCAACCCGCACGCCACCTCCACGCCGGTCGGCGACCGGCAGGAAATCGCGGCGATCCGCGAAGTGTTCGGGGATGCCATTCCGCCGATCTCCGCGACGAAGTCGCTGACCGGCCACTCGCTCGGCGCGACGGGCGTGCAGGAGGCGATCTACAGCATCCTCATGATGCGCGATCGCTTTATCGCCAAGAGCGCCCATATCGACGAGATCGATCCGGAATTCGCGGACATTCCCATCGTCCGCGAACGGGTCGACGATGCGAAGATCGATACCGTCCTGTCCAACTCCTTCGGGTTCGGCGGCACCAATGCGACACTGGTGTTCCGCCGGGTCTGACCATAGAGAACAAGAGAGGGATCGGCCATGGGCGACCTGATGAAGGGAAAGCGCGGGCTCGTCATGGGCGTCGCCAACCACAATTCCATTGCATGGGGCATCGCCCGGCTGCTCGCTGCCCATGGCGCGGAAGTCGCGCTGACCTATCAGGGCGACGCATTCGGCAAGCGCGTAAGACCGCTTGCGGCCGAGATCGGCAGCGAGGTGCTCATCGATTGCGATGTCGAGAACGTCGCCAGCGTCAACGCAGCCTTCGACGCGCTGGAACAGCGCTGGGGCAAGATCGACTTCGTCGTTCACGCCATTGCCTTCTCGGACAAGTCCGAGTTGAAGGGGCTCTACGCCGATACCACGCGCGAGAATTTCGTGCGCACCATGGTCATCTCCTGCTTCTCCTTCACCGAGGTCGCGCGGCGCGCCGCTGCCATCATGAACAATGGCGGCTCGCTGCTGACTTTGACCTACGATGGTTCGCAGCGCGTCATGCCGAATTACAACGTCATGGGTGTGGCCAAGGCCGCGCTTGAGGCGTCGGTCCGCTACCTGGCCGCCGATTTCGGACCGCGCAACATCCGCGTCAACGCCATTTCGGCAGGCCCGGTGCGCACGCTTGCGGGCGCGGGCGTCTCCGATGCCCGGTTGATGCTGAACTATCAGCGCCGCAATGCCCCGATGCGCCGCAACGTGACCATCGACGAAGTCGGCGGCGCGGCTCTGTATTTGCTGTCGGAGCTTGCCAATGGCGTCACCGGCGAAATCCAGTATGTGGACGCAGGCTACAACATCATGTCGATGCCGGCACTCGACGAGTTGAAGGCGCAGGAGCGCCGCGCGGTCATCGCGGGCGATGCGGAGCCCGGCGCCGAAGTCGGCAAATAAGGGCGCGTCACCGTCAATGCTTTCCCGCCAGCGCATCGGCCATGGATGCGCTGGCCGTCACTCGTCAGGCCTCAGCGCGTCGGAACTGGTGTTTCGCCGCGATAATCGTAGAATCCGCGCCTGGTCTTGCGGCCAAGCCACCCCGCCTCGACGTATTTCACCAGCAGCGGACAGGGCCGATACTTGGAATCGGACAGTCCGTCATGCAGGACCTGCATGATCGAAAGACATGTATCGAGGCCGATGAAATCGGCAAGCTGCAGCGGCCCCATCGGATGGTTCGCACCCAGCTTCATCGAGGTGTCGATGCTCTCGACGGAACCGACGCCCTCATACAGCGTGTAGATCGCCTCGTTGATCATCGGCATCAGGATTCGATTGACGATGAAGGCCGGAAAATCCTCCGAAACCGTCGTCACCTTGTCGAGCTTGTCGGAGAAGACCTTGGCCGATGCGAAGGTTTCGTCCGACGTCGCGATGCCGCGTACCAGCTCGATCAGCTTCATGACCGGAACGGGGTTCATGAAGTGGATGCCGACGAACTGTTCCGGGCGGTCGGTCGACGCGGCAAGCCGCGTGATGGAAATGGACGAGGTGTTCGTCGCCAGGATGGCATCGGGGCGCAATTCCGGGCAGACCTGCTGGAAGATCCGCCGCTTGACGGCCTCTTCCTCGGTGGCCGCCTCGATGACGAGATCCGCATCGCGCATGGCCTGCACGCCATCGGCGGCGACGATCCGCGACAGGGCCGCCGCTTTCGCATCCTCGGCAAGCTTGCCGGATGCGACCTGACGCGCAAGGTTTGCCTCGATGCGCTGCAGACCGGCCTGCGCCCGTTCGTGGCTGACGTCCTGGAGGATGACGTCGAAGCCGCCCAGCGCCGCCACATGCGCGATGCCGACGCCCATCTGCCCTGCCCCGATCACGCCGACCTTGCGAATCTCAACCATTCCAGTCCCCCCGGAGAAATCGTGCGGGCGGCTTTTGCCGCCCGCACGCATGATAGTCGGCTCAAAGCTTCGATTGAAGCTCCGGCACGAGCTGGAAGAGGTCCCCGACAAGGCCGTAATCGGCGACCTGGAAGATCGGCGCGTCCTCGTCCTTGTTGATGGCTACGATGACCTTGGAGTCCTTCATGCCGGCCAGATGCTGGATGGCGCCGGAGATGCCCACCGCAAGGTAGAGCTGCGGCGCCACGACCTTGCCGGTCTGCCCCACCTGCCAGTCGTTCGGTGCGTAGCCGGCGTCGACAGCCGCGCGGCTGGCGCCCACCGCGGCGCCCAGCTTGTCGGCCAGAGGCAGGATCACTTCCTCGAACTTCTCCTTCGAGCCCAGCGCCCGGCCGCCCGACACGATCACCTTGGCCGCCGTCAACTCCGGACGCTCCGAAGCAGCGACTTCCTCGCCCACGAAACGCGACAGGCCCGTATCGCCCGCCGAAGACACCGTCTCGACCGGCGCGCTTGCGCCTTCGGCCGTCTCGCCGAATGCCGCCGTGCGCACCGTGAGGACCTTCTTGCCGTCACGCGATTTCACGGTTTCGATGGCGTTGCCCGCATAGATCGGGCGCTGGAACGTATCGGGGCCTTCCACCGCGATGATATCGGAGACCTGCATCACGTCCAGCAGCGCCGCAACGCGCGGCAGCGCGTTCTTGCCGTGGGTGGTGGCCGGCGCGACGATGGCGTCGTAGCCATCGGCCAGCCCGACGATCAGCCCGGCCAGCGGCTCGGCCAGGCCATGCCCGTAGACAGCGTCGTCCGCATGCAGCACCTTTTCCACGCCGGAAAGGCGCGCGGCGGCGGCTGCCACTTCGGACGCGCCCTGCCCCGCCACCAGGATGTGGACCGGCGCGCCCAGTTGCGACGCTGCGCTCAGCGCCTTGGCCGTCTCGCCCGACAGGTGGGCGTTGTCGTGTTCGGCGATCAGTAGTGTCGTCATGTTGCTGCCTCCCGCAATATCAAAGAACGCCGGCTTCGGTCTTCAGCTTGCCGATCAACTCGTCCACCGAGCCGACCTTCACGCCGGCCTGTCGCTTGGCCGGCTCCGCCGTCTTCAGCACCTCGAGCCGCGGGGCGAGGTCGAGGCCCATATCGGCCGCCGACCGCTCGTCCAGCGGCTTCTTCTTTGCCTTCATGATGTTGGGAAGCGAGGCGTAGCGCGGCTCGTTCAGCCGCAGATCCGTCGTCACGATCGCCGGCAGCGCCAGCGACACCGTCTGCAGGCCGCCATCCACTTCGCGCGTCACTTCGGCCCTGCCATCCGCAACATCGAGCTTCGAGGCGAAGGTGCCCTGCGGCCAACTCAGAAGCGCCGCCAGCATCTGGCCGGTCTGGTTGCTGTCGTCGTCGATCGCCTGCTTGCCGAGAATGACGAGGTCGGGCTTCTCGTCTTCCACGATCGCGCGCAGAACCTTGGCAACGCCAAGAGGCTCCACCCGCTCGTCGCTCTTGACGAGGATAGCCCGGTCGGCACCCATCGCAAGCGCGGTGCGCAGCGTCTCCTGCGCCTGCTGCGGTCCAACCGAAACCACGACGATTTCCTCGACCCCACCCTTTTCCTTCTGGCGGATCGCCTCTTCCACCGCGATCTCGTCGAACGGGTTCATGCTCATCTTCACATTGGCCAGGTCGACGCCGCTGCCATCGGACTTGACGCGAATTTTCACGTTGTAGTCAACAACGCGCTTGATGCAGACCAGTATCTTCATGGACCTCGGTTTTCTCCCTCGTCTTGCCTGTCGGCGCGTGCCAAAGGCATAAGCATAATTTACGTTTACGTCAAAGCTTGAACCGTTCCAGCCTTAGTCCCGCGTCGCGCCGGGCACCCACAGGACGTCGGCCCTGCCCTCGTCGTTGGCGATGCGCGCCGCAACGAAAAGCCAGTCCGACAGGCGGTTGACGTATTGGAGCGCGGGCTCGGAAACCGTTTCGCCATCCACCCTCGACAGGCCGACCATCAACCGCTCCGCCCGCCGTGCGACGGTCCGGGCGTGATGCAGATGGGCGGATGCCGGCGTACCCGCGGGCAGCACGAAGGAGTTCAGCGGCTGGAGGCGCGCATTCATGGCGTCGATCTCCCGCTCCAGCCTTTGGACCTGGCCCGCGGTGATCGCAAGGCGTTCATACGGCAGGGGTTCGCCGATATCCGGCGTCGCGAGATCGGCGCCAAGGTCGAACAGGTCGTTCTGGACACGCGCCAGTGCCGCATCCGACGGCGCATCGGCATGCAGCCGCGCCACGCCGATGACGGCGTTCAACTCGTCGACCGTGCCATAGGCTTCGATGCGCAGATCGTCCTTCGGCCGGCGCTCGCCCGTGCCGAGCGCGGTCGTGCCCTTGTCTCCGGTGCGGGTGTAGATGCGCGTCAGGCGTACCATTGGTCTCCGGTCCGGTCAGCGTGCGAATACGAGAAAGATGACGATGATGAGAACGGCGATTGCCTGCAGCATCACCCGAAGCCTCATCAGTTGCTGTGACCGGTTGCCGGGTCCGCCCACCAGCATGTTGCGCAGGCCCGCCACGAGCACGGCGACAACGGCCAGCATGACGGCGAGGGCCAGGTAGGTCAGAAAGGAGGACATGCAGGCATTCCCGTTGCTTTCCTTCGATATAGCCGGAATGGCCGATGCTTCAAACCGGCTTGCGCCCGGGACGCATGGCCGCATGGACGCCAACGCCGGCAATGACGAGGCCCAGCAACTGCACCGCCGTCAGGCTTTCGCCGAACAGCAGAAAGGCCATCACGGCGGTAACGCCCGGTGTCAGATACATCAGCGAGGCCACCCTGGAAACGGCGCCCTCGCGGATCATGAACAGCAGCAACAGGATCGCCCCGATCGACAGGACGACCGTCAGCCAGAGCAGCGCGAAGACGAGTTCGGGCGTCCAGTCGACGGCCATCGTTTCCGTCGCCATCGCCATCAGCGCGACCGGCAGCAGGGCGCCGACATACTGCAGCGCCGTGCCGGTGCGCAGATCGACACCGCCGACGAAGCGCTTCTGCCAGCCCGTCCCGGCCGAGATGGCAATGGCCGCCACGATCACCGGCACAAGGGTCTGCCATCGGTAGACGCCGTCGGACGACAGGTTCGGCACCACGACCAGGCCGACACCGACAAGCCCCAGCAGCAAGCCCATCCAATGGCGCGGCGTGACGCGCTCGCCAAGGAAGGACGCTGCCATCACCGCAGTCACGATCGGCTGCAGGCCGACGATCAGCGCGGCGATCCCGGCGGGCAGGCCGTGCCTGACCGCATAGAAGACGCCGCCCAGATAGAGGCCGTGGATCAGGCTTCCGGCGATGCAGGCATGCAGTGCGGGCCTGGTGCGCGGCCACGGTGCGCGCGCCAGCACGACCCATGGCAGCAGCAGGCACAGGGCGAGCGCGAAGCGCATGGCCAGGAAGGTGAACGGTTCGGCATGCGGCATGGCATAGCGCGCACCGATGAAGCCGGTGGACCAGATAAGGACGAAGAGGGCGGGAAACAGTGGAACGAGCCGGATCATGGTCGGTGCCGGCAGGACCGGCCTGGGGATGGAATTACAGGTTTCAATCCCGTATCAGGCAAAGAGGGCGGTTGAAAGCACCGAACGGTTGCCGCCCGTTCATTGCAGCGATCCACCCGCCGGTTTCATGTCCCTGATCCTCTCAATCATCGTTCCCGTCTTCGGTTTGATCGCACTCGGCTATGGGGCCGGCCGCGCCCGCCTGCTGCCGAACTCCGCGCCCGAGGCGCTTTCGGCGTTCGTCTTCGTCGTGGCGATGCCCACGGTGCTGTTCCGGACCCTCGCCACCGCACGCTTCGACGCCGGCAATCCGCTGGCGCTGTGGATTTCGTACTTCGCCGGCGTCATCGTGGTTTTCGGGCTCGGCATGCTGGTGGCGCGCCGGCTGGGCCGCAGCGACCGCCGCGCGGCCGTTATTGCCGGTGTCGGGGCGAGCTTCTCCAACCTCGTCTTCGTCGGCGTTCCCATCGCCACGCTGACCTACGGCCAGGAGGGCCTCAGCGTCCTTGCCATGCTGCTGGCGGTCCATCTGCCGCTGATGATGATGGGGTCCACGCTCCTCATCGAGCGCGCCGCGCTTCTGGATGCGCGCGAAGACGGGTCCGAAGCCGGGCAACGGCTTCCGGTTGCGGACATCGCGTTGCGGGTGGGGCGCAACCTCGTCAAAAGTCCGCTCATCCTGGGCATTTTCGCAGGGCTGGCCTTCCGCCTGACCGGCCTGCCCCTGGCGGGCCCGCTGGGGGAAATCGTTACGCTGATGGCCGGTGCGGCCGGGCCCGTGGCGCTGTTCTCACTGGGCCTGACGATGACGCGCTTCCATGTCCGGGGCGACATGCCGGTGGCGTTGGCGATATCGGCGCTGGCGCTCGTCGTCCAGCCGGTCGTCGTCCTTGGCGTCGGCGCGCTGCTGCTGCCGCGCGAATGGCTGGCGCTGACTGTCGCGATGGCGGCCTGTCCGTCGGGCGTCAACGCCTATCTTTTCGCCACCTACTTCCGCAGCGGCGAAGGCATCGCCGCCACGGCCATCGTCATGACGACGGCCCTGTCCGCCGTCAGCCTGACGGTCTGGCTGCTTCTTCTTGCATAGGCGGCAACCCGACCATCCGGCGGATGTCGGCTGGCGTCATGCCGGCCGCGCGAAACGTCGAGAGCGCAACGGAATCCAGGCTTTTCGACAATTTGCGTCCCTCGGCATCGAGGATGAGATCGTGATGATGGTAGACGGGCGCCGGCAGGCCCAGCAGCGCCTGCAGCACCCTGTGCACCGAGGTGGCGGGCGCCAGGTCGCGTCCGCGCACCACATGGGTTATGCCCTGCAGCGCATCGTCGACGACCACCGAGAGGTGATAACTGGTCGGGACATCCTTTCGCGCCAGGACCACGTCGCCCCACAGCGCCGGCTCGGCGACGATCTCGGCTTCACCGTCTTCGCCGCCGGTTTCCACGAAGGACAAGGCACCGACGCGCCGGATCGCCTCCGCCATGTCCAGTCGCCAGGCATGGGGTACGCCATCGGCGATGGCCGCGCGGCGCTCGTCCTCATTCATATGGCGGTCGAGGCGCGGATGGAGCGGCGCCCCGTCCGGATCTCTCGGATAGGGCAAGCCCGTCTTATCTTCCGCAGCGGCGGCAAAGGCCCTTATGTCGCCGCGCGTCATGAAGGAGGGATAGGCCAGCCCGTCGTCGGCCAGCGCCATGAGGGCGGCCCGGTAGTCCGCGAAATGCTCGGACTGCCGTCGAAACGGCGGAGGCGGCAGCACGCCGAGAAAGGCGAGGTCGTCCACCAGCGCGGCCTCCAGCGCGGGCGTGCAGCGGGCCGTATCGATATCCTCCAGCCGCAGCAGCAACGTGCCGCCGGCTTTTGCAGCCATGTCGGCGTTGATGAACGCGCTGTAGGCGTGGCCGAGGTGCAGCGCACCGTTCGGACTGGGAGCGAAGCGGAATACGGGCGCCGCGTTGGACTGGACCATGACTCCTCTTATCTTAAGCTGCATGATTCGAAGTCCGGATGATATCAGCATAGGGCTCGACGCCCTTGCCGCCATGGACGAGCGCCTTGCGCCCGTCATCGAAAAGGCGGGCGCGCTGCCACTGCGCGCCGGCGATCCGGGGCTGCCTGGCCTGGCCGCAACGCTGATGGGGCAGCAGGTCTCGCGCGCCAGCGCCACGGCGATCACCACCCGCCTCGCCGGCCTGGTGGACCTGAACCACGCGCCGTCCATCCTTGCACTCGACGATGCGGCGTTTCGCGCCGCCGGCCTGTCGCGGGCCAAGGAGCGTACGCTTCTGGCCATCGCCTCGGCGGTCATCACCGGCGCACTCGATTTCGAGCGCATCGCCGGCGCCGACAGCACCGCCGCCATCGCCGAGCTTACGGCCGTTCCCGGCATCGGGCCGTGGACGGCGGAGTGCTACCTTCTCTTCTGCCTCGGCCGCGAGGATGTCTTCCCCGCCGGTGATCTCGCTCTGCAGGTGGCGGTGGCGCACGCCTTCGGAATGGAGGAGCGCCCACGCGACAAGCCCTTGCGGGCGATGGCGGAGCTGTGGTCGCCGCACCGCTCGGTGGCGGCGCGCCTTTTCTGGGCATATTACGCGGCCGTCACCCGCCGGGACGCCACCCCTCTTGCGCTGCAACCCGCCGGAAAGAGCCTGTGAATCCGTCCGCATGCCCTGTTCGTGCGGCTTCACAAAGCCGACATGATGCGCCACGATAGTGCCACAGCGAATTCTTCGGGCACGAGCATCGTATCATCGCAGGACCGGATTCGATTTTGCGAGATGCTGCTTCGGTAGAGGAGACCATCCTTGACGATCGCGGTGCATCCCGGTCTGACTCCGGCTCTGGTATTGAACGCCGATTTCAGACCGCTCAGCTATTACCCACTCTCGCTCTGGTCCTGGCAGGATACGATCAAGGCGGTCTTCCTGGACCGCGTCAATATCCTGGCCGAATACGACGTCGCGGTGCATTCGCCGTCCTTCTCGATGCGCCTGCCTTCCGTCGTCTGCCTCAAGACTTACGTCAAGCCGGCGCGGCACCCTGCCTTCACCCGGTTCAACGTCTTCCTGCGGGATCGTTTCCAGTGCCAGTATTGCGGCTCGCCGCACGACCTGACCTTCGATCATGTCATTCCACGCTCGCGCGGGGGGCTGACCACCTGGGACAATGTCGTGGCGGCGTGCTCTCCGTGCAACCTGCGCAAGGGGGGTGCCATGCCGCAGGATGCCGGCATGTTCCCGGCCCAGAAGCCCTTCCAGCCGACAGTCCACGAATTGCACAACAATGGGCGGATGTTTCCTCCCAACTTCCTGCACGAGAGCTGGCTCGACTATCTCTACTGGGACACGGAACTGGAGCCCGAATAGGCCTTAGATGCGTCGCAACGCCGTTCGGAAAGCCGCGAAGGCAAGGAATGCGGCGGCCAGCACGTTCCAGCCGGCCATGGAAAGGCCGAGGACGCGCAAGGCAGCCTCGCTGCAGGAGGGCGGGCGCACCGCATCCATGCTGGCCAGGAGATCGCCCGTCAGGTCCATAGCGGCGCCGGCGGCACAATCCGCCGGCCCGGGCCAGAACCCCCATTCGACCCCGGCGTGATACGCGCCCAGCGCCAGCGTCCAGAGCATCAGGAGGCCGATGAGGGCGAACAGGCCGCGTATGGCGGCCTGCGGCAGGCGAACCGACACCGCCGCTATGGCGGCGATGCCGACACCCAGGCCGATATAGTACGGCGTCCGCTGTTCCAGGCAGAGAGCGCAGGGCATGTAGCCCCCTACATGCTGGAACAAGAGGGCGGTGCCCACCACGGCCCCCATTGCGAGGGTCAGACCGACGGCGGCGACGCCCTGTCCGGCTTGCGACTGTGCCATGCTGCACTCCACGATATGTCGCGGATCGCGATAGCATGGCCGCCGCGCACCGGCAAAGGGTCAGTTGGCGGTTGCCAGCGCCGCGTCGTAGCGTTGGGAAATCACGTCCCAGTTGACCACGCCCCACCATGCCGACAGATATTCCGGACGCCGGTTGTTGTACTTAAGATAATAGGCGTGCTCCCACACATCGTTGCCGATGATGGGCGTTCCCTTATCCTCCGCCACGTCCATCAGCGGATTGTCCTGATTGGGTGTGGTCGTGATCTCGAGCTCGTTGGCGTCGTTGACGATCAGCCACACCCATCCGGAGCCGAAGCGCCCGGCTCCGGCCTGGTTGAAGGCCGTCTTGAAGGCTTCCATATCGCCATAGACCGCCTCGATTGCCGCAGCGAGTTCCTCTGACGGTTCCCCGGCCGCATCGGGTGCGGCCATGCTTTCCCAGAAGAACGTATGGTTCCAGTGGCCACCGGCATTGTTGCGGACGGCAGCCGGATAGGTTCCGGCATTGGCCACGAAATCCTCCAGCGTCACGCCCTGCAACGCCTCGTCCTCGGCCACGGCCTTGTTGAGATTGTCCACATAGGCGCGGTGATGCTTGTCGTGATGAAGCGTCATCGTCTCGGCGTCGATGACGGGGTCCAGGGCATCGACCGCGTAAGGCAGATCGCCAAGCGTGAATGGCCCTTCGGCCTTGGCCGCGTCCTGCGCAATGGCGGGACCGGCCATCAGGCCGGCGACGATCAGGGTGGGCAAGCCTGCGAGTTTCAGCATGTCGAAGTCCCTTTTGTGCTGCGCGTATCCGCATTGGACCGGGGAGCTAGGGCGCGGCGTCGATCCGCAACCGGACATGGCGCCGCAGGGCGAACACACTTGCTTGAATGTGCGTTTCTGTATCCGCGACCGGGACCGCTTGGCAAAGTCTCGCGTTGCACTTACAGAACGCGGTCGAAAGGATGCCCATGGTTGAGAATGCCGAGGACGGTGGCGCACCGGGGGCGATTCCCTCCTTTGCCGACCGTTGTGCACGGGAGGCGATCCATATCCCGGGCAGCATACAACCGCATGGCTTTCTGCTCGTCGTCGACGGCACGTCGCACGCCGTGATCGCAGCCAGCGCCAATGCCGGGATGCATCTGCGGATGCCCGGCGGGGTCATCGGCGCGCAGCTCGTCGACCTCCTGCCGCAGGCGCGACCCGTCCTCGCACTGGACGCGAGCGAGCCACCGGACGGGCCGGCCACCTTCGGTCGCGTGGACCTCCATGGCCGGACTTACGAGATGCTGGCACATTGGAGCGGCCGGTTCATCGTCGTGGAACTGGAGGAGACGGATGCCGAAGCGGCCGGCTCGCTCGATACGCTCTATCCGCAGATCCGCCGGTTCGTTTCGGAAAGCCGCAGCCATTCCACCCTGGAAGAGCTCAACGCAGCAGCGGCGCGCATCGTCCGCGCGCTGACCGGCTTCGACCGCGTGCTGGTCTACCGCTTCGACGATCACTGGAACGGCACCGTCATCGCCGAGGACGGCAACGGCAAGCTACCCTCCTATATGGACCTGCGTTTTCCGGCTGCCGACATCCCGGCGCAGGCGCGGGAGTTGTATCGCCTGAACCGGCTGCGCATCATTCCGGACGCCGCCTACGAGCCGGTGCCGCTTCTGCCGACGGAGGCCGGGCCGATAGACCTCAGCTACTCGGCTCTGCGCAGCGTTTCGCCGGTGCATATCGAATACATGCGCAACATGGGAACACCCGCATCCATGTCGATCTCGCTGATCGAGGGCAACCGTCTGTGGGGCCTGATCTCGTGCCATAACGCCACGCCGCGGCGGGTGCCCGCCCACGTGCGCATTGCCTGTGACTTTCTCGGACAGGTCGTCGCCCTGCAGATCGGGGCCAGCCTGCGCAGCGAGGAAACCGCCCAGCGCGTGGCACGCCATGCCATCGAGGCGCGGCTTCTGTCCGCGATGGCATTGAGCAGCCGGTATTCGCAGGGGCTCTCGGAAAGCCCGGAGGATCTTCTGGCACTGACCGATGCGGCCGGCGCCGCCGTCGTGACGAACGATCTTCTGGAAATGGTGGGCGACACCCCCGGCGAGGACGCGATCCGCGATCTCGTCGCCTGGTTGTTCCGCACGCAGTCGCACGACGAGGTGTTCTCCACGGAGTCGCTCGCCGAGATCATGCCCCGTGCACAGGCTTACGCCGCCAAGGGCTCCGGCGTGGCGGCCATCTCCATCTCGCAGCTCCATCCGAGTTACGTACTTTGGTTCCGACCCGAGCAGGTCCAGACGGTGCGCTGGGGCGGCGACCCCCGGAAGACTACCGACCCGCGTCAGGAGCGGCTGAACCCGCGCACGTCCTTCGAGATGTGGAAGGAAACGGTGCATCGTCGGTCCGCCCCGTGGACCCCGGTGCAACTGGCAGCCGCCGCCAGCCTGCGCAACGCCATTGTCGGGATCGTGATGCGCAAGGCAGAGGAGATGGCGGGGCTGACGGAGGAACTGCGCCGAAGCAACCGCGAGTTGGAGGCCTTCTCCTATTCGATCAGCCACGATCTGCGAGCGCCGTTCCGACATATCGTGGGCTTTGCCGAACTGCTCAAGGAAAGCTCCGCGATCGGCGACGACAAGCGCGCTGGCCGCTATGTCGACACCATCATCGACTCGGCATTGTCCGCCGGTCGCCTCGTGGACGATCTCCTGGGATTCTCGCAGATGGGGCGCTCGAAGCTCGTGCCGGTCCGCGTGGAGATGAACCGGCTGGTCGGCGAGGTGCTGCGGATGCAGAACGGCGAGACCGGCGACCGCCGCGTCGACTTCACGGTCGAGGACCTGCCCACCGTCGACGGCGACCCGATCTTCCTGCGGGCGGTTTGGCAGAACCTCGTCGGCAACGCGATCAAGTACACGCGCGGCACGGACCCGAGCCACATCACAATCGGTGCGCAATCCGGCGAGGACGAGGATATCTTCTTCATCCGGGATGACGGCGTCGGTTTCGACATGGAGTATGTCGACAAGCTGTTCGGCGTTTTCCAGCGTCTGCACCGGATCGAAGACTACGAGGGCAGCGGCATCGGCCTCGCCAATGTGCGTCGCATCGTCGACAGGCATGGCGGCCGCACCTGGGCCGAAGGGTCGCCCGGCAAGGGCGCCACATTCTATTTTTCACTTCCCCGCCTGACGGAGGGCGACTGATGCCGGATATCAAGCCGATTCTGCTTGTCGAGGACAATCCGAACGATCTGGAACTGACCCTGCATGCCCTGGAACGCAGCCTCCTGGCGAACGAGGTCGTCATCGCGCGCGACGGCGCCGAAGCGGTCGACTGGTTGAAACTGGCTGGCGCGCACAAGGGCCGCGTGGCCGGCGATCCGGCGGTCGTTCTGCTGGATCTCAAACTTCCCAAACTGGACGGGCTCCAGGTACTCGAACGCATCAAGACCGACGCCGACCTGAAGCATATTCCGGTCGTCATGCTGACTGCCTCCAAGGAGGAAAGCGACCTGGTGCGCAGCTATTCGCTCGGCGTCAACGCCTTCGTCGTCAAGCCGGTGGATTTCAAGGATTTCTTCAAGGCGATCCAGGATGTCGGCGTATTCTGGGCGATCCTGAACGAACCGCATCCACCGCGGCGGCGCGAGCAGGCGATGAAGGTCACGGAAGTATGACGCCACCGCTCGGCGCCACACGCGTCCTCAATCTCGAAGACAGCGACCTCGATGCAGCCCTGATCGAGGAGCATCTGCGCCGTGCCGGTATAGCCCACGAAACGCAGCGCGTCTGGGACAAGGCAGCCTACCTTGCGGCGCTCGAGGCCGGGGACTTCGACCTGATCCTTGCAGATTATCGGCTGCCGAGCTTCGATGGATTGTCCGCGCTGGAGCTGGCGCGCAGCCATGCCCCCGACGTCCCCTTCATCTTCGTGTCGGCGACGCTGGGCGAGGAAGTGGCGATCGAGGCGCTCAAGAAAGGGGCTACGGACTACGTCATCAAGTCCCGCCTGGGACGCCTCGGCTCCTGTGTGGCCAGGGCCCTCAGGGAGGGCAAGGAACGGCGCGCCCGCGAGTTCGCGGAGGAGGAGTCCATCAACACGCGCAGGCGCCTCAGCGCCGCGCTCAGCGTGGCAGAAATCGGCACTTTCGAATGGATACTCTCCGACGACACGGTGATCCTCGACGAGCGTTCGCTTGAAATCCTCGGCCTCGACGGCGCAGCCGTGCGCCTTATGGAAGAGTTCAAGTCGATCATCGCGCCAGGCGATTTCGCGCGCGTGCGGGAGGCGGCCTATGCCGGCCGGGGCACGCGCGAACGCTTCGCCGTCGAGTTCCGGGTCGAGCACAGACATGGCCTGGTGCGCGACGTGGCGGCGGTCGGCGACTGGTTCGGGGTCGAGGGGGGCAGCAACGAGCGCGGCATCGGCGTCCTGCAGGACGTGACGGACCAGAAGTCCACGCGCGAGCGGCAGGCCATCGTGGTGCGCGAGTTGCACCACCGGGTCAAGAACAGCCTGTCCACCGTACAGTCCGTCATCAACTTCACGCTCAAGACCTCGCCGGACATGGCGGCTTTCCGCGACGGCATTTCCGCCCGCATCGCCTCCCTGGCCCGCAGCCACGCCCTGCTCACCAACGATCAATGGCGCGGCATTCTGCTGCGGGAGGTGATTTCGTCGGAACTGGCGGCCTATGACGATGGTTCGCGGATCAGGTTATCGGGGCCATCGGTTTACCTGCCATCCGAACTGGCGGTCTCCTTTTCCATGGCGATACACGAACTGACGACGAACGCCGCCAAGCACGGTGCGTTGACCACGCGGGACGGAGTCTTGGCGATCGATTGGTCCATCGACCGGGAGGACGAGGTGGATATGCTGGAGATAGTCTGGCAGGAGAGCGGCGGTCCGCCCATACTCGGTGCGCCGACACGCAAGGGCTTCGGCACGACGCTGCTTCAGCGCCTCCTGACGATGCAGATCGGTGGAACCGTGGTATCGACCCTTCCGCGAGATGGGGCGCGGGTGGTCATCCGGGCGCCGTTGACGGATGTCTCACCCTCCCCGATGGGCGATGCGCGTGCAGGCTTCTGACATGAAGGACCTGTGGTCGGGCAAGCGCGTTCTTGTCGCGGAGGACAACCCGCTCGTGGCGATGGATATCGAGGATACGCTCCTGGCGGTCGGTGCGCAGGTGGTCGGCCCCGTGGCCGCGGCGGCGGATGCCGTCAGCCGTTGCCTGAACGGACCGCTGGATGCCGCCATCCTCGATTTCAACCTGCATGGAGGGCCGGTGACGCCCGTCCTTGAAATCCTGTGGGAGCGCTCGGTTCCAATGGTGATCTGCACCGGCGCGGGCCTGCCGCAGGAGGTCAGTTCGCGCTTTCCCGGCCTGCGCGTCTGCCTGAAGCCGGTTGGTCCGGATACGTTGCTGACCCGCCTGAGCGAGGCGCACGAGGCGGTGACGGCGGGTCGCTGACCCGGGGCCTGTCAGATATCGAGGCTCACGACGATTGGAACATGGTCCGAAGGCCGCTCCCATCCCCGCGCGGCACGCAGGATCTCGACCGAGGCCAAGTGCGGCGAAAGATCAGGGGAAGACCATACATGGTCGAGGCGGCGGCCCCTGTCGGCGGCGGTCCAGTCCTTCGCCCGGTAGCTCCACCAGGTGTAGACCTTCTCCGGCAGCGGCAGCGCCTGCCGTACGAGGTCGCTCCAGCCCCCTTCGGCGATCACCCGCAGCAGGCCGTCCGTTTCCACCGGCGTATGCGACACGACCTTGAGGAGCTGCTTGTGCGACCAGACATCCTCGGGGAAAGGCGCGATGTTGAGATCGCCGACCAGGATGGACGAGACGCCCGGCTCTCCGGACGCACGCATGGAACGCATCTCGTCCACGAAATCCAGCTTGTGCCGGAATTTGCGGTTGATTTCCGGGTCCGGCTCGTCGCCCCCGGCCGGGACATAGAGGTTGTGCACCCGTATGGCACGCTCCCCCACCGCGATCCTTGCAGAAAGATGGCGCGCATCGCCAACGGCGCAATAATCCTGGGTAACGACGTCGTCGAAGGGCAATTTCGACAGCGTGGCGACCCCGTGATAGCCCTTCTGGCCGTTCAGCGCGATGTGCCTGTAGCCCAGTTCCTCGAAGCGCTCGCACGGGAACAGGTCGTTCGGGCATTTGGTCTCCTGCAGGCACAGCACATCGGGGGCCGCCTCCACGATCAGCCGTTCGACGATCGGCATGCGCAGCCGCACCGAGTTGATATTCCATGTTGCGATCTTGAAGGCCACGGGCGTTAGCACACTTTTCGGGTTCGGGCAGACAGGCCCCTTATGGACAAGGCACCCTGTCGCATCAACCCGCCGGAGGTGACATGTTCGAAGGCTTTGAAACGCGCAAGGTGGACGGGGCGGGCGCCGAGATTCACATGCGCATCGGCGGCGACGGGCCGCCTTTGCTCCTGCTGCACGGCTTTCCGCAGACCGGCGCGATGTGGGCGGGGATCGCGCCGGCCCTGGCACGGCGCTTTCGGCTCTTCGTTCCCGACTTGCGGGGTTATGGCCAATCCTCGACCCCGGACAGCAAGAACGGCTCGGCCTATACCAAGCGCGTCATGGCGCAGGACATGATCGCCGCCATGCAGGGGCTGGGCCACCAGCGCTTTGCCGTCGCCGGCCATGACAGGGGCGCGCGGGTGGCGTACCGGATGGCCCTGGACCACCCGTCGACAGTCACGCGACTGGCGGTTCTCGATATCCTGCCGACGGCCGAAGTATGGCGGCACATGAACGCCGAAGAAGCGCTCGGAACCTATCACTGGATGTTCCTTGCCCAGCCGAACCCCATGCCGGAGCGGCTGATCGGCAACGACGCGGTCTTCTACCTGGACCATACGATCACAAGCTGGACGAAGTCGCATGCGCTGGCGCCCTTCACCTCGGAGGCGCTCGCCGAATACAGGCGCAGCTTCGCACGGGGCGAATACATCCATGCGGCCTGCGAGGATTACCGGGCCGGAGCCACGGAAGACCGGAGGCTGGACGAGGAAGACCTGGCATCCGGCCGCCGGATCGCCGCGCCGACGCTGGCTTTGTGGGGCAGCCACGGCATTGCGGCCGCCGTCGGCGACGTGCTTGCCGTCTGGCGCGGCTGGTGCGAGAATGTCGAGGGTGAGGGCGTCGACTGCGGCCACTTCGTCGTGGAAGAAGCGCCCGAGCCGGTGACGCGGGCGCTTGTCTGCTTCTTTTCGCAGCGCGGCTGAATCAGCCGCGCGTCTGCCCCATGGCGATGGAGTTGTAGGGGATCACGAAGACCGAGGGGTCGATGCGCACCCCTTCCTGCACATCGTAGATCATCACCGTCGTGTCCTTGCCCTGGGCGTCGCGGATCGTCCATTGGCGCAGATCGTTGGTGTTGGGATCGAACATCATGGTGATGCGCGAATTGCCGAAGACGGACTTGTCCCCCATGACGATGGTGGTCAGGTCCGGGCCTTCCTGGACGTTCTGGATATTGGCGCCCGACAGGTCGATGCGCCTGTCGAGCAGCAGCTTCATCGGCGTCTTCGACAATGGATACAGATCCCACGTGTTCATGCGGCGGTTGTTCACGGCCACCTGGCTGCCATCCGCGATAACGCGTAGCGGCTGGCCGCTATAGTCGAAGCGGATCTTGCCCGGACGCTCGATATAGAACTTGCCCTCGGTCTGGTTGCCGGCGGCGTCGAACTGTACGAAGCTCCCGGCCATCGACTGCACGGACGAGAAGTGATCGGCCACGCGCTGCGCCACGGCGCCGGCGGACTGCGCATAGGCAGGCGCGGCCATGGGCAGCGACAGGGCCGCAGCCAGGGCAAGCGCCCGGATCGGAAGACGATTTCGCGGCCTTTTCGACACAAGTCGATTCCACATGGAGCTTACGGTCCTTTTGTCTCTGGCGTCCCTGCCCGGGAAAGGATTCTGGATAATCCTGGCCTCGGGCAGTATTGAGGCGCGTCATTCCCCCTCTTCATCACAAGATGGGGACGGGACGCCGCCATGCCAGTGCCGCGTCCCCGGAATCCGCGTTCAGGCGTTGTCGGTCGGCACGAGGATTTCGCGTTTCCCGGCGTGGTTCGCCGGCCCGACCACACCCTCCTGCTCCATCCGCTCGATGATCGACGCCGCCCGGTTGTAGCCGATCTGCAGCCGCCGCTGGACGTAGGAGGTCGAGGCCTTGCCGTCGCGCAGCACGATGGCGACCGCCTGGTCGTAGAGGTCGGCGGATTCGTCCATGCCGCCGGCCGATCCCGAGCCGCCGGACGCGATCTCCTCCTCGTCGTCCTCCTCCAGGATCGAGTCGAGATAATCGGGCACGCCCTGCGACTTGAGGTGGGACACGATCGCCTCGACCTCGGAATCGTCGACGAAGGGACCGTGCACGCGCTGGATCCGCCCGCCGCCGGCCATGAAGAGCATGTCGCCCATGCCCAGAAGCTGCTCGGCCCCCTGCTCCTGCAGGATGGTGCGGCTGTCGATCTTGGACGTCACCTGGAAGGAGATGCGCGTCGGGAAGTTGGCCTTGATGGTGCCGGTGATGACGTCCACCGACGGTCGCTGCGTGGCCATGATGACGTGGATGCCGGCGGCACGCGCCATCTGAGCCAGGCGCTGGACCGTGCCCTCGATTTCCTTGCCCGCCACCATCATCAGGTCCGCCATTTCGTCGATGATGACGACGATGTACGGCAGCGGCTGCAGGTCGAACTCCTCGGACTCGAAGATCGGCTCGCCGGTTTCGCGGTCGAAGCCGGTCTGCACCGTGCGCGAGATGGTCTCGCCCTTCTCGATCGCCTGCGCCACGCGGGTATTGAAGCCGTCGATGTTGCGCACCCCGACCTTCGACATCTTGCGGTAGCGGTCCTCCATCTCCCGCACCGTCCACTTCAGCGCCACCACGGCCTTCTTCGGATCGGTGACGACAGGCGACAGGAGGTGCGGAATGCCGTCATAGATCGACAGTTCCAGCATCTTCGGGTCGATCATGATCATGCGGCACTGCGACGGCGACAGCCGGTACAGGAGCGACAGGATCATGGTGTTGATGGACACGGACTTGCCGGAACCCGTCGTGCCGGCAACCAGCAGATGCGGCATCTTGGCGAGATCGGCGATGACCGGCTCTCCGCCGATGGTCTTGCCGAGCGTCAGCGGCAACTTGCCCTTGTTCTGGCTGAAGCTTTCCGCCGCCAGCATCTCGCGCAGATAGACGGTTTCCCGCTTGCGGTTGGGCAACTCGATGCCGATGGCGTTCTTGCCGGGGATGACGGCGACACGCGCCGCGATGGCGCTCATCGACCGGGCGATGTCGTCGGCAAGGCCGATGACGCGCGACGACTTGATGCCGGGCGCCGGCTCCAGCTCGTACAAGGTCACGACCGGGCCGGGACGCACCTCGATGATCTCGCCCTTGACGCCGAAATCGTCGAGGACGCCTTCCAGGAGACGGGCGTTTTCCTGCAGCATCTCGGGCGTCAGGGAATCGTCCCGCGCCAGCGCGCGGGGCGGCGACAGAAGGTTGATGGACGGCAGCTCGAAGAATTCCGGCTGGTACGCATGGGCGGGCTCGCCCTGATAGACGCGTGCCGGGGCCGTGTTGCGCGACGGAGCCGAGGGCCCGGTCGCCGGGACGACGCGGACCGGCTTTTCCAGCGACGGCATGGGCGCGGCCGCCGGGCGCGATGGCGCAAAGCCGGGGTCCTGGCGCTCCACGCCGCTGTCGTTGCCGGGCGTCCGGTTGCGCCCCAATGCCGGGAAGGCCACGACATTGGCGGGGATGAAGTCGCGCCAGCCGCCGCTCTTTTCGCGCTGAGGCCGCTCGTCGGCGCGCAGGGGCGAAGTCGCATCGTCCATGTCGAAGGGTGGCGCATCGCCGTAATTGGCCGGCGCGTCGGACATCAGTTCCTCGACCGTCGGCGCGTCGGGGGCGAGGTTCTCGAACCCGTCGAACGCCGCGTCTTCCCCATCGCCCTGCCCGTCCGCGCCTGCGAAGCCGAGTTCGCCCGTTTCCGGATCGAACGGTTCGTCGTCGCGCTCCCAGCGCTTCTTGCCGAGGCGCGAAGCGGCATAGGAGCCGTTCCAGTCGCTGCGGCCATGCCGCACCGTGGCGCGGCTGGTGTCCACGGATCGCCGCGCGGCCGTGTCCTCGGCGGTGGCCGGCTCGGCGAAGACGTCGACATCGTAAGCCTCGTCGAAGACAACGGCCTGGGGCGGCTCCGGCCGCTCGACGGGGCGTGCCCGTGGCTGCTGCGCGGCCGGCTGGTAGCCGTAGTCGTCGAAGCCATCCATGTCGACGGCATCGAACTGCGGCTGCGGCGGCCGCGTGTCCACCACCCGGATCTCGCGCTGGGCGCGGCCGGCTACCGTGGCCGGCGCCGCCGCCATGGATGGCTCCTCGTGCCAGGCCGGGCCGGAACCCGGCTCGCGGCGCTGGACGGGGCGTGGATCGGCCTTCGGCCGGCGGATCCCGGACCATACCGAGTAGGCCAGATGAGTGGCTGCGCCCGCCAGGAGCTGCCAGCGGCTTTCGCCGGCATCCTCGTCTTCGATCTCCTGCGCCGTCTTCGGCGCGCGCGGCGCGGCGGCGGCGATCGACGCCGCGGGTACTGCGCGGCGCGTGCGCCCGACGAAGCCCAGGCCGCTCAGATACAGCCAGGTCGCCGGCACCGCCAGGACGATGCCGAGGATAACTCCGGCAAGGCCCGAGGGGTAGGCCCCGGTAACGAGGGCCGGAAACTTCAGGACGATGTCGCCGGCGATGCCGCCAAGGCCGATCGGCAGCGGCCAGCCGGCGGGGGCGCCGATGCAGCCCAGCGCCGTCGCGGCAAGCAAGGTGCCGCCGAGGGCAAACCAGCCGCGGCGCCCCGCGCCGTCGATCCTGCGTCCGCCGAGCATCCTGAGCCCCCAGACGAAAGGCAGGACGATGGTCAGCACCGAGGCCAGCCCGAGGACCTGCAACGCAAGGTCGGCGATGATGGCGCCGGAGGCCCCGGCAAGGTTGCCCACGGGATTCGAATTGGACTGGCTCAGCGACGGATCGCCCACGTTCCAGGTGGCGAGCGCGGCGGCGAGATAGACTGAAAGGCCGATCAGGGCGACGCCGCCCACGATCAGCAATCCGCTCCGCTGCCTGCCTTCGAATTCGTCTTCTGCGTCGATCGTAGCCATGGTCATTCGCGCTTTGTCCTGTTGCCCGCCGACGACCAGCCGGCATGCGTTCAACGAGACCCGAGCCGCTTGTGGGCAGGTCGGTGTGGTGGGCATGGCCGCGAAACGGCAGCCGGAGGCCCGTCATCCCCAAACTTTAGGCAAACGAGGTTAAAGGCCCTTTAACCCTGTTCGTAAAGTCGTGATGAGTGTTTGCGGAACGGCGATCCGGTCCCGGATGTTGGGCAGGATCATCGCAACCGGGAAGAACGGCATGGATATCAGGCATGAAGACAGGGGCCGCGGCGGCCTTTTCGTGGCGGGCGAAGGCGAGGACAGGGCCGAATTGACCTATTCGCCGGCGGGCATCCAGGACGCCTGGGTCTTCGACCACACCTACGTTCCGGAGAAGCTGCGCGGCCAGGGCATCGCCAAAAAACTTCTGGATTTCGCAGTCGGTTTCGCGCGGGACAAGGGCATGAAGGTGGTTCCCGCATGTTCCTATGTGCGCGCCGAGTTCGAGAGGCATCCCGAGCGTTATGCCGATCTTGCCACCGAAGAGAAGAAGCCCTTCGGCCGCGTCTGAGGACATCGAGAAAGGGCGGGCGCCCGGCGCCCGCCCCTTTTCCCATGCGTATGACAGCGGCGCGCGCCTAGCTGTGATAGGCGGATTCGCCGTGTGAGGTGAGGTCCAACCCTTCGCGCTCGGCCTCCAGGGTCGGACGAAGGCCGATCACCAGGTCGACGATCTTGTACAGGATCGCCGAGACGATGCCGCAATAGACGATGGTGATGACCACGGCGACGATCTGCGAATAGACCTGCCCGCCCATGCTGACGCCGTCGGCATAGCCGATGCCGCCCAGCGACGACGAGACGAAGATGCCGGTTCCGATGGCGCCGACGATGCCGCCGATGCCGTGGATGCCGAAGACGTCCAGGCTGTCGTCATAGCCGGCGGCCGGCTTCACCACCGCCACGAAGAAGTAGCAGGCAGCCGAAGCGATCGCGCCAAGCACGATGGCGCCGATGGGGCCGATCAGGCCGGCGGCGGGCGTGACGGCGACAAGGCCGGCGATGATGCCGGAGACGGCGCCCAGCATGGATGCCTTGCCGCGCGCGAGGGCCTCGATCAGGATCCACGCCACGGTGGCGCCGGCCGTGGCCGTGAAGGTGTTGATCATGGCCAGGGCCGCGCCGCTGGTGGCCTCGAGGTTGGAACCGGCGTTGAAGCCGAACCATCCCACCCACAGGATGGAGGCGCCCACCATGGTGAGCGTCATCGAGTGCGGAGCCATCATGTCCTTGCCGAGGCCGTTGCGCTTGCCGACCAGCAGGGCGCCGACGAGACCCGCGATACCGGCATTGATGTGCACCACCGTGCCGCCCGCGAAGTCGAGCGCCGCGACGCCCCCGGCATGCAGGCCGTTGAAGATGAGGCCGTTGGCATCCCAGACCATGTGGGCGATCGGGAAATAGACGAGCGTCACCCACAGGATGGTGAACAGCACCACCGCACCGAACTTGATGCGTTCGGCGAAGGCGCCCACGATCAGCGCCGGCGTGATGCAGGCGAATGTCATCTGGAAGGCGATGAAGACGTATTCCGGCAGTTCCACGCCATCGGTGAAGGTGGCGACGGTGCTGTCGACGGTCACGCCGGCCAGGAACAGCTTGCCGAGGCCGCCCCAATACGGGCTGGTCGACCCGCCGAAGGCGAGCGAGTATCCGTAGACGACATAGATGATCATCACGACGGCGCAGATCGTCACGCACTGCATGAGGACCGACAGCATGTTCTTGGCGCGCACGAGGCCGCCATAGAACAGGCCGAGGCCGGGCAGCACCATGAACAGCACCAGCACGGTCGATATGAGCATCCAGGCGACGTCGCCCTTGTCGATGACGGCCGCAGCCGTCTCCACAGGGGCCGGACCGACGCCCGTATCCTGCGCGAGCGCCATGCCGGCGGTGGCGAGGACGCCCCCGAGCCCGCCGGCGATAACTGACTTCAAGTATCTCATTTGAACTGTCCCCTTACAGCGCGTTGGCGTCAGTTTCGCCCGTGCGGATCCGCAGGGCGCTGTCGATGCCATAGACAAAAATCTTCCCGTCACCGATCTGGCCGGTCTTGGCCGATGCCGCGATGGCATCGACGGCCGCTGCCACCGCGTCGGACGGCAGGACCACCTCGATCTTCAGTTTCGGCAGGAAGCTCACGGCATATTCGCTGCCGCGATAGATTTCGGTATGGCCTTTCTGCCGGCCATAGCCCTTCACCTCGGTGACGGTGAGCCCTTCGATGCCGAGGGCGATGAGCGACTCCCGCACCTCGTCGAGCTTGAATGGTTTGATGATCGCCACGACGATCTTCATCTGTCTTGACCTTAAGCGGGGAAACGCGGCTCCCCGAAACGCCGACGCCGCTGCAGCGGACCTTTAGGTTGGTGTCGGGGCAGGCCGTGCCGGTATCCGACTCGGCCTGCCCGGGTTCGGGGCCGGGGCACCGACGCGCCCCGGCGGTCTCGGACGCGCGTCAGACGCGCGCGGCCGAGAATTCCGGATAGGCCTCCACGCCGACTTCGGCGCGATCCAGGCCCAGGGCCTCTTCCTCTTCGCTCGGGCGCACGCCCACGGTGGCCTTGATGGCGAACCAGACGATGCCGGTGGCGACGAAGGTGAATGCGCCGACGGCCAGAATGCCGATGATCTGCGCCGAAAAGCTCGTGTCCGGATTGGTGAAGGGGACGGCGAGCGTGCCCCAGATGCCGGCCACGAGATGCACCGGGATGGCGCCGACGACGTCATCGATCTTCAGCTTGTCGAGCAGCGGCACGGTGACCACCACGAGCGCCGCGCCGATGCCGCCGATGATGGCTGCCGACAGGAATGTCGGGGTCAGCGGCTCGGCCGTGATGGCCACCAGCCCACCCAGCGCGCCGTTGAGCGCCATGGTGACATCGACCTTCCGGTAGAGGATCTGCATGATGACCATCGACACGATCACGCCGGCCGCTGCCGCCGTGTTGGTGTTGACGACCACCCGGCCCACCGAGGCGGCATCCTCGAGCGTGCCCAGCGCAAGCTGCGAGGCACCGTTGAAGCCGAACCAGCCGAACCACAGGATGAAGGCACCCAGCGTCGCCAGCGGGATGGACGATCCCGGCATGGCGACGACGCGGCCATCGGCGCCGTAGCGGCCCTTGCGCGCACCGATGATGAGCGCACCGGTCAGGGCGGCCCATCCGCCGACCGAATGGACGAGGGTGGAGCCGGCGAAGTCCGAGAAGCCGATCTCCGACAGCCAGCCGCCGCCCCACTGCCAGGCGCCCGTAACCGGGTAGATCGCGCCGCAGAGGATGACGACGAACAGCAGGAATGGCCACAGGCGGATGCGCTCCGCTACCGTGCCCGAGACGATCGAGGCGGCGGTGGCGCAGAACATCGACTGGTAGAAGAAATCCGTGGCCAGGGAATAGTCACCCGTATCGGCCGACGGGGCGGGGAAGGTCATCGGCGCGATCTGGCCGAACCAGCCGCCATCGACGCCGGAGTACATGAGATTATAGCCGACCAGCCAGTAGACGAGCACGCCGGTCGAGTAGAGCGAGATGTTTTTCAGGCACTGCATCGACACGTTCTTCGACCGGACAAGCCCGGCCTCGAGCATGCAGAAGCCCGCCGCCATCCACATGACGAGGATGCCGCCGAGAAAGAACAGAAGCGTGTTGAAGACGTAGAGATAGGGGTCGGCCGCGGCAGCCGCGGCGTCTGGCGCCGCATCCTGCGCGTAGGCTGCGCCAGTGGACAGGGCGCCGACAAAGGCGGCGGACAGAGCTATCCTTGGTATCTGCATCGTTTGGACGTTCCTTGAAGCGTTGCCGGTATCAGGCGCCGGCCGGCGGCACCCTTGGGCTCTAGAGGGCGTTGGCGTCGGTTTCGCCCGTGCGGATGCGCACGGCCTGCTCGATGCCGAAGACGAAGATCTTTCCATCGCCGATCTGGCCGGTCTTGGCGGCGGCGGCGATGGCCTCGACAGCGGCCGGCACCATGTCGGTTGCCACCGCGATCTCGACCTTCAGTTTCGGCAGGAAGCTGACGGCATATTCGGTGCCGCGATAGATTTCCGTATGGCCCTTCTGGCGCCCGTAGCCCTTGACCTCGGTAACGGTCAGGCCCTGGATGCCCACCGCGGTCAAAGCCTCCCGGACTTCGTCCAGCTTGAATGGCTTGATGATCGCCATCACGATTTTCATGTTCACCTCGACGTATCTGGCGAAAGCCCCGCATTAAGGCGACGCCCGCGCTTGCGTTCAGTCCCCCGACACTCGCCGGTTCATGACGCCAGTGGGTGAAACAAGACTCGTGCCAACTGCCTCAGCCTTGTGCGAAGCAGCGATTTTACCGCGATTTCGCCATGCTCAGGCCACTTGGAGCCTGATTTGGCGGCAGTCGCCCCGGAGGGGTCTGGCTGCGCGTTGGACAGATTGCGTAGCGTTTATGCAGTTTGCTGCTTTATTGGCCGGATCAGCCCTTCCTGGGCCACCGAAGCCACCAGCACGCCATCCGTCGTGAACAGCGAGCCGCGTGTCAGGCCGCGCCCGCCGGACGATGACGGGGAATCCTGTGTGTACAGCATCCACTCCGATACGCGGACAGGCCGGTGGAACCACATTGCATGATCCAGGCTGGCGGCCTGTATGCGCCGGTCGAAGACCGAAAGCCCATGGGCGAACAGGGAGGTATCGAGAAGGGTCATATCCGACAGGTACGCCAGGACGGCTGCGTTGAGAGCGGGTTCGTCGCCAATGTCGTCGACCAGCCGCACCCAGATGTTCTGGTGCGGCGGCAGCTTGTTGGCGGTCAGATAGTGGTCCAGCGAAACCGGCCGGAATTCCACCGGGCGCGGGCGCTGCCAGTAGCGCTTCACCGATTCCGGCGCGTCCGAGAGAATAAGCCGGTTCAGTTCCTTGTACGGAACCTCTTCGGGGCCCGGCACGGCCGGCATCGGCACCTGGTGCGACAGCCCCTCCTCTGCCCGTTGGAAGGACGCGGACAAGGTGAAGATGGCTTGACCATGCTGGACACCGGTCACCACGCGGGTCGAAAACGAGCCGCCGTCCCGCAGGCGCGAGACTTCGTAGACGATGGGGCGTTTCGGATCGCCCGGGCGGATGAAGTACCCGTGCAGCGAGTGGACCGGGCGTCCGGGTTCCACGCTGCGCTGTGCGGCCACCAGCGCCTGCGCCACGACCTGGCCGCCGAATACCCGCTGCCAGCCGATATCGGGACTGCGGCCCCGGAACAGGTTTTCCTCGAGCGGCTCGAGGTCGAGCGTCGAAAGCAGGGTCGCCACCGAATCGTGCATCATTCCATCCCGTACCGCGATGCTCTACATGGACTTGTCCGGAAGGTAAGGTGAATCGCCCATGCAGGATACGCAAGCTTTCGACATCGTCGTCGCCGGAGGCAATTATGTCGGCCTGACCACCGCGCTCGCCATTCGCTCCTATGCGCCGGGGCTGTCCATCCTTCTCGTCGACGCCGCGCCGGAGTCCGCCGGACTGGGTGCCGGGCGTGCCTCGGCCGTGGCCGCCGCCGCCTCCCGGATGCTGGAGCGTCTCGGGGTATGGCAGGAGATGGCCTCCGCAGCCCAGCCGATCAACGACATGATCGTCACCGATTCCCGCCTGTCCGACCCCGTGCGACCGGTATTCCTGACATTCGACGGCGCGATCGGCGATGGCGAACCCTTTGCCCATATGGTGCCCAACCCGGCCATGACCGCGCCGCTGCGCGCCAAAGCGGCGGCACTCGGCGTAGACCTTCGCTATGGTGTCGGCGTCACCGGCATGGGCGAGGCCGCGGGCGTGCGCCGCGTCGAACTGTCGGACGGCTCGCTCGTCACGGCGCGGCTCGTGATCGCCGCCGACGGGGTCAATTCGCGGCTGCGCGACATGGCCGGCATCCGCACGATATTTCACGATTATCGCCAATCCGGCATCGTCGCGACCATCCGGCACGAAAGGCCCCACAACGGCCGCGCGGAAGAGCACTTCCTGCCGTCCGGGCCGTTTGCCATCCTGCCGCTGCCGGACAACCGCTCGTCGCTGGTATGGACAGAACCGACGCGTGAGGCGGAGCGCCTCCTTGCCGCCAACCCGCTCGTCTTCGAAGCGGAACTGGAGCGCCGCTTCGGCCTGAAGCTCGGCGCCCTGACCGTCGAGGGGAAGCCCCGCGCCTTCCCGCTGGGCCTGCGCCTCGCGCGCGATTACGTCAGACCGCGTTTCGCCCTCGTCGGCGACTCGGCCCATGGCCTGCACCCCATCGCGGGCCAGGGCCTCAATTACGGCTACAAGGATGCCGCCGCCCTGGCGGAGACGGTGGTGGACGCGTCGCGCCTTGGCCTCGACATCGGCAGCCTCGACGTGCTCGAGCGCTATCAGGTCTGGCGTCGCTTCGACACGCTGCGGATGGGTGTGACCACCGACATCCTCAACCGCCTGTTCTCGAACGACAACAGGCTGCTGCGCCCGATCCGCGACCTCGGCCTTTCCCTTGTCGACCGGGCCCCCGCCCTGAAGCGCTATTTCATCGGGCAGGCCGCCGGCATCGGCGAGCCGGATGGCCCGAAGCTTCTGCGCGGCGACGCGTTGTAAGAGGGCTTATCCGAACCAGATTGCGGCGCAGCGTCGATCGGCGACAAATTCATTCTCCACGGCGGCGGTGATTGGAACACCCATCGGCGAAGCCTTGCGCCGCATGGCTTAATTAGAACGGAACCAGAAGACGAGGTTCCGCATCATGGCCGACAAGAAGACAGACGGAAAGTTCAACGGCGTAAAGCTGCCGGTCGTCCTGTCCGCCAACGATCTGCTCGATGGCGAAGTCGTCTTCCTGACGGACGCGGGATGGACTTTCGATCCGGCCAAGGCGCTGGTGGCCGATGACGCGGAGGCCGCCGAGGCCCTCCTGCTGCGCGGAGCCGAGGCGGCCAAGGCCAACCTTGTCGTCGACCCCTATCTCGTTGCCGTCCAGCGCGAGGCGGACGGGTTTCCCGCCGCCAGCCACTTCCGCGAGGCCATCCGGCAAAAGGGGCCGTCCATCCATCCAGAGATCGGCAAGCAGGCCGAGTTTCCTTCAGCGCAGCAGAGGTAGGGCCGATGTACCGCTACGACGAATTCGACGCCGAGTTTGTACGCCAGCGCGTTGCGGAGTTTTCCGAACAGGTCGGCCGCCGTCTCGACGGCTCGCTGACGGAAGACGAGTTCAAGCCGCTGCGCCTGAAGAACGGGCTTTACCTGCAGTTGCATGCCTACATGCTGCGCGTCGCGGTGCCCTACGGCACGCTCAACGGACGGCAGCTTCGGCAACTGGCTCTTATCGCGGAGCGGTTCGACAAGGGCTATGCGCATTTCACCACGCGGCAGAACCTGCAGTTCAACTGGCCCAAGCTGAAGGATGTGCCCGAGATCCTCGGCCTCCTGGCCGATGTGGAGATGCATTGCATCCAGACCAGCGGCAATTGCATCCGCAACGTCACCTCAGACCAGTTCGCCGGCGTCGCCGCCGACGAGGTGGAGGACCCTCGCGTTACCGCAGAGCTGATCCGCCAATGGTCGAGCCTGCATCCGGAGTTCTCCTGGCTGCCGCGCAAGTTCAAGGTGGCCGTCACCGGGGCCGAGCATGACCGCGCCGCCATCAAGGTGCACGATCTCGGCATTCGGATCCTGCGCCATCCGCAGACGGGCGAGACGGGCTACGAGATCGTCGTGGGCGGCGGGCTCGGCCGCACGCCGATGATCGGCAAGGTGATCCGCGAGTTTCTGCCCAAGGACGAATTGCTGGCCTATCTGGAAGCGGTCATGCGCGTCTACAACGCGGAAGGCCGGCGCGACAACAAGTACAAGGCGCGCGTCAAGATCCTGGTGCACGAGATCGGCACCGAGGAGTTTCGCGCCCGCGTCGAGGCCGAGTACGCCGAGCTCGACGGCCCCACGGTGAACGCCCCGCGGGAAGAGCTGGAGCGGATCGGCGCCTATTTCGCGCCCCCTGCCTACGAGACCCTGCCCGAGCGCTCCGAGCGGCTCGAGGCGGCGCGGCGCGCCGATGCCGGGCTGGACCTTTTCGTGCGGCAGAACGGCTTTGCGCATCGCCAGCCGGGCTACATTGTGCTGACCGTATCGTTGAAGCCCATCGCTGGCGTGCCGGGCGACATGAGCGACGCGCAGATGCGGGCCTTCGCCGATATCGCGGAGCGCTACTCCTTCGATGAATTGCGCGTCAGCCATGCGCAGAACCTGGTGCTGCCGCATGTGCGGCAGGACGATGTGCCGGAGGTGTATGCCGCGCTGGAAAAGGCGGGCCTCGCCACGGCCAATGCCGGGCTGGTCACCGACATCATCGCCTGCCCCGGCCTGGATTATTGCGCCCTGGCGACGGCACGCTCCATTCCCATAGCCCAGGAAATCTCGAAAACCTTTGCCACACCCGAGCGCCAGCAGGCGATCGGCCCGCTGCAGATCAAGATTTCGGGCTGCATCAATGCCTGCGGCCACCACCATGTCGGCCATATCGGCATTCTCGGCCTGGAGAAGTCGGGCAAGGAAAACTACCAGATCACGCTGGGCGGCGACGCCACGGAAAACGCCGCACTTGGCGAGCGCCTCGGCCCCGGCATCGACGCGGACCAGGTGCCCGGCGCCATCGAGGCCATCGTGGACGCCTATTTCGGCGAACGTCTCGAGGGCGAGGAATTCATCGCCACCGTGAAGCGGACGGGGTTGGACCCGTTCAAGCGCCGCTTCCAGGCCTATGTGGCCGGCGAAGCAGGCGTGGGAGAAGCGGCATGAGCGTCCTGATCAATGCGGATGGGCGGCGCGACGATCGTTTCACCCCTGTCGAGACCGTCGACGGTCTGTCGCTGGCGGATGGCCCCATCCTCGTACCCCTGACGGTGATCGACGCGGCGCTGGCCGATAGCCGCAACGCCGACATCGGACTTGTAGTGGAAAACCACATCGGCATCCAGGCGATCCAGCCCTATCTGGATCGGGTCGCGCTGGTGGCCGTCGCCTTTCCGAGCTTTTCCGACGGGCGCGGCCTGTCCATTGCCATGCGCCTGCGCCGGGCCGGTTTCACCGGCACGTTGCGGGCCCGCGGCCCGGTGATCGCCGACCAGTTCCGCGACATCCTGGCCTGCGGCTTCGACGAGGTGGAGCTGCCGGACGAACTGGCCGCACGCCAGCCGCTCGAGCAGTGGCAGGAAGCGCGCGAGGTGGTGACGCTGCATTACCAGCAGAGCTACGGCCACGACAGCAGCATCCTGCAAAGGCGGCTTGCCGCGAAGGCGCGGGGTTGAGCAATGGCCATCGCATCCAATGAGCTGGCGGCCGACCTCGACGCCGGCTTTGCCGGGAAGACGCCGCTTGAGCGGCTCGCACTCCTGGCCGGGTCGGTCGACGGCAGGCGGGTCTTCACCACCAGCCTCGGCATCGAAGACCAGATGCTGACGCATCTGATCTTCGAGAACGCCCTCCCCTTCGAGGTGGTGACGCTGGATACGGGGCGCCTGTTTCCGGAAACCTATGCGCTCTGGCAGAAGACGGAAGAGCGATATGGCCGCCGTATCAAGGCGAAATATCCGCAGGCCGACGCATTGGAGGCCCTGGTGGACGACCAGGGGATCGACGGGTTCTATTTCGGCACCGACATGCGCAAGGCGTGCTGCGGCGTCCGCAAGGTGGAGCCTTTGGGCCGCGCGCTGCACGGGGCGGGCGCCTGGGTTACGGGCCTGAGGCGCGACCAGTCTCCCAACCGGGAGCGGCTGGACTTCGTGTCCTTCGACGCGGCGCGCGGCCTCGTCAAGGCCAACCCTTTGTTCGACTGGACGCGCGAGGATATCCGCCTGTTCACCGAGCGGCACGATGTGCCCGTCAATGCGCTGCACGCGCAGGGTTTCCTGTCCATCGGCTGCGCACCCTGCACCCGCGCGTTGCGGCCAGGCGAGCCGGAACGCGCCGGCCGTTGGTGGTGGGAAGACGAGACCCGCAAGGAATGCGGCCTGCATGTCGACGATGCCGGCACCCCGCAGCGGCGGCCCGGCGCAGTGGGCGACGCGGCCTTCGAACGCGCCTGAGAAGGGCAAAGAGATACAGATGACGGCACCCCTGACCCATTTGCAGAAGCTGGAAGCGGAATCGATCTTCATCATCCGCGAGACGGTCGCCACGACCGAGAATCCGGTGATGCTCTATTCCATCGGCAAGGATTCGGCCGTGATGCTGCATCTTGCGCTGAAGGCCTTCGCCCCCGGCAAGCTGCCCTTCCCGCTGCTGCATGTCGACACGACCTGGAAGTTCCGGGAGATGATCGAGTTCCGCGACAGGCGCGCTGCGGAACTGGGAGTGGACCTGATCGTCCACATCAACCAGGACGGCGTCGCGGCGGGGGTCAATCCGTTCGACAGCGGTTCGCGCGTGCATACCGACGTGATGAAGACGGAGGGCCTCAAGCAGGCCCTGGCGAAATACCGGTTCGACGCGGCCTTCGGCGGCGCCCGCCGCGACGAGGAAAAGAGCCGCGCCAAGGAGCGCGTCTTCTCGCTTCGCTCGGCCGAGCACCGCTGGGACGCCAAGAACCAGCGTCCGGAGCCTTGGCGGCTGTACAACACCCGCAAGAGGCAGGGTGAAAGCTTCCGCGTCTTTCCGTTGTCCAACTGGACCGAAAGCGACGTGTGGGACTACATCGCGCTCGAGAACATTCCTGTGGTTCCCCTCTATTTTGCGGCCAAGCGACCCATCGTCCGGCGCGACGGGGCCCTGATCATGCGCGACGACGATCGCATGGCCCTGCAGCCCGGCGAAAGCGTCGAGGAATTGTCCGTGCGCTTCCGCACGCTCGGCTGCTACCCGCTGACGGGGGCAGTGGAATCGGAGGCCGGATCGCTGGACGCCATCATCGCCGAGATGCGCGGATCCCGCGCATCGGAGCGGCAGGGCCGCATCATCGATCGCGACGGCGGAGCCTCGATGGAGGAAAAGAAGCAGGAAGGTTATTTTTGATGAGTGCCGTGCGTAGCCTTCCTCTGGCCGAAACCGAACTCGACGAATCCGCATCGACCCCGGCGCCGGTGGTCGCGCCGGCCGCCTCGCTGCTGCGCTTCATCACCTGCGGCTCGGTGGACGACGGCAAGTCGACGCTGATCGGCCGCCTGCTCTACGACACCAACTCGGTCTTCGACGACCAGTTGGAGGCGCTGGAGCGCGATTCGCGCAAATTCGGCACGACCGGCGAGACGCTGGACTTCGCGCTCCTGGTGGACGGCCTTTCCGCCGAGCGCGAGCAGGGCATAACCATCGATGTGGCCTACCGCTACTTCTCGACCGCCCGGCGCGCCTTCATCATCGCCGATACGCCGGGCCACGAGCAGTACACCCGCAACATGGCCACCGGCGCCAGCCAGGCCGACCTCGCCGTGATCCTGGTGGACGCGCGCAAGGGCATCCTGCCGCAGACGCGGCGGCATTCCTTCATCACCTCCATGGTCGGCATTCGATCCGTCATCGTCGCCGTCAACAAGATGGATCTCGTCGATTTCGACGAGGCGACGTTCCGGCGTATCGAGGCGGATTACCGGGCGCTGCTGCCGGCCTTCGATTTCGTCGATATCAGCTTCATCCCCTTGTCGGCCAAGAACGGCGACAACCTTATCGCGCCGTCGGCCAACACGCCCTGGTATCAAGGCCCGACGCTTCTGGAACGTCTTGAAACGGTCGAGGCCGAGCGGTTGGCCGAGGGCGATGCGTTTCGCTTGCCTATCCAGTACGTCAACCGCCCCAACCTCGACTTTCGCGGCTTCTGCGGCCAGATCACCAGCGGCGGCGTGCGGCCCGGCGAAAGTGTCCTGGCCCTTCCCAGCGGGCGCGAGGCGACAGTCGACACGGTCTACGGTGCAAACGGACCTGTCGAGCGCGCCTTTGCCGGAGAGGCCGTAACGCTGACGCTGGATCGCGAGATCGACATATCGCGTGGCGACGTCCTCGTACGGCCGGGCGACAGGATCGCCGCCCGCAGCGAGTTCTCGGCGCAGATCCTGTCCCTGACAGACAGGCCCCTGGTCAGCGGCACCCGTCTGGTGGCGCGGCTCGGAACCGCGCAGTCGCCGGCGGCCATCCGCCGCCTGGAAGCGGCCGTCGACATCCACACCTTCCAGACACGGCCGGCCAATGCCCTGTCGATGAACGAGATCGGCAAGGTGGTCATCGGGCTGGATAAGGCGCTGGTGGCAACGCTATATAGTGAAAGCCGCGATCTCGGCTCCTTCATCCTGATCGACCCGTTGACCAACGAGACGGTGGCGCTGGGCATCGTCACCGCGCTGCCGGCCGAGCATGCTGCAATGACCTTGCCCGGGGCGACCGGGCCGCAGGCCGCGCCGACGTCCTGGTGGAGCGACAAGATCACGATCTATCGCGCGGTTGCCGCGGTGCTGATCGGCATCGCGGGCCTGCTCCTTGGCCTGCCGCTCTGGGCGGCGATTGTCCTTGGTGGGGTCGACTTCCTGATCCGTCCGCTGCTGCGGCAGATCATGGCGCCGGAAATCCGGACCGAACAGCCGGTGGACCCGTCGGATGTCGGTGACGGCGCCGGCATCTAGCCGACGCTGCGATGCATCAGCGATCCAGGATGCGGGCTTCGGACGGCAGCATGATGGGGATGCCGTCCCGAATGGGATAGGCGAGCCCGGCTTTGCGGGAGACGAGTTCGTTGCGCTCGCTGTCGTAGATCAACTGCCCCTTCGTCAGTGGACAGACGAGAAGTTCCAGGAGCTTGGGATCGGGGCGTATCGCCGCGTCGTCGTTCATTGGAGGATTCCCCCGCCATCTTCGCCGCCGCCACGCGCCAATGCGATTTCGGTGATGGCGATCAGCGTCTCCGCGCGCGTCCGAAGATCGGGCGCTTCCAGGAGCGCCTGTTTCTCGGCGGGTCCGTAGGGCGACATCATGGACAGTGCGTTGACGAGCGTTTCGTTGGAGGCGCGGGTGACGCTTTCCCAATCCGCCTCGAGCTGGTTCGCTTCGAGATAATCGCGGAACGATTTCAAGAGTCCGTCGCGATTCACCTCGTCGGCGCCCGCGCTGAGGTCGAGATCGGCGACGAAGATCGACACATCGCAGATCCGGTACGGTTTCGCGGTTCGCTTCTCGTGCACGATCCGGAAGCGGCAGATACCCTGCAGGGTGACGAGATAGCGCCCGTCGCCCGTCTCCGTAAGGGAGGTGAGACGGCCAAGGCATCCAATGGCCGACAGCTCCGAATCGCCGCCTGGATTGCGGCTGCCGTCCAGCCGGGGCTGGATCATGCCGATCACGCGGTCGGCGGCCATCACGTCGTCGATCATGGCAAGGTAACGCGGCTCGAAAATGTTCAGCGGCATCTGTCCGCCGGGAAGCAGCAAGGCACCCTCCAGCGGAAACACGGGGACCGTCTCCGGTACCATGTCGCCGTTCGTGTAGTTCACGTTTCCTGCCTGTCCCAAGCCCTTGCCTTTCGCTTTCCCTACGGTGAGGCCGCCGGACCACGGATATGGCGCGGGCGGCCCGCCGCTCAAGAGAACAGGAGCGATGATAGGCGGCGGCGCGCATCGCGCGTCGCCGGATCCTTGCTGCCCCATACGTCGAAGAATTCGAGCAGCTTGCGGCGCGCGCCATCGTCGTCGAAGGCGCGGTCGCGCTTGATGATGTCCAGCAGAAGCGACGCCGCCGTCTGGCGATCGCCCTTGGCATTGGCGATCAGCGCCAGGTCGAAACGCGCCTGATGATCGTCCGGGTCTGCGTCCAGCCGCGCCTGCAGCGCCGCGGCATCTCCGAGCTCGGCGATTTCGTCGGCCAGTTTCAGCCGCGTCCGCACCGTGGCGAAGGCAGGGTCTTCGAGCGCCTCCGGGGGCAACTGGTCGAGGATGGCGCGGGCATGCTCGATATCGTCCGCGGCAAGGTAGCATTCGGCCAGGCCGGCGGCGGCCTTGAGGTTTTCGGGGTCGTGCTGCAGCACCGCACCGAACAGCTGGGCGGCCGCCGAAGCGTCGCCGGCGGCGAGAAGCTCGCCCGCCTTGGCGAGGGCATCGGCCACAGGGTCCTGCGGCTCGCCGCCGAGCCTGTCGATGAAGGCCTTGATTTCCCCTTCCGGCAGAGCGCCCATGAAGCCGTCCACCGGTTGCCCGTTGACGAAGGCGAAGACGGCGGGAATCGACTGGATGCCGAGTTGGCCGGCGATGGAGGGGTGCTCGTCGATATTCATCTTCACGAGCTTCACCCGTCCCCCGGCGGCGGTGACCGCGCGCTCCAGAATCGGCGTCAGCTGCTTGCAGGGCCCGCACCAGGGAGCCCAGAAATCCACCAGGACGGGCTGGTTGCGCGATTCGCGCACGACATCGGCGGCAAAGGATGCCGTGGTCGTATCCTTGATCAGGGCGCCGCCTGCGGCACCCGCCACGGAGCCGCCGGCCGAAAGCGAGGGCGATGCTGCCGGCGTCGTCGTCTGCGCGCCGTAGCCGAAGGACGTCTCGTACGGATTGTTGCTCATGGGTTGGACCCTTCCTCGCTGTCGCCTGTCTCGTCCGCCTCGAGATTCACGATCAGGGGATCGTGGCCCGTCGCGGCAAAGAAGCGCATCAAATCGCCCCGGGAAATGCTGGTCGTTCCGGTATTCGTCAAGGGATGTGCGTTGATGATTTCATGATCCTGCAGGGCGGCATCGACCACCAGCCGGACTTCGCCACCGGTGTCGTTCATCACGCCAAAAGCGGTGACGGCGCCGGGATAGACGCCCAGCAACCGTTCCATCCGCTCCGCGTCGGCGAAGGAAAGACGGCCCTGCCCGCCGATTCGCTGATGCAGGCTCTTCAGCGCGACCTCGGTTTCCTGCAGCGCGACGACCAGGAAGATGCGCCCCTTCTTGTCCTTCAGGAAGAGGTTCTTGGTGTGCGCTCCGGGGATGGAGCCGGTGACGCCGCTGCTGGCCTCGACGGTAAAGACCGCCGGATGCCAGGTCGTCCGCGTTTCGATGCCCAGCGAATCGAGGTAGCTGAATAACGCACCGGCGCGGTTCCGCTCGGCCGCTTCGTCCGAGGGATCGGGGGTTTGCGCGTCGTCCACCTGGGCTTCCTTTCGCGGCACGGCTACTGGTCGCCTTGACTTAGAACCTTTGCCACCGCTCCGAAAGGGCCGCGGCGCCCGGAGATGCGGAAAGCCTTCCGGCTTTTGCGCACAGCCTGAAATTTCCCTGTTGCAATCGCACGAAGCTTCGGCCATATAGCGCCCATCCGAGGCGCCGGTGGCGCCGCACGGAGGAGCGGGCGGGTGTAGCTCAGGGGTAGAGCACAACCTTGCCAAGGTTGGGGTCGAGGGTTCGAATCCCTTCGCCCGCTCCAGTTTTCCATTTACAGCCCGAAGACATCGATATGACAGTGATCGCCGCGAGCAAGTTGGCCTTCACCGTAATCATAATGTCGGTCATCGCAGCAGCCTGATCGTGCTGATCGACTCCACGACGTTCGCCGCTAGATACCGTCGAGGATTTTCATCGTTTCACGCATTCGCTTCAGTGACTTCGTTATGTGTTCGCGCCAGCGAGGGCCTACATCCATTGCGGTGACATAGGCTCGGCGCAGGTCGTCGGGTCGGTCTTGCGCCAATGCCTCGATCAGGAACGCGGCCTGCTCGCGGTCTTTCGACGCTTTCAAGCTACCTGCACCATCGCGCCGGCGATCGGCGATAACCAGCTTGTGTATCGCGTATCTCTCGGGGCGTGGCACCTGCACCAGAACGCCGGATCTATAGATGGCTGCTGCGTGGATCGGTTCGGCGATCAGGAAATTGAGGTAGTTCAGTGCCTGCGCACTGACGCCTAGGGCGGGCAGATCTCGTATTGTTTCCTCACCGAACGCCGGCGTCAGGAACTCCACCAGTTGGCCGCTGCCGCCCTGGGTCCAACGCCACGTGCGACTTCGATCAAGCCCCGGCAGGGGGTCAAATTTCAGCGCCGAGAACGTTGCTGCCAGGCTCGGGTCGACCTGATCCTCCAGAGCGACGCTGAGCTTCTCGAATTGGGCGATGTCGATGTCGCCGGTGTTTGCCATCCCGCCCAAGGGGAGGCGCATGCCAAGCTCGCCTTCGTACAGGCGGAATGCATTCGTGCCGACAATGGTGCCGCCCAACCGAAACGTCCCCGCATCTGCCATGGCGGACAGGATGGAGCCCGTCGCCCGGTCGGTCGGTGTCATGCCTTCCGCCCGCAGCAGGCGCACCAGCCGCGATCGCTCGGATTGCCGCTCCTTCGCTGTCGCACGCAGCGCCTCGATGCGGTCGACCCGCGCACGGGTTTCGTCGCCGTCTTCACCGATGTAGAAGAAGCGCATCGCTGATCCAACGCGGCGCGCAGCATACCAGTAAGCCTTTTCGCCACGCTGTTTCAGGCTTGGCTTTCCCTCGACACCCGACACCGCGTCGTCCTTCAGAAGCCGCACCAAATCGGTATAGGCGCTCATCGCGACGCTGCTGAGTGGGATCATGCCTATCGTTTCCAGTTTTTGCTTGGCACAGTATGCCTATCAAAAACCTAAATTGCTAGGCAGGTTGGTCCTGAACGGCAATAATGATCTTGTTCCGATGCATGCAGATGCGTCCGCACACCGTAAGCGAAATACCAGGAAGGCCGGGGCATCCATGCTTCTCTATGCTTCAATGCTGGCGCTGGCGGCAGCCTCGATGCCGTCGGAAGACATCTCCATAAACGGGCCGGAGGGCGATCTTCGAGGAACCTGGATCAGGGCGGCCGACGCAAGCGCGCCGGTCGTCCTGATCATCCCCGGCTCCGGTCCCACGGACCGGGATGGCAACAGCCCGCTCGGAATCGAAGCCGGCACCTACCGTCTTCTGGCCGAGGGTTTGGGGCAAAAGGGAATCTCGACGGTCCGCGTCGACAAGCGCGGCATCGGGGCCAGCGCCGGTGCCGTCGGCGACGCCAATGCCGTCACGATCGAAGAGTATGTCAGCGACACCCGGGCCTGGGTGGACGACATCCGACTCAGGAGCGAAACGAAATGCGTCTGGCTGCTCGGACATAGCGAAGGCGGACTCGTCGCCCTGGCGACCGCCCAGGAAAGCCCGGACATCTGCGGACTCATCCTCGTTGCAACGGCTGGCCGCCCCATGGGCGACGTGGTGAAGACGCAGCTTCGTGCCCAGCCTGCCAATGCGCCGCTGCTGCCTAAGGCCGATGCCGCGATCGATGCACTGGCGGCGGGCGAGCGCGTCGATGCAGACGCCGTGCCGCCCGCGCTGGCGCCACTGTTTGCGCCGGCTATCCAAGGCTTTCTTATCAGCGCGTTTGCGCTGGACCCCGCAGACCTTGCCGGACGGGTGGAGAAGCCGATCCTGATCGTGCAGGGCGACAGGGACATCCAGGTCGGCGTCCCGGATGCGAAGGCCCTGAAGGAAGCGGCGCCGACTGCCGAACTCGCAGTGATCCCCGATGTCAATCACATCCTCAAGGTGGTCTCGTCCGACGACACTGCCGCGAATATCGCCACCTATGCCGATCCGGCGCTGCCCCTTGCGCCGCGCGTCATCGAAACGATCGAGGACTTCCTCAAACGGCAGCCCGCAGCCGATCCGCTCTGATCCTGCACGTCGCCTCGGACGCCGGCGCGAACCCTTGAGCGGCTATCGGATACGAACAGTTTCGCCAGGCCGGCCAGAACCCACTGCCGGCGAGCAGTTCATTGGAAAACCGCTGGTACTCAATGGTCCGCCCAGCAGCCTTGCCAGTTTTGCGGCGAGCTCCGGGCCGGTGACGGTGTCGCCGGCAATCTCGAAAGCCCGCCCGGCGAAACGACCGATTGGGTGAACACCGCCGCGACGGTACGGCCGATATCGCCTACGGCGATGAACTGCGTCGGCTGGTCCTCACGCGTGAAAAAGGTCGGCAGCCCCCCAATCCAGCCCAAGTCCCGGCAGCTTCACCAGAGCCATGAAGGTGCTCGTCTGTGTCGCGGACAAAGGCGGCGACGAGCGCATGTCCGAAGGGGCGTTGGCGAAACATGCGAACCGCTGCCAGCCGCGAGAACGGTCCATTGTCCCGGCATTCCACCATGGACAAAGTACAGCCAGGATCCGCATGGCCTCGAGTTCGTCAGTCGAGCCCGTCGATCCGCCGCATGTGTTGCGTCAGGAAGTCGGCGAAGGCGCGAACGGCCGGGCGCATGAACTTGGTGGAGGGGTAGGCGAGAAACAATTCGCTCGGCCGTACCTCCCAATCCGGAAGAATGCGAATAAGTCGCCCTGCCTCCAGGTCGTCGGCAACCAGCAGATGCTGGACCGGGCCGGCGGCGTGGCCGTCGAGCAGCGACCTGCCGACGACATGGGCGTCGTTGGTCTGCAGGATCGGTCGCACGTCCACTTCATGGGGCGCGCCGTTCGCCACGAGGGCCAGACGGTTGTGCGACGTCATCGATCGCGACGTGGTGACCACCGGGATGCGACCGAGGTCATCGAGCGTCTCGACTGGGCCGTGCTTCTGCAGGAAGGCCGGGCTCGCCACGAGGATGCGCCGGGCAAGCCCGAGCCTGCGGATGATCATGTCCTGGCCGCTCGGGCGCCCGTTCATCAACGCTATGTCGATGTTCTCGAAAACAAGATCGACAGTCCTGTTTTCCAGGATGAGTTCGAAGGCAACGCCGGGATAATCCTGCTGGAACATCATCAGCAATGGATGGATGTGTCGGCCGCCGATGCACGAGGGCGCATGGAGACGCACCGTTCCTTCGATGGCTCCCGCCATGGCGTATAGGCCCTCGACCGCCGCATCGATCGAGGCGAGCGCCGACCGGCTCGCGTCGTAAAGCGCCTGCCCTTCGGGCGTCGCACGGACGGTACGGGCGGACCGTTCCAGAAGGCGGGCGCGGACGTGCCGTTCGAGGTTTGCGATATGCTTCGAAACTGCCGGTTGCGACAAGGACAGGTCGCGGGCGGCCGCGGTCAGCGAGCCGCGCTCGACGGTTCGTGTAAAGGCTCGCAGAGCTGCTGCCAGATCCATGTCACCTCCCGACCTTCACTCCAACCCGCGAAGTCCAGCATCTGGCACCGTCGGGAAGACCGATCATTCCTAACAGCTATGGTTGCGATAAACCATAACCATCTGTTTGGTATGTCGCTCCTGCTTTAGTGTCATCGGCAACAAACCCGCCGAAGAGACAGCGAAGCCGGGATGGAACGATCCCGAAGACTCCAGACCGAATGTCCCTCATGCCGATACGAGAGTGCCGATTGAAAGCCTTGCCTCTGTCCCGCCGCGCCTTCGTCCTTGGAGCCGTAGCAACCAATCTCCTGTCCGCAGCATGTGTTGCCCCTCGCGGCACCCAGTCCGCTGCGACCAGCCTTGGGCCGGAACCGCTCCCGAACTCTGGGCCTTTGGAGCCAGCCGGTTACGATGCGGTCCGCACGCTTGAACTCGATGTCCGCTGTCTTCGACGGCGGCCACGAAATCCCGGCGGTGCCGTATTGGAAAATCGATCCGAAGCTTTATCGACAGCAGGTTGCCGATCCGACAGGAGAAGCGCCGGGCACGGTCGTCGTCGATACCCCGAACCGCTTTCTTTATCTGGTTGAAGAAGGGGGTACGGCCATGCGTTACGGAGTCGGCATCGGACGGATCGGCTTTACCTGGGAGGGGCACGGCGTGGTGCACTGGCGACAGCATTGGCCGCGATGGAAGCCGCCTGCCGATATGATTGCTCGCAAGCCGGAACTGGAAATCTACTCGGTGGCCAATGGCGGCATGGAGCCCGGCCTGGGCAATCCGCTGGGAGCGCGCGCGCTCTATATCCACCAGAACGGCGAAGACACCCTCTATCGCCTTCACGGTTCGCCCGAGTGGTGGACCATGGGAACGGCGGCATCCTCGGGCTGCGTCCGGCTGACGAACCAGGATGTGATCGATCTTTATGAGCGCGTTCCCTACCATGCGCCCATCATCGTTCATCAGTCGCCCCTTACAACGTAGGGCGGACTCCAACCGTCGAGGCAGAAAAACCCGAGCTTAAGACACTCAGGCGCGATCGACGTTCGCAAGAACTGCACTTGCGCCATTCTTCGTCGGTCGAAACGAACAATGATGACAGCCTGGCCGACCCGGTAGACCTCTCGTTACCAAAGCTGGCGCCAGCCTTCGTCGAAACGCGGTCGGAAAGTCTTCGGCGCACTGACAAACGGGGGTAAGCCAAAGACGATTGCCGAGATGGATGGAGGCGTGCTCGCTGAAGCGAAGCGTAGACGTCCTCGCGCTTGATACCAACCTCGTCGTTCGGCACTGACCGTTATTTAGGGCGCGAACGCCAACAGACCGGAAGCCGTGTTCGTTTCTGGAAGCCCTGTTCGCGATATCGACGCTAGCGCGTATCGCGCCAGCCGCGCCCGAGCACGAAGCGTGCCATGACGGGCACGAGCACGAGCATCAGCAAAAAGCGCCCAAGCTGGTGGACCGCCACATAGGCCGGGTCAAGATCCATCATGAAGGCCAGCATGACCATCGCCTCGATGCCGCCGGGTGCGAAGGCGATCATCGTCTGTCCGAGCGGAATGGACAGGAGGTGCGAGGCCAGCATGGCCGTTGCCCCGGCAACGGCCAGCGCCAAGACGAACGCGCCCAATGCGCGGTGCAGTCTCGAGAAGCTGGCTTTCGCCGACCGGGCAGCGCTCAAGAAGGAGGCGAGTATGCGTACGACGCAAATTCTCGCGCTCCTGAATTCGCATATCGACGGGGATGAAGATCAGTTCCTGTAGATCGCCTTGCAGATCGTCACGCAGGAGGCTCTAAGGCCGCCGACGAAGCCGACAGGCTCAAGCGCCTTGTTCAGAAGGCACGGGATCAACGTCTTACCGACAACCCGCTGGCGGGGAGACCCCGATTCCGCTTGTCTGTCCCCGTGGCGAATTGCAGGGACCGGTCGCGTGCGCTTTTCCAAAGGTCTCGCTGTCCAGCATAGTGCTGTCGGGCGACCCCGCCAACCAGGCTTGAGCGCATCGTTCGCCAGCAGCAGGAACGCACGACCTTGTGCGGGCACGGCCAAGCGCCGGCAACGCATATGCTTATCGTCGGCCCAGGGGGAACCGGCAAGACGATGACCGGCTCGGCGTTTGGCGAATTGCGCCTGCCACTTTTTTCGGTTTGGCTTGAGGCGCTGTTCAGCCGCTTCGTCGGAGAAACGGCCGATAAGATGTGTCTTCTGATCGATCGGATAGCGCGGACGCGCAGCATTTACACCTGCGTGCTCCGCGCCCGCCTGCCTTCCGGCGGGGCGTCACAGGCGCCCGATTTCAGGCCAACTTTGGATCACAGCCTTCTTTTCTTCTGCCGGACCAGAGTTTCTGAAGGCATCTCGCCGTAACGCATTTTATAAAGCCGTGCGAAGTTACCCATATGTGTAAAATATCTGGAAGCGATCATGATGACTGTATCTTCACCTGTTGCGAGCAGAAGACGGCGGTGAACGGCGTCCAGGCGGCGCTCCGTTATCCATTGGATCGGACTAACATTCATCGCGCTCCGGAACGCATACTGAAGCCCGCGCGCGGACAGGCCGCTGACACGCTCAAGATCCGTCAGCGTAATCTTTTGCTCAAGATGGGAATCGATATAGTCGCAGACCAGTTTTACTTTCGAAGAAACGGCGCTCGGCGACGGCGTCTGCGTATCCATGAACAGGCTCGGCGCCATCAGCATGATGGTCGAGCGCAGGATCATCTCGGAAATGCCGGCCCGTACGAGAAGATCGAGATCAGGCGCCAGGATATCCAGGAGTTCCGCGTAATGCCGGAAGATCTGTTCGAAGTTCACATGGCCCGCAACCAGCTTCAGGGAGCGGAACGTTTCCCAGTCCAGGATGCGCTCGCGCTCCCCCTCGGGATGGTTGCCAAGCATCGTGCGGGCGAGGGTTTCCAGCCGGTTGGGATCGATGTCGATGCCGATGACCGATCGGGCACCACTCTCACCCTGGGCGCTGCCGGGCGGAAGATAAAGCGCGGCGCGGCCTTGTCCCCACTCGATCGACCGCTGCCCCCGGCGTGTCTGGCAATGGCCCAGCATAGGCAGCATGAGGATACCGCGCGGGCTGTCCGAGGCGGAAAACCGCATGGGGGTGCTGGAGGCCGCGATGATGCGCAGGTCTTCCACCTGCGCGGCGGAGAAGGCGAACTGGAATGGATCGTCCCGCGTCAGGGGCCGGTATTCGATCTTCAGCCGGGCGCTCCCGGTCTGCTGCTCGGACAAGTTCGCAAAGTCATTGAACGTGATGCTGCTCTTTGTTCCGAAAGGCAGCGGGGGCGATATCTTCTTATTATTCAACCTCAAGTTGATGCCATTTCCAAGTCGACAATTGCAAATAATAAATTTTTCTGCTGAATTTTTCATTCAAACTGAGAATTCGACAAAGTCAAGGCTCCCAAAATCAATATTGAAGATATTACAATACCTCCCGTTGTCCCTCTCACAACTAAGAAGACACAGTAAAAATTTTTTGTCTCCCATTTCGTAATGGCGACAGTCCACTGCGTAATCTTGATTGCGAGCGCGGCGATCGGCTTCGTAGTTTCCCTACTAGTTGATTTCACACTCTGGGCTGGTGCGAGTCGGCGTGCGTCCATTTCATCCTGGCGCGCATGCCGGTCTGCTGGGGGGATGGTATGATGCGCATTGGGGCTGAAACGGCGGGCAGGAATCAGCGGAAAGCCGCAAGCTGCGGCAAGGCGGACCTGGCAGGCAGGACCATTGGCATCGGTTCTGTTGTCCCGCGCATGAAGCAGTTGCGCAGGGGGTTCCTGCTGACATCGGCGTTGGTGCCGGTTCTGGGCATCACGCTTTCAATGGTCCCGGTCGTCACCCATGCGCAAACCATCCAGATCGACCCCCTCGCTGGCGGCGCCGGTGGTGCGGGCGGCAAGGGAACGACGGCCGGCGCGGGCGGCGGCGGCGGCGGCGGTGGCGGCGGTGGCGGCGGTGCTGGCGGCAACACATCCAGCGCGAACAGTCCGGGTGCGGGTGGCCGCGCAGGCTTCGGCGGCACCTCCGGTGCTGGCGGCAACGCGGGTAACACGGCTGGCTCCGGTGGAATCGGCGGCGGCACGGCCGGCGCGGGCGGAACAGGCCTGACGCCTGCGGCGAATGGCGCCTCCGGGGGGGCGACCGGCGCCAATGCCGGTCTGGGCGGAAGCTCGACCAGCGGGTCCGGGCCCGGTTACGGCGGCGGCGGTGGCGGGCACGGATATATCGGGACAGCCTTGCCCACGTCCACTGTGACGGCAGGCAATGGCGGTGAGGGGAGCATTTCGCAGGTCGCAGGCGGCGGCGGTGGTGGTGGCGGCGGCGGCGGCTTTGGGGCCGTCGTTACGGGGACTGGAAATCTCGGTACGCTGACCATTGCGCTGACGGGCGGCAATGGCGCCGGCGGGGGGTATTCGGACCTCAATACCCTTGCGTCCGCTGGCGTCAGTGGTGCCGGCGGCGGAGGACTTTATCTTTACGGCAATGCCGCGACCCATTTGACCATTGGGGCCAACGTGAAGGGTGGCTCCAATACCCTCAATGGCCTCGTATATATCGGTGGCATGGGTGGTAGCGGCATCTTCGCAGTCAATACGGCAGATACCACGACGATAACCGTCGGAGCCGGAAGGACGGTTTCCGGTGGAAAAGGCGGCAACGCCACGGCCGGAGGCAACTCCTGGGGTACGCTTTATCCGCAAGGCATAGCCGGGGCCGGCGGTATCGGTATCGGTGGTAGCAATGTCCACGTTGTACTCAGGCCGACGTCCACTGTTTCGGGGGGATTGAGCGGCGATTACCTGGCGCCCCTCTCGATCAGTGTCGTTACGCCCGGTACGACCCGGTCGAACGCCATCCAGTTCACTGATGGCGTCAACGTCCTGGAATTGGAGGGCAACGGCGGCATCTCGGGCCAGACCTACGCGACCATTACCGGAAACGTGGTGGGTGGCGGCATCGTCAACACGCTGCGGTTGAGCGGTGCCGGTGGTGTGTTCGACGTGTCCCAGCTGGATGCCCAGACGGGTGGCAGCGTGCAGTTCCAGGGGATGAACGTCGTCGACGTCACAAGCAGTGGCACCTGGCGGGTCACGGGCCAGCAGGCAGGAACCGTGGGAGGCGCATGGTCGGTCGGCGGTGGCACGCTGCAGCTCGGGAGCGGCTCGACGGCAGGCGGCATCAAAGGGACGATCGACATCAATTCGGGCGGCACGCTGACGAATGGCCAATCCCTGACAGGATCGGTCGCCGGCTCGGTCCTTACCAACTCCGGCGGCACCGTCGCGCTTCAGGCGGTTGCGTCCGGCCCGGCTCTCACGAGCACCGGATCGTTCGCTTTGTTCGGGGGTTCCACCTTCGACGTCACCCTCGGTGCGCCGACGACCACAGCCCTTGTCGCCACGGATCTGAACCTGTCTTACGCGGGTGCGCTGGTCATCAACGCCAACAGCACCCTTGCGGAAGGCACATATACGCTGGTCAGCTACGGCGGCAACCTTGCCGGCTCGAACAACGGCTTCACCAGCATCACGGGGTCGTCGGACTTCGAGTACACGGCGGGCGTCGATACCACCGCAAAGCTGCTGACGCTTCAGGTCGTCGGCGCCGGTCTTTCCTGGAACGGCACCACCACGACCGGCAGTTCCGGACCGGTGGCTGGCGGCAGCGGCACCTGGACCGCTTCGAACAGCGTCACCAACTGGACCAATTCCGCCGGCACGAGCCGTGTGGCGTCCGACAGTGCCAAGGCGGCGATCTTCGCCGGCACCGCGGGAACCGTGACGGTGGATACGTCGTCCGGTCCGGTGGGCGCCAAGGCGCTCAAGTTCCTGACTTCGGGCTTTGCGATCACCGGCGGCACGCTGACGCTTGCGAACGCCTCCACCGCCCCCAAGGTCGACGTGGACGGGGCGTCCACGGTGGCCACCATCTCCTCGGTTATCGCCGGCAGCGACGGCATCGAGAAGATCGGCGCCGGCACGCTCATCCTGAGCGGGGCGAATACCTATGCGGGCGGCACCACGATTACGGACGGTACGCTGCGGATCGCTTCCGCCGGCAGCCTCGGAGCCGGCAGCTATTCGGGGGCGATCTCCCTCGCTTCGGGCACCCTGCTCGACTACGCCTCCTCCGCCACGCAGACCTTGTCGGGAGCGATTACCGGCACCGGTGGCCTGACCGTCTCGGGTACCGGCACGCTGACGCTTTCGGGCGCCAACGCCTATTCCGGGGCGACCACCATCGGTTCGGGGGCGGTGGTCCTCTCTGGTGGGGCCGCGATCGGCAATCAGAGTGCAGTCACGGTCGCGAGCGGTGCGAGCCTGACGGTAAACGCGAACGAGACCATCGGCTCGCTGGCGGGCGCCGGCACGGTGACGCTGGCCAATGTCAGCCAGCTGACCGCGGGCGGCAACAACAGTTCGACGACGTTTTCAGGGGTGATCGGCGGCATCGGGTCGGTGGAGAAGGCCGGCACCGGTACCCTGACCCTCAGCGGGACGAACACGATCATCGGCGCCGTGACGATATCCGCCGGCACATTGGCGCTGTCCGGCGACTCGACGCTTCCGGACACGACGGAACTCACCCTGGCCACGGGGGCGACGCTGGAACTGGCGAATGGCTCACAGAGCGTGGTCAATCTGAACGGCACCGGAACGGTGAATCTCAACGCCAACACCCTGACAGTTGGCGCCAATAACGGCACCGGCATGTTTGCGGGTGCGATCACCGGCACGGGCGGCCTGACCAAGGTCGGCTCCCTCGCCCAGTTCCTCACCGGGACCAACACGTTCACCGGTCCCGTGCATGTGGCTGAGGGCAGGCTGTTCGCCCAGAACGGGTTGGCGATTGCCGATACCGTCGCGGTGACCGTCGATGCCGGGGCTGAGCTTGTCCTGTTCTATGGCCCGGAAACCATCGGTTCGCTTGCCGGTGCAGGCAATGTCGTGGCGGCGGGCGCGAATTCGGTGCTCACGACCGGTGGCGACAATACCAGCACCACCTTCTCCGGTACGCTTTCCGGGACCGGGGTAACGATCGGTTTGACCAAGTCCGGCACCGGCACGCTGACGCTCACAGGGAACAACACCTATACCGGCGGCACGACCATTTCCGGCGGCACGCTGTCCATTGGCGATGGCGGTCTGACGGGGGCGGTCGCAGGCAACATCGTCAACGACGCGGCGCTGGTGTTCAATCGTTCCAACGACATGACCTATGCGGGAGCGATCTCCGGCTCGGGGACGCTGCAGAAGCTCGGCGCGGGAACGCTGACGCTTTCCGGGGGCAGTAGCCACACGGGCATGACGACGGTATCGGCGGGCACGCTGAACCTGACGGGAAGCGTGCTGGGGGACGTGGAGGTCCTGTCCGGGGCGAATCTTGTCGGCGCGAGCACGGGCGGCGCCGGCGGCACGGTGAGCATCGGCGCGGACGGCACGCTCGTCGCGGAGGGCGGGGCGGCTTCGGCTTTCGCGGTGGGGGCGCTGGTTCTGGACGGCGGCTCTGTGTTCGCGGTGACATTGGCGGCGCCCTCGACCACGGGGGCGGTTCTGTCCAATGGCGACGTGACGCTGGACGGCACGCTGGAGGTGACGGCGGGCGCCGGCTTCACCTCGGGAACGTATCGTCTGATCGATTACGCGGGCGCGTTGACGGACAACGGGCTTTCGGTGACGTCGCCGGCGCATTCGCTCTATGCGGTCGACACCTCGACCGGCGGTCAGGTGAACCTCCAGGTCGCATTGGGCCAGTGGTGGAACGGCACGAACGTCACTGGCGGGTCGAGCGTGGCCGGCGGCACGGGAACGTGGAACGTCGCGGCTGGCACGAGCAACTGGACGAACGAGGCCGGGAGCGCGGCGGAGGCGTGGGGCCAGGGCGGGCTGGCGGTCTTCGCCGGCACGGCGGGGACGGTGACGGTGTCGGGGGCGACGGATCCGAGCGTCGCGGGCCTGGAATTCCTGGTCGACGGCTACAGGGTGGAAGGCGCTGGCGCGTCGAACGTGATCCAGTTGGTCTCGTTCGGGGGCGGCGTGGCCCCGGCGATTTCGGTGGCGGCCGAAAGCACCGCGACGCTCGATCTGGCGCTGGCCTCTACCCTCGGGCTTCAGAAGACCGGCGTCGGCACGCTGGTGCTGACGCAGGCCAACCCTTCGCTGGAGGGCGAAGTCACGGTGTCGGAAGGCACGCTGCGCTTCCAGGGCGCCGCGAGCGGCGCCGGCACCCTGACCGTCAAGTCCGGGGCGGAATTCATCGCGGCGTCGGGCGCGACGGGGGGCTTCGTCGGCGACCTGACGCTGGAGAGCGGTGGCGCGATGCGGATGGAGGCGGACGGGAATAGCCACCTGACCTTCGGCAGCCTGACCATGCAGGCATCGAGCGTGCTGACGGTGGGCCTGGGGGCGCCCTCCGCGACCGCAGCGCTGACGACGGCGGCGACCGGTGGGCAGACCGGCACCCTGACCCTGGCCGGCACGCTGAACCTGGCGCCGCGCGCCGGCTTCGGCTCCGGCACCTACCGGCTGTTCGACTATGGCGGGACGTTCACGGATAACGGCATTGCCCTCGGACCGGTGCCGCAATATTCCAAGGCGGTACTCGACACGGCGACGGCGGGCGAGGTCAACCTGCTGATGGCGGCGGCGCAGTGGTGGAACGGCTCCACCGTCGTCCTGGGCGGGGAGAGCGTGGTCGGCGGCGACGGCACCTGGAACGTCTCGGCCGCGACGACCAACTGGACCGATGCGGCCGGCGCGGCGGCCGATCGGTGGTCGCAGGGGAGTATCGCGATCTTCGCCGGAACGGCGGGGACGGGGACGGTGAGCGGGGCGACCGCCCCGCAGGTGGCGGGAATGTATTTCCTGACCTCGGGCTATGAGGTGACGGGCGGGGGAATCGCACTGTCCGGTTTCAATGGCGCGGCGCCGGCGATCACGGTGGGTGACGCGACGTCCGCGACGGCGGGCTTAAGCGCCGCCATCGGCTCGGCGCTGACCGGGACGGACGGGCTGGTAAAGGACGGGTCCGGCACGCTGACGCTGACGGGAAGCAACAGCCTCACCGGGGACACGGTGGTCGCGGCGGGATCGCTGGTCTTCGCCGGCGGCACGTCGACGGTGGCCAAGATCGACATCTCCCGCGCCCTCACCAGTACGGCGGGGCTGACAGTAACGGGGAGCGGGACAAGTCTCGATACCGGAGGCGCCGCGTTCAACGTCGGCTATGGAGGCACGGGAACGCTCACGGTTTCCGACGGGGCTCTCCTGTCCACGACAGGCGGGGCGACCATCGCATACCAGAATGGCTCGTCCGGCACCGCCACCGTGACCGGGACGGGAACGCATTGGAACCTGGGCAGCAGTTACATTTATATCGGCAATTACGGCACCGGCGAGATGACCGTGTCGGGCGGCGCGAGGGTGACTGCCGGCTCCGCCCTCGTCGGCTATGAGGCAGAGGGTGACGGGGCGTACGGCGCGTTGACGGTGACCGGCGCCGGCTCGACCTTCGATATCGGGGACGGCTATCTCGAAGTCGGCTATCACAATAGCGGCTCGGTCACCGTGTCCGCGGGGGGCACGCTCGTTTCCGGTGACGCCTATATCGGCCTCTATGGCGGCCATTACGGTTCCTACAGCGGCAGCGTGACGGTGACCGGCCCGGGGTCGAGCTGGACAGCCGGGGAGATCTATCTCGGCTACGAGTATGATGGCTCGACCGGCACGCTCACCGTCGCCGACGGCGCGCTGGTGACGGCGACGGGCGCCTATCTCGGTTATTACGACGCCTCGCAGGGCGAGATCACGGTGACCGGCGCCGGTTCGACGCTGGACTTGCATGGCGGGGACCTTTTCGCCAGCTATTATGGCAACGGCATCGTGACCGTTTCGGACGGCGGCACGATCCTGAGCGGTTCTGTCTATCTCGGCAACAATACCAATATGTCCGGTATCGCCACGGTGACCGGCGCGAACTCGAGCTGGAACCTCGGCACGAATGTGCTTCTGCTCGGCGAATATGAAAGTAACGGCACTCTTACGGTTTCGTCCGGCGGCGCGGTGATCGCGGGCCAGGTGGCGAAGGCGGGCGACGCGGGGACCGCCACGGTGACGCTGGGCGGCGGCACCCTGCGGGCTTCGAAGAGCGAGGCGGATTTCCTGTCCGGATTCGCGGCGGGTGACATCGTTCTTGCGGCCGGGGGTGGTCGGCTGGACAGCAACGGGTTCGATATTGGCGTTTCGAGCGTTCTGGACGGGGTCGGAGGCCTGACGAAGGACGGCCTTGGAACGCTGACGCTGACCGGTACCAACACCTATTCCGGCGGCACGACGGTCTTGGCCGGGACGCTTCAGATCGGTGATGGCGGGACGAGCGGCTCGGTGGCGGGGGCCATCGCGAACAGCGCGACGGTCGTGTTCAACCGCTCGGACGACGTGACGGCGTCCGGTGCGATCACCGGGAGCGGCTCGCTGGTGCAACAGGGGGCCGGCAAGCTGACGCTGACGAGGGCGAACAGCGCGGGTGCGGGCACCACGGTGGCCGGCGGGACGCTGGAGATCCTGAGCGGGGTGACGCTGGCGAGCAACATCGTGGTGCAGTCCGGCGCCACCTTGCAGGGCGAGACGAGCGGGACGGCCGGGGCGGCGGTCAACGGCACGGTGAGCGTGCTGGACGGCGGCACGCTGCGGGCGGCGCCCACCAGCACGGCGGGCGTGCATGGCCTGTCCATGACGTCGCTGACCCTGTCCAACAGCGCCAACCTAGACGTGATCCTGGGGGCGAGCACGGGGATCGGCGTGTACTCCGCCGGCAGCCTGACGCTGGACGGCATCCTCAACGTCACGAATGCGGGCGCCATGGCGCTCGGCGTCTACAGGCTCATCGACTACACGACGCTGACCGCGGACAACGGGCTGGTTCTGGGGACCACGCCCACCGACTTCGCCTACACCATCCAGGTGGTGCCGAACCAGGTGAACCTGTCTGTTCTGGCGAGCACCATGCTGTACTGGAACGGCTCGACCACCACGCCGGACGGCACCATCCACGGCGGCAGCGGTACGTGGTCGGCGAGCCCGTCGAACACCAACTGGCTCACGGAGCCGCTGAACCAGTCGCGGGCGTGGGACAGCACGTATGCGGTGTTCGCCGGCACGGCGGGCGACGTGACGGTGTCCGGAACGGTGTCCAACACCGGCATGCAGTTCATGGTGGACGGCTATACGGTCGATAGCGGCACGATCACGCTGGCGGCCATGTCCGACCAGACGCAGGTGCGTGTGGGCGACGGAAGCGCGCAGGGCGCCGGCTATGTGGCGACGATCGGCTCGGTGATCGACGGCATGACCGGCCTCGAGAAGACCGACCTCGGCACGCTGATCCTCACGGGTGCCAATACCTATACCGGCAACACGACGGTGACGCAGGGCCGGCTGCAGATCGGCAATGGCGGCACCACGGGCGTCATCCTCGGCGATGTGGCCGTGGCGGCGGGCGCGAGCCTCGCTTTCGATCGCAGCGACGTCCTGACGTTCGCGGGCGTGGTCTCGGGCGCCGGCTCCCTTGTCCAGGCCGGTTCGGGCACGCTGACGCTGACGGGGGCCAACACGTATACGGGCGGCACAACCATTTCCTCCGGCACGGTCCAGGTGGGCGATGGCGGCACCTCCGGGTCCCTCGCCGGCGACGTGCTGAACGACGGGGCCCTCATTTTCAACCGGTCGAACGCCAGCAGCTTCGCGGGAGCGATTTCGGGAACCGGCACGCTGGAGACGTCCGGCACGGGCACGTTGACCCTGTCCGGCACCAACAGCTTCACCGGGGCGACCACGGTCTCGGGCGGCACGCTGGCAATCATGGGCGGCGCGTCGCTGGCCGATGGCGCACGCCTGACCATCGCCTCCGGCGCCGCGCTGTCGCTGGTGGACGCGGACGAGACGGTGGGCTCGGTGACGGGCGCGGGCGACATCGCGCTCAACAGCCACTGCCTGACCACCGGCGGCGACGGGACAAGCTCCAGCTTCTCCGGCGCCATCTCCGGCTCCGGCTGCCTCAACAAGACGGGCGCGGGCACCATGACGCTCACCGGCACCAACACCTATACGGGCACGACGACGGTGTCGGACGGCGCGATCCAGGTGTCCACGGCGGGCGCGCTGGGCACGGGTCCGCTGGCCCTTGAGGGCGCCGGCGCCCTCGTGGCAAGCAACACCTTCACCTTCGCACGCAGCATCTCGCTGACGCCGGTCTCCGGCAGCGGCGGGGGGACCCTCTCCGTCGATCCCGCCAGGACGCTCACGGTGTCCGGGGTCATTTCCGGCAGCGGCGCGCTGACGAAGTCCGGCGCCGGCACGCTGGTGCTGAGCAGTGCGAACACCTTCTCCGGCGCCACCAACACGGATGCCGGGACGCTGCAGATCGGGGGCGGCGCCTCCCTCTCGGATACGGCACGCCTGACCATCGCCGGCAGCGCCTTCGTCAACCTCACCGATGCGGACGAGACGGTCGGCTCCCTCGCGGGCGCCGGGTCCGTGGGCCTCAACGGCCATTGCCTGACGGCGGGCGGCGACGGCACCAGTTCCACCTTCAGCGGCACCATGACGGGGCCGGGCTGCCTCACCAAGACCGGCTACGGCACGCTGACCCTGACCGGCGCGAACACCCTGACCGGCCCGACCACGGTGTCCGGTGGCGCTCTCCAGGTCTCCGCGGCCAGCGCGCTCGGCACGGGCGCTCTGGCCCTCCAGGAAGGCGGCACGCTGCGCGCCAGCGACACCTTCACCTACGCCTCCGCCATCTCGCTCACGCCCGTCTCCAGCGTCGGCGGCGGCACGTTCGAGGTGGATGACACCAGGACGCTGACCCTTACCGGGACGATCACCGGGACCGGTGCCCTCGACAAGACCGGCACGGGCACCCTCGTCATCTCCGGCGCGAACAGCGCCAGCGGGGCCACCACCGTGACGGCCGGCACCCTCATCGGCGAGGGCGGCAACGCGCTCGGCGATGCCAGCGCGGTCAGCGTCGCAACGGGCGCCACCCTGATCCTGCGCCCGAGCGGCACGGAGACGGTGGGCTCCATTGCTGGCGGGGGCACGATCACGCTCGACGGAGCGCGCCTTGCCACGGGGGCCGACAATACGTCCACGACCTTCTCGGGTGCGCTCGGCGGCACCGGGGGCCTCGACAAGACCGGCACCGGGACGCTCACGCTCAGCGGCGCCAATACCTATAGCGGCGATACCAACGTCAATGGCGGCACGCTGGCCGTGAACGGCAGCGTGGCGGGCGACATCTATGTGTATGACGCCGCGACACTGGCCGGCACGGGCTCGGTGACGCAGACGGTGCATGTCCTCTCCGGCGGCACGCTCGCGGGCGCGCAGCCTACCGGCCTCACCATGGGCGCGCTCGACATGCGGGCGGGCGCCAACATGAACGTCACCCTGGGATCTCCCACGGGCGGCGGCGTGTTCGCCGTGAACGGCAACGTGACGCTGGATGGCACGCTGAACGTGACGCAGTCGCCGGGCTTCGGCATCGGCATCTATCGCATCGCCAACTATACCGGGTCGCTCACCGACAACGGCATGGATGTGGGCACGCTGACGGGCGGGCTGCTCGGCGGTGTGCAGACCTCGGTGGCGGGGCAGGTGAACATGTTCGTGGACGATCCGAACAGCCCGATCCTGTTCTGGAACGGCACGAACACCACGCCGACGCAGGCGGTCCTGGGTGGCTCCGGCATCTGGACGGCGGGCAGCCAGACCAACTGGATCAACGCCTCCGGTACCATTTCGCGGGCGTGGAACAGCGGTTTCGCCGTGTTCCAGGCAACCCCCGGCACGGTCACGGTGGACAATGCCGATGGCCAGGTCTCGGCCTCCGGCATGCAGTTCGTGGATACGGGCTACGTGGTCGCCGGCGGGCAGATCCTGCTGACCGGTACCAGCCCCGCAACCATCCGGGTGGGCGACGGGACGAGCGCGGGGGCCTCGACCACCGCGCGGTTAGACAGCGTGCTCACCGGCTCGGTGGGGATCGACAAGGGCGACCTCGGTACCCTCGTGCTGACGGCGGCGAACACCTATACGGGCGGCACCACCATCTCGGACGGCACACTCCAGCTCGGCAATGGCGGAACCACCGGGTCGATCCTCGGCGATGTGGTCGACAACGGCACGCTTGCCTTCAATCATTCCGGCACCACCACCTTCAGCGGCGTGGTCTCGGGTAGCGGGTCCGTGGTGCAGGCCGGCACCGGCACCCTGGCCCTCACCGGCACAAACACCTATGCGGGTGGCACCAGCATCCGGCAGGGCACGCTGCAGGTGTCCTCCGAGCGGGCGCTGGGAACCGGCGGGCTCACCCTGAGCACGGCGGGAACGCTGCACGCGACCGGATCCTTTACGCTTGGCGGCGCAGTGGCGCTGGTGCAGCAGGGAAGCGGAACCGCGGGCACCGTGGAGGTGGATGCCTCCCAGACCCTCGCCCTCGCGGGCGTGATCTCGGGCGCCCATGGATTGACGAAGACCGGGACGGGCACCCTCGTCCTCACCGGGAACAATACCTATGCCGGCATCACCACGATCTCGGCCGGCACGCTGCAGATCGGCAATGGCGGCACCACCGGCTCGATCGCCGGCGATGTGGTGAACAATGCCAGCCTGGTGTTCAACCGCTCCGACACCTACGCCTTCACCGGCTCCATCACCGGCTCCGGCGCCGTGACCTTTACGGGTGGCGGGACGGTGGAATTCTCCTCGCCCTATACCGGCACGGTGGCGGTGGATGACAGCACGGTTCGCCTCCAGGCGGGCACCACCACGGCCTCCCCGTTCACGGTCAATTCCGGCGGCGTGCTCGGCGGCACGGCGACCATCGGCGGCCTGACGGTGAATGCCGGCGGCACCGCGGCGCCGGGTTATTCGCCCGGCACGTTGACGGTGAACGGTGCGGTCGCGTTCAACTCCGGCTCGATCTATGCCGTGGACGTGACGCCCGACGGGCAGCACGACCTCATCCTTTCCACCGGCACCGTGACGCTGTCCCCCGGGGCGAGCGTGCAGGTGGTAGCGGTGCCGGGGCGCTACAAGCCCAACAGCACCAACACCATCATCTCCACCACGGGCACGGTGAGCGGCACGTTCGGCTCCGTCACCTCCGACTACGCCTTCCTTAAGCCGACGCTTACCTATGACCAGCAGAACGTCTATCTCTCGCTGGTCTATACGGGCGCCGACTTCCTGGCATATGCGCAGACGCCGAACCAGGCGAACGTGGCCGTCCCCGCCCAGGCGCTGGGCGCGGGCAACCCGGTATACGATGCAATCTTCACCCTGCCCGACGGCTCGGTGGCCAATGCCTTCGACCAGCTCACGGGCGAGGTCTATGCCTCGGCGAGCACCGTCATCCAGCAGGAATCCATCTATCTGCGCGATGCGGTGGGCGCGCGGCTGCGCCAGTCCGTCACCGACGGATCCGGCGCGCTCGCCCAGGCCGCCCGGACGGCGGGGTCGGCCAATACGCTCCTCAGCCAGGACCTGACCCCCACCTTGTGGGTGCAGGGAACTGGAGGCTGGGGCAACAGCTTCGGCAACGGCAACGCGGCCACCATCTCCTCGTCCGTCGGCGGCTTCTTCGCCGGCCTGGACGTGGCGATCGCCGACAATGCCCGCGCCGGCATCGTCGCCGGCTTCAGCCGGACGCAGTTCGACGTGGATGCGCGCTCCTCGAACGGCTCCATGGACAATTACGACATCGGCTTCTACCTGGGCGCCCAGTATGGCCCGATCGGGCTGCGGGGCGGCGTGTCCTATGCCTGGCACGACGTGAATGTGGGACGCACGGTGGCTTTCCCCGGCTTCTCCGAAACCAACGATGCGGATTACACCGTGGGCACCGCGCAGGTGTTCGGGGAGGCGGGCTATCGCATCTCCATGGACGCCTATGAGTTGGAGCCGTTCGCGGGCCTCGCCTATGTGAACGTGTCGGGCGCCTCGTTCGCGGAAAGCGGGCTCGGTGGTTCCGCGCTCCAGGTGGATGTGGGCACTCAGAACACGCTCTACACCACGCTGGGCGTGCGGGCTGCCACTACCATCCAGGTGGGCGGCCATACGCTGACGCCGAGCATGACGCTGGGCTGGCAGCATGCGTTCGGCGACACCAACTCCGCCGCCAACATGATGTTCGCGGGTGGCGCGACGCCGTTCCAGATCCAGGGCGTGCCCATCGCCGAGGATACGGCCATCCTGGAAGCCGGATTCACCTATGCTCTGTCCGACATGGCGACCTTCAAGGTTAATTATACCGGCCAGATCGCTTCGGAAGCGAGCCAGAACGCGTTCACCGCACAGTTCTCGCTGAAGTTCTGATGGCCGCGCACGCTCGTCCGATCGGAGGTGGTTCCCGTCTCCGATCATCAAGAGGGGCAATACAGGCCCAACGGCGCCTGCCCAGCGGGCAGGATGGGTCCGGTCCCCTCTTCTGTGTCCATTTCTGTTTCGAGGTATCCAAAAGCAAAATGATGCGTTCATTTCCCCTGGGAGCGCCCCTCGGCGTCGCCCTCGCCGCCAGTGCGGTCCTGATGGTTGCCGGCTTGCTGGATATGCCCGCCCACGCGCAACAAACCCAACCGGCACCATCCGCCCGTCCCGCACCCGCGACCTCAACGGTGCCGGCGGCCGACACCTCCCAGCCGGGCGCCACCACAGCCACCTACCAGGACTGGCTGATGCGCTGCGTGGCGCAGGCGGACAAGGCGCGGACCTGCGAAGTGGTCCAGAATCTGCAGGTCCAGGGGCAGGGCGTAATCGCCAGCATCGCTGTCGGGCGCCCCGACCCGAAGGCGAGCATGAGCCTCGTTATCCAGCTGCCACAAGGCGTCTGGTTGCCCGCCGGGGTCAAGTTCCAGGTGAGCGAGAAGGCCAAGCCGCTGCAGTTGGACTACAAGCGCTGCGTGCAGTCCTGCATCGCAGAGGTCCAACTCGACGCGACATCCGTGCAGGCGCTGAAGTCCGCCACGGAGCCGGGCAGCTTCACGTTCGAGGACGGTGCGCGCAAGTCGGTGACCCTGCCGGTCTCGTTCAAGGGTTTCGGCCCCGCCCTCGATGCAAGTCTCAAGCCCTGAGCCTCAACCTCGAGTCTTGACTGCGCGCCGCTGTCGCCACTTCCGGCTGATAGCCCACAGATGCCTTGCCCATCAGAGAAAAGTTTCGCGATCATGTCCACAGCGACCGAGTCCCTCCCGACCCCCACCCCGCTCCCCCCCTTCTATCGCACCCCCGCGCTGCTGCGCTTTCCAGAGCATCGCCAGATCGGCATACGGGAGGTACCGAACTTCGGCTTCGCTGCCGACGCCCCGGCTCTTCCGCTGGTGATAGGCGAGTTTCTGCAGGCCCAGCGCAGCTATCCCATCGTGTTCTCCATGGATGCCGGTGCAGCACCCCTTGCCGTCACCAGCTTTGATGCTGGAAAGAACCTGTTCGTGGCGGCGGACGGGACCTGGGACAGTGGGCACTATGTTCCAAGCTATGTGCGACGCTACCCCTTCATCGGTATGACCGCCACGGAGGGCAGCACCACGATGCTCGGCCTCGACCTCTCCGCGCCCCATGTCAGCACCGATGCAGCGCGGGATGCAGCCCGCCCCCTGTTCGCGGAAGAGGGCGCCGCCACCGAGGCCGCCGCTGTCGCCATGGCCTTCTGCGACGCCTACGCCCGCGAGCACGAGCGCACCCGCGCGTTCTGCGAAGCCCTCGAAGCGTCCAAACTGCTCGCTGCTCGCGAGGCCCGCGTTACGCTCCCCGATGGAACTGAAAAGCTCGTGCACGGCTTCCGCCTCGTCGACGAAGCTGCCTTCCGCGCCCTCTCCGGCCCAACCTTAGAGACCTTCCATGCCTCGGGATGGACTGACCTCATCGTCCTCCACCTCGCATCTCAAAATACCTGGCAAACCCTCGCAACACGCGCAAACGCAAACAAAGAAAAAATACCCGATTGAAACAAACTTAACCAAACATCACACCCTTGGACGGGTCGATAAAATTCGTGCCGGACAGCCAAATCTTTGGTTCGTTCCTTACGAACGATCAGATCACCTACAAGGTCCGCCCGTATACGGCGCGGCGGTGACGGATTGTAGGGGCCTCTACAAGGCGACCGTGGCGGCCTAAACAGCTGCATCCCGCGTGGTCGGCAGCACGTGGCCGACCATGAAGGATCGGAGAGCGTTGCTTACCCGTTACTTAGTTGCAAAACGGGTGGCGACATCGGAGGATTTGCCGCAGTCCAATTTGTGACGCCTGCAAACGTGCCGTCCGGCGGCAATCCCCTGTCCGTTGAATGGCGTCAGATCTCCTGCCAAACCGTGCCAAATCGCGCGCCGCGCTACGGAAACGAGGCAGAGTTTATCTATCTCAAATCGCGCGCCGCGCTACAAATGCTTGGTGCTCGCGGCAGCCTCGATGCCATCGGAGGAAATCTCGATCAGGGGCCCGAAGGGGATTTTCGAGGAACATGGACGAAGGCTGCAGACGCGGACGCGCCGCTCGTCCTGATCATCCCCGGATCGGGCCCCACGGACCGGGACGGCAACAGCCCGCTGGGGATCGTCGCCGGCACCTACCGTCTTCTGGCCGAGGGTTGGCGCAGAAGGGGATTTCGGCGGTCCGCATCGACAAGCGAGGAATCGCGGCAAGCGCCGGTGCGGTTCGCGATGCCAATGCCGTTACGATCGACGATTATGTCAGCGACGCCCGAGCCTGGGTGGACGACATCCGGCGCCGGACCGGGACGTCATGCGTCTGGATCCTCGGACACAGCGAAGGCGGGCTCGTTGCCCTCGCAACCGCGCAGGAAAGCCCGGACATCTGCGGACTCATCCTCGTTGCAACGGCTGGCCGCCCCATGGGCGACGTGGTGAAGACGCAGCTTCGTGCCCAGCCTGCCAATGCGCCGCTGCTGCCTAAGGCCGACGCCGCAATCAATGCACTGGCGGCGGGCGAGCGCGTCGATGCAGACGCCGTGCCGCCCGCGCTGGCGCCGCTGTTTGCGCCGGCTATCCAAGGCTTTCTTATCAGCGCGTTCGCGCTGAACCTCGCGGACCTTGCCGGACGGGTGCAGAAGCCGGTCCTGATCCTGCAGGGCGACGGGGACATCCAGGTTGGCGTCCCCGATGCAACGGCGCTGAAGGCGGCGGCCCCGACCGCTGAACTTGCCGTGATTCCCGATGTGAACCACGTCCTCAAGGTGGTCTCGTCCGACGACGCCGCCGCGAACATCGCCACCTATGCCGACCCGGCCCTGCCCCTCGCACCGGGCATCATCGAGACGATCGCGGATTTCCTTGCACGGCAGACCGCCGCCGATCCGTTCTGATCGCACGCAGCCTTGGGGCAGGCTTGGGCCCGGCGGCAGCGGCGCCTGGCAGAAACGCAAATTGCCAGGCAGGATGGGCGTCGCCGTTAAAAGTCGATGTCGGCGTTCGCCGCCACGCGTATCGACGCTAGCGCGTATCGCGCCAGCCGCGCCCGAGCACGAAGCGTGCCATGACGGGCACGAGCACGAGCATCAGCAAAAAGCGCCCAAGCTGGTGGACCGCCACATAGGCCGGGTCGAGATCCATCATGAAGGCCAGCATGACCATCGCCTCGATGCCGCCGGGTGCGAAGGCGATCATCGTCTGTCCGAGCGGAATGGACAGGAGGTGCGAGGCCAGCATGGCCGTTGCCCCGGCAACGGCCAGCGCCACGACGAACGCGCCCAGCGAGGCCATCAGATTGCGCGCCACCTCGCGCGGGTGAATGCCCTGGAAACGCAGGGCGATATAGGTGCCGAGGATAATGAAGCCGCCCTCCATCATCCAGCGGGGCGGACGTCCGTGCACGACATCGGCGCCGTGCAGCGCGGCGCTGGCAAGAAAGGCGCCCACCAGCGCGCCGGCCGGCAGCTTCAGCCTCACTCCGATGAAGGCGCCGGCCAACCCTGCCAGGAACATGAGGGTCAGCTCGCCCGCGGGCGGCCCCTGCACCTGCGGCACCGCCGCATGGCCATGTCCGACCATCACGACGATGCTGGGCAGGATGGCGATCAGCAGGAAGACGCGCAGGCTTTGCGATTGCGCGACCCGGGCGACATCCCCACGCGCTTCCTGCATGATCGCAAGAACATAGGACAATGCGCCAGGTATGGCCGAGAAATACGCCGATTTGCGCTCCCAGTTCATGGCATGGACGAGATAGGCATAGACCGCCAGCGTCACGGCCACGGTGCCCAGTGCCATCAGGGCCAGGCTCAAGGGCCAGCTATGCGCCTTGGCAAGGGCATCGGGCGTTACGCCGGCGCCCATGGATACACCCAGGAAGGTGAACAGCAGGGTGACGGCCGGTGTCGGGATGCGCGCGCCGAACCCGCCGAAAAGGACCAGCAGGCCAGCGCCGACCATCGCCCCGGACAGCGACGCCGCCGGGACGCCGACCAGATGCGCGACACCCGCGCCGGACAGGGCTGCCAGGGCGATCAGGATCGCAGCCTGCCACCCGTCGCGCGGCAGCGCCACCTTTTCCGATCTGATCTCCTTGATGGACAAACCTGTCTCGATTCTCGTCTGCGTTGCCACGGGATTGTTGCCTGCCGAACAGGCTATATAACTGTTCCAGTTCCACAGGACTTCTCGTCTGGAGAAGGCCCCATCGCAAGGAAACAGGCCACGCATGAACCAGGGCTTCGATGCGGTGACGGCGCAACTGGTTCTGGCGCTGGCACGCGACGGCTCCATCGGACGTACCGCCGCCCGCGAGAATATCGCGCCCTCTGCCGTCAGCCGGCGCATTTCGGAGCTGGAGGCGCGCTTGGGCATAGCCCTGTTCGAACGGCTGCCGCAAGGCATGGTGCTGACCGCCGCGGGGCGCATCTACGCGGCCGGCTGTCGCCGCATCCTGCGCCGGATCCTGGACCTGGACGCCGAGATGCAGGCCATATCGCAGGGGCGCTCCGGGCTCCTGCGAATCGCCGCAACCACATCCGCCCTATCGGGTCGCGCCCCCGAGGTACTGGCGGAGTTTGCAAGGATGCATCCGGACATCCGGCTTGAACTGGAAGAGATGCCCGCCGTCACCAACCTTGCCGCGCTCGAGGACGCCCGCGTCGACATCGCCATATTGCCCGATAACCACGACATGTCGGCCTTCGATACCGAGCCGTTCGACGACGACAGGGTTTATGTCATCGCGCCGTCGGACCATGCCCTCGCCCCGACGCTCGTCGCCAGCCGGCCGGTGGCCTTTTCCGATATGCCGTTGGAGGAGATGGTCGGCTTCCACGAGCACGGAGCCCTCGACAGGCTGCTGACGGAGGCGGCGCGCAAACTGGGTCGAAACCTTGGAACGCGCATTCGCGCCGAAAGCTTTTCGGCCCTGGTGCGTCTGGTCGAGGCCGGGTTCGGCATCGGGTTCGTCCGGGCGACGGCCTTGCACCTTCTGGCCGGAACCGACGTCGCCGCCGCGCCGCTTTCCGACGCATGGGCGCGGCGCTTCCAGCTTCTCGCCTGCCGCCGCGCCAGCCAGCCCAACCCATCCGTCGAGGCCTTCCGGGAACTGGCGCGGCATGGCGCGCCGGTTCCCTGTACGGTTTGAGGCCGAGGGCCTGGAAATCCGCCGTCATCGGATCCGGCCCGATCCGTCCGCCGCCATCGTCCAGCCCGGCGATCCGCGCCATGTCCTCTTGCGTCAGTTCGAAGGAGAAGAGATCGAAATTCTCGGCGATGCGGCTTGCGGTCACCGACTTCGGTATGACGACGAAGCCGTTCTGGACATGCCAGCGCAAAATCACCTGTGCCGGCGTCCGGCCGAGGCGGCTTGCGATCTCCCCGATGGTCGCATCGTCCAGCATGGCGCCACGCCCGAGCGGGCTCCAGCTTCTCGCCTGCCGCCGCGCCAGCCAGCCCAACCCATCCGTCGAGGCCTTGCGGGAACTGGCGCGGCATTTCGCGCCGGTTCCCTGTACGGTTTAAGGCCGAGGCCCTAGAACTCCGCCGTCATCGGATCCGGCCCGATCCGCCCGCCGCCATCGTCCAGCCCGGCGATCCGCGCCATGTCCTCTTGCGTCAGTTCGAAGGAGAAGATGTCGAAATTCTCGGCGATGCGGCTTGCGGTCACCGACTTCGGTATGACGACGAAGCCGTTCTGGACATGCCAGCGCAAAATCACCTGTGCCGGCGTCCGGCCGAGGCGGCTTGCGATCTCCCCGATGGTCGCATCGTCCAGCATGGCGCCACGCCCGAGCGGGCTCCAGCTTTCGGTCAGGACGCCGCGCTCGGCGTCGGCCCTGGCCAACGCCGTCTGCTGGAAGCGCGGATGAAGCTCGATCTGGTTCAGCACCGGCGCGATACCGGTTTCGGCGATGATCCTGTCCAGGTGCTCCGCCGTGAAGTTGGAGACGCCGATGGACTTTACCTTGCCTTCCTCGCGCAGGCGGATCAGGGCGCGCCACGTATCGACATAGAGGTCGCGGCTCGGCGCGGGCCAATGGATCAGGTACAGGTCCACATAATCGAGCTTCAGCCGGGAAAGGCTTTCCTCGGCGGCCTTCAACGTCGCCTCGAAACCCTGGGCGTCGTTCCAGACCTTGGTGGTGATGAAGATGTCTTCGCGGGCGATGCCGCTGTCGCGCACGCCCTTGCCGACCCCTGCCTCGTTTCCATAGATCGCCGCGGTATCGACATGCCGGTAACCGGTCTCGATGGCGGTTCGAACGGCCGTGGCAGCAGCGTCGTCATCCGCCTTGAACACGCCAAGGCCGACCTGTGGAATACGCCGGCCGTCATTGAGTTCGAGATAGGTCTGGGAGGTCATGCGAATATCCGTTTCCTATGTCCCGGCCGGACAGGATGCCCCGGCCCCTGCCCCATAATTGGGTGCCGGGACGGCATTTCCAACCGCTTCGGGAACGCGTCGCTCGCTATTCCCGTTTCTCCCGCAGGTCTGAACAATCGGGGAAACGCCGTGTCGCCGCGCGCCAATTGGAAGGGATATCTCAAGATCGACGAGGTGGCCTGCCCCGTCGCCCTCTACACGGCGGCCTCCACATCGGACCGCATCGCCTTCCATACGATCAACCGGTCCACCGGCAATCGCGTCCGCCGCATCTTCGTGGACAGCGAGACCGAAAAGCCGGTCGAGCGCGACAACCAGGTGAAAGGGTACGAGACGGGGCCGGACGACTACATCGTCCTGACGCCGGAAGAAGTGGCGGCCGCCGTACCGGAAAGCGACAAGACGCTCGCCATCTCTTCCTTCGTACCCTGCAGCAGCATAGACGACGTCTATCTGGACAAGCCCTATTACATTGCGCCGTCCGAGCCGCATGCCGCGGAAAGCTTCGTGCTGATCCGCGACGCTCTGGCGAAGCGCAAGGTGGCGGCCCTGGCGGAGGCCGTCCTGTTCCGCCGCGTCCGAACCCTTCTCATCCGTCCGCATGGCGATGGCCTGATCGCCTCGACGCTGAACTTCGACTACGAGGTGCGCTCCGCCGCCGACGCGTTCGACAAGATCCCGGCCATGAAGATCAAGGGCGAGATGCTGGATCTCGCCCGCCACATCATCGAATCGAAGGCCGGGCGCTTCGAGCCGGATACGTTCGAGGACCGCTACGAGCAGGCACTCGCCGAACTGGTCAAGGCCAAGGCGGAAGGGCGCAAGCCCAAGGCCGTCAAACCCCGAAAGAGCGCCAAGGTCGTCGATCTGATGGAGGCTTTGCGTCAAAGCGCGGGCACGGCAGGCCGGAAGACGAAAGAAAAGCCGGCTAAGATCAAGAAGGCGAGCTGAAGCGCTACTTCTTCTTTCCCTTGTCGTCGAGGCTCTTGCGAAGGGCATCCATGATGCTGATGACGTTGCCGGCGGCCTCCGGCGCGGGGCTGGCCTTCTGTTTCCGGCCGGTCGTCCTGGATTTCCGCTTTTTACGACGCGTCTCGATCAGGTCGATCAGCTTGTCCTGTACCGGGTCCTCGACCATTGCCGGGTCCCAGTTGGTCATGCGGGCGTCCACGAGCTTCAGCATCATCCTGGACAAGGCGGCATCCGCCTTCGGTTTCCCGATCCCGGTGAAATAGTCTTTCTCCTCACGGACCTCGTCGCCATAGCGCAGGGTCCAGAGCACGATCCCCTTGTCGCGCGGCTCCAGCAGGACGGGGCGTTCGCGCCTGTACATCACAACGCGGGACAAGCCTGCCGTCCCGGTCGCCGCCATGGCCTCGCGGATGACGACGAACGCTTCTTCGCCAACCGGATCGCTCGGCATCACGTAATGCGGCCTGTCGAACCAGACCCATCCGACCGTATCGCGTTTGACGAAGCGCTCTATGTCGATGGTGCGGGTGCTTTCCAGCCCGACGGCGTCGATCTCTTCGTCTTCCAGCACGACGAAATCATCTTCACCACGTTGCCAGGCGCGCGCTTCGTCCTCTTCCTTCACGGCCTTGCCCGTCTCCGAGTCGACATAACGGCTGACGACGCGATTGCCGGTTTGCGCGTTGAGCGTGTGGAAGCGCACTTTCTCCTGGTCGGTGAGCGCCGGCATCATGGTGACGGGGCACGTCACCAGCGACAGTTTCAGATAGCCCTTCCAGAATGTGCGCGGCGCCATGATCGACCTTCTCCGAACCCCTCGGGAAACGGCAAGACGTCAGTCACGTTCCACGCCTCTATCATCCTGTCGTCCAGCTCAAGCCATAAAGGAGCCAATCTGACGCGTCGCTGCAACGACGGCAACGTATCGCGCGGCCTTGGCAATGGTGACGAGCAGGAGGAAGCTCCAGAGCGGTTCGCGCATGATGCCGGCGGCCAGCGTCAGCGGATCGCCGATCACCGGCACCCAGCTTGCCAGAAGCGACCAGCGCCCATAACGCGCATACCAGCCCTTCGCCCGCTCCATCTGCTTCGGCGACGCGGGAAACCAGCGCCGCCCTGCGAAACGCTCCACCTGCCGGCCGATTGCCCAGTTGACCAGCGATCCCAGCACGTTGCCGGCCGTCGCGACGCTGACGAGAAGGAAGGCCGCGTGCGTTCCCGACGCGACCAGCGTGGCCAGCACCGCCTCGGATTGCGCCGGCAGAAGCGTCGCCGCCACAAAGGCCGCCAGAAACAGTCCCGCCAATCCGGCCAAGCAACGACCCCGCGCAGCAACCCCCGGCATTGCCAAATGTTGCACGATAAACTACAAATCAATCGGCCCGATGGGGAGGTGGCTCTCCCACACCGGGCCTAACCATAACGCTCACAGCTAAGGAACAGGAGCATCATGGCTAATCCAGCCTCTAACATATTTCCTCCACCGTCTGCATCATTCCTTCCGCCTGCGAAGGGCTGATGCACGTCCGGTTCAAGACCGGCGAATGGAGGCATATCCCCGGACGTCTCGTCGAGACCGAAGACGGCTATCTCCTGCCGGTGGATGCATTCACGGGCATCGCCCATAGAATCGTTCCCGAAGACCTGCTGACCGTCGCACGCAAGCTGGTGAAAACCGCAAGTGAGCGCCGCTGGCAGCTCCGCCAGTCGCAACTCAACCGGATGCGGCTCGAGCTCGCAAGGGAGTGCATCCAGCACGCCCTCGCGGATTGGGAAGTGAACTACTATTAGAGGTTGGCGGTGGGGCGGTTTCGTCCGCGCTTCCGCCCCCTCGCCAAAGCGTACCGGCCGCGGATTTCGTCGGCCGTGGCGGCCCTTCTCCCAAGTGCGGCACGGCTCCGCGAAGCCGATGCCACCAAGACCCTGCTTGCCTGCTTGCCGCGATGGCGATCCGTAAGCCCCCCATCCACGATCTATCGAGCTTGCCGGCACGCCCGCCGGACGGGCCATGCAGGCCATTCGAACCTGCGTGCAAGGGCCGCTTGCGCCGGCCTTACCGGCTCAAGGGTTGACGCGGATATTGGGTAGGCCTACTATGCATCATAATAAATGCGTTCAAAATAATGAACGGTTGGGAGGATGCCAGGGGTGAGCGGGCGCGGAGCCGAACGGATACTCGATCTGGTCGAATGGATGGCCGGGCAGGTTGCGCCCGTCGGGCTCGCCGATGCCGCGCAGGCGATGGCTACCCCGAAAAGCTCCATGCTGCTGCTGTTGCGGATCCTGGTGGATCGCGGCTACGCCGAGCGCCTGCCCGATGGCCGCTACGCATTGGCCCGGCTGCCGGGTGAGATGGGGTCCACCGGCCGGGCCTGGGGCACATTGCTGCGCGTGGCGGAGCCAAGGCTGCGCGCCGCCGTGGACACCGTCCGTGAAACGGGTTTCGTCGCCGTGCTCGACGAGGGCAAGGTGCGCTATCTCAACAAGCTGCTGCCCGACCGCGAGATCCGCTATGACCGGGACATAACGGCGCCCCGCGCACCGCATCAGGTGGCCAGCGGCATCGCGCTGATGGCATGGATGCCGGCAGCCGAGCGCGAAGCCCTTATCGCCACGCTCGACGCGGACCCTGCGGCGCTGGAGGCCGACCTGGCCGCCTGCCGGGCAAACGGTTTCTTCTACAATGGCAAGGGCGTCGTCGAAGGGGCGGCCGGCGTCGCCGCGCCCGTCTTCGGAGCGGATGGCCGGGCCGTGGCCGCCATCAACATCTCCGGCCCCCGCGACAGGGTGGCCGCACAGATCGACAGCCTGTCGCAACAGGCCGTCCAGACGGCGGCGCGCGTGACGGAGGAGTTGCAGCGCCGCACCCATAACAAACGCATCCCGGGAGGAAACTGACAATGCGCATGTCCAGCATGATCGGCGGGCTCGCCCTCGTCGCGGCGCTCAACGGAGCGGCTCTCGCCCAGCCCGCGCTGCCCGATTATTATCCCGACACCTACGGCGAGATCGTCGAGGCGTCGCGTGGCGAAGGCGGCCTCGTCATCTATTCCAACATGGCCGACAACAACTGGCAGCCGATCATCGCCGGCTTCCGGGAAGCCTATCCGTGGATCAACGTCGAGACGCTGGACCTCGGTTCCGGCACCGTCCATTCGCGGTGGGAGGCCGAGGCCGGCAGCGGCTCGCGCACCGCCGACATCCTCGTATCGGGTGCCAACGACCGTTGGGCCAGCTACGGCAAGGATGGCCGCATGATGGCCTATGACAGTCCGGAATTCGCCCACCTGCCCGACTTCGCGAACCCCTATCCGGGCGTCGCCGTGCTTTCGGCGGACCCGCTCGTCATCACCTACAACGCGGCGCTCCTGCCGGAAGAGCAGCGTCCATCCGGCTTTGCCGCGCTGTCGGCCGCCGCCGTGGATGATAAAGGCACCTTCGACGGGCGCATCACCACCTACGATGCCGCGCGCAACTCGTTCGGCCTTGCCGCATGGTGGGCCTACATGAACGCCAAGGGAGAGGAAGGCTGGCAGCACCTGCGCGCCATCGGCCCGATGATCCGCGGCGAGACATCCGGCGGCCCGATGAACGAGAAGATCGCCACCGGCGAGTATGTCATCGGCGTCGCCGTCTCGGGCATCACCATCTTCCCCCGGCTGGAGCAGCCGGGCGGCGAAATCCTGGGCTTCGCCTTCCCCGATGACGGCACCATCGTGATGCTGCGCGGGCTCGGCATCCCCAAGCAGGCAGCAAACCCCAACTCGGCCAAGCTGTTCGTCGACTATGCCCTCAGCAATGCCGGCCAGACGCTGCTGGGCAAGGGCGGGCTGGTACCCTACCGCGACGATGTCGAGGAAAGCGAGGTGCGCTACACCTACCAGGGCATCGCCGAGCAGATCGGCGCCGACAACGTGATCGAGGCCGGCTTCGACCAGCGCCTGATCACCGAGGCGCCCGCCTTCGTCGAAAAGTGGAACGCCGCCCTGCAAGGGCGCTGACCGCAAGCGCCGGCGCCGCCGCACGGCGGCGCCCACGGCAGCCTGGGCGCAACACCGCCCACAACCCGGTGGAAACACGATGTCCCACAGTGCGCCAGCGCGGGCAAACGCCCCCGCGATAGACCGTTCGCGTCTGATTTTCTGGGGTGTATCCCTGCTGACGGCGGTGCTCGTCATCGGGCCCATCGCCCCGATCGCGGTGCAGGCTTTCCTTGCCGAGCCGCTCTACGCCGACGACAACACCTTCACGCTCACGAACTTCGTTCGCCTGCTGGGAGAAGCCGGCATCGGGCGCATCTTCCTGAACACGCTGTATTTCGCGATGCTCACCATGGGGATCGCGCAGGTGTTCGGCGCCGTCGCCGCCGTAATCATCGGGCGCACCAACCTGCCCGGCCGCACGTGGATGGGCGAATTGATGATCTGGCCGCTCTTCGTCAGCAACCTCGTCATCGCCTTCGGATGGTTCACCATGTACGGGCCGTCCGGCTATTTCTCGCTGGCCGTGCGCGGCTGGTTCGGCGGCGTGCCGTGGAACCTCTATTCGCTGACCGGCATGGGTATCGTGGCCGGGCTCAGCCAGGCTCCGTTGACCTACCTCATGTGCATCGGCGCCGTCACCAAGGCCGACCCGCAGCTTGAATCGGCGGCGCGCTCGGCCGGCGCCGGCCCGTTCCGCGCCTTGTGGTCCGTGACGGTGCCGATGATGCGGCCGGCGATCATCTACTCCGCCGTGCTCAACTTCGTCATCGGCATCGAGATGCTCGCCATTCCGCTGCTGTTCGGCGGCCCCAGCGGCATCATGACCATCACCACCTTCCTCTACGACAAGGGCATCAATGCCGCCGTGCAGCCCGATTACGGCATCGTCGGCGCGGCCGCGCTGATCCTGCTGGCGGTCGTCGCCTTCCTGGTGTGGCTGCAGGGGCGGCTGATGAAGGATTCCGGCCGTTTCGTCACCGTGCGCGGCAAGGCCAGCCGACCCCAGATCCTGGATCTCGGGCCGTGGCGCTGGTTCGCCTTCGCAATCGTCTTCGCCTACGTCTTCTTCACCATCATCGCGGTGTTCGGCGGCATCTTCATGCGCGCCAGCGTCACCTTCCTGACGCCGCTGATCCCGTTCTGGAAACTCGTCACGACCGCCAATTTCGAGCTGATCCTGACATCGAGCAATTATGTCCGCTCGATCGTCAATACGGTTCTCGTGTCCTTCTTCGGCGCCATCATCGGCACCTTCTTCATCGCCGTGGTAACGCTGATCGCGCGGCGTTCGGACTTTCGCTACGCCCGGCCGCTGGAGTATCTGGCGCTGTTCCCGCGCTCGCTGCCCGGTATCATCGCCGGCCTCGGCTTCTTCTATGCGCTCGTCTGGATTCCGGGTCTCGACGTCATACGCGGCACGATCTACGTGCTGATGATCGTCTTCATCCTGCGCTACATCCCGGTGGGCTTCGGGGCCATCGCGCCGGCCCTCTCGCAGATCGGCGACGAGCTCGACAGGGGCGCGCGCATATCCGGCGCGGACTGGTGGACCACCGTCACCCGCATCATCCTGCCGATCCTGAAGCCGGCGCTCTTCTCGTGCTTCGCGCTGCTCTTCATCCATTTCTTCAAGGAGTACGTCACGGCGGTCTTCCTGTACCAGCCGGGCTCCGAAATCATCGGCACGACCATGCTGCAGCTCGTGGCACAGGGCGATAACGGACCCGTCTCCGCCCTCGCAACCATCCAAGTCGTCATCACCGCGGCCTTCGTGATCCTCGCGCGCCGCGTCCTGGGAGCCCGGATCTATGGCTGACCTCGTCCTCGACCACCTCACCATCCGCTACGGCGGCGTCACCGCCGTCAACGACGTCTCTATCACCGTCCCCTCGGGCGAGTTCCTGACGCTGCTCGGGCCGTCGGGCTGCGGCAAATCCACCACGCTGTTCTCCATCGCGGGGTTGAACAAGGCCACGTCCGGCACGATCCGCATCGGCGACACGGTCCTGTTCGACGGCGAACGCGGCGTGGAGGTTGCGCCGGAGCGGCGCAATATCGGCCTCGTCTTCCAGAGCTACGCGCTGTGGCCGCACAAGACCGTGGCCGAAAACCTCGCCTTTCCGCTGCAATTGCGGCGCATCGGGCGGGCAGAGCGCGACGAGAAGATCGCCGAGGCGCTGGGCCTGGTGGAGATGACCCCCTACGCGGATCGCTACCCGTTCGAGCTGTCGGGCGGCCAGCAGCAGCGCGTGGCGCTGGCGCGCGCCCTCGTCTACCGTCCCGGCCTGCTGCTTCTGGACGAGCCCTTGTCCAACCTCGATGCCAAGCTGCGCGAACGCGCCCGCGTCTGGCTGCGCGAGTTGCAGGAGCGGCTGGGCGTCACCACGATCTACGTGACGCACGACCAGGCCGAGGCCCTGGCGGTCTCGGACCGGATCGCTGTGATGAGCACGGGCCGCATGCGGCAGCTCGGTACGCCGAACGAAATCTACGAGCGGCCGGCCGACGCCTTCGTCGCCGATTTCATCGGGTCTTCCAACTTCCTGTCGGGGCGCCTGCTGGGCAAGGATGCGGCCGGGGCCAGAGTGGCGCTGGCGGACGGCACGCAGATCAGCACCGGGGCCGGCGACGCGCACAGCGACGGCTCGCTCGTGGTGGCCGTGCGGCCGGAGAACATCGAGATCGTGCCCGGCCCGGCCGAAAACGGCTTTGCGGCCGAGGTGCGCTCCGGCACCTATCTCGGCTCGGTGTACCAGTACGAGCTTGCCGGTGCGGGAGAAACATTCCGCATCCAGACGACACGACCGGTCACTGAGGACCGCGTCTTCGTGCGCATTCCGCAGGCCGCCACAACCGTCTTCGCCGCCGGGCCGGAGGCTGCCTGACATGCCTGAGGCAAAACCGCCCCTCCGCTTCGATCCGGCCCGTACCGGGCCCATGCAGGGAATCCGCGTCGTCGATCTGTCGCGCCTCGTCGCCGGCAACATGCTGTCGCTGCAACTGGCCGATTTCGGCGCCGACGTCATCAAGGTGGAGCCCCCCGCCGGCGACCCCTTGCGCGATTGGCGCGATGACGGGCAATCGCTGCACTGGAAGACCTATGGTCGCAACAAGCGCTCCATCATGCTCAATTTGCGTGACGATACGCACAGGCATGCTCTGCTGGCCCTCCTGGATACGGCGGATGTCTTCATCGAAAACTTCCGCCCCGGCACGCTGGAGCGGATGGGCCTTGCGCCGGCGACCCTACTGGAGCGCAACCCCGATCTGATCGTGGTGCGCATCTCCGGCTTCGGCCAGACAGGCCCGTATGCGCAGTATCCGGGCTTCGGCACCCTGGTCGAAGCGATGAGCGGCTTTGCCGCCCGCACCGGCTTCCCGGACCGGGAGCCGGTCCTCCCGCCGCTTGCGCTGGCCGACATGATCGCCGGGCTGCAGGGCGCCCAGGCGGTTTCCACAGCACTCCTGGCCCGCCAGCGCGAGCTTGCCCGTGGACAGGTGATCGACCTTTCCCTGCTGGAGCCCATCTTTTCGGTGCTCGGGCCGGAAGCCGCCATCCACCGGGTGACGGGCAAGGTGAAGCAGCGGTCGGGCAGCGCCTCCAATACCGTCTCGCCGCGCAACGTCTATCGGTGCGGCGACGACAAGTATGTCGCCCTGTCGGGCTCCACGCAGGTCGTCGCCTTCCGGATACTCGAGATCATCGGCCGGCCGGATATGAAGTCCGACCCACGCTTCGCCACGAATGCCGACCGCGTGCGCCACCGCGACGAGATCGACGCCGCGCTCGGCGCCTGGTTTGCCACGCGTGACAGGGACGCGGCGCTGAAGGAGATGCGCGCCGCCGGGGCAACCGTCGGCCCGGTCTACGATATCGCCGATATCGCCGAAGACCCCCACTTCCACGAGCGCGAGATCGTGGTGGAAGTGGAGGATGCCGACAATGGCAGCCTGCCCATGCACAACATCGTGCCGCGCCTTTCCGAAACGCCCGGCGCATGGCGCCATCCGGCCCCGGCGCTGGGCGAGCATACGGAAGAGATCCTCGCCGAGCTGGGGTTGGAGCCGTTGCCGGCCGGTCGGGATGCGCACGTGCGGGAGGACAGGGAATGATCCGCTCTCTTCTCTACGTGCCCGCATCGAGCGAGCGTTTCATCGCGGGCGCACACAGGCGCGGCGCGGATGCGATCATCCTCGATCTCGAGGATGCCGTTGCCCCTAATGCCAAGGAAGCGGCGCGCGCCGGCCTTGCCGACGCGGTACCGGACGTCTCCAAAGGCGGCGCCAAGGCCTTCGTGCGCATCAATGCGGAGCGAGAGCTGATCTTCGACGATGCGGAGGCCGCATGCCGCGCCGGCGCATTCGGCCTTTATGTTCCCAAGGTAAGGGGCATGGACGTTCTGGCCGAGCTGGCCGACAGGCTCGCGCCGGTCGAAACCACGCTTGGCCGTGCGCCGCTGCGCTTCGTGCCGTTGCTGGAAGACCCGGGCGCCGTGCTGGATGCGCGGGCCATCGCAAGGGGACCGCGCGTGATGGCCCTGTCGACGGGGGGCGAGGATATCGCCACGGACATGGGCGCCGAACCGACGCCGGAGGTGCTGCGCCTGCCCAAGCTGCTCGTGCACATGGCAGCCAAGGCAGAACGGCTCCTGTCCTTCGGCCTTTTGCGCAGCGTCGCGGACTACGCCGACGAAACGGCCATGCGCGCAGCCGCACAGGAGGCGCGGCAGTTCGGCTTCGATGGCGCGAGTTGCATCCATCCGGCCATCGTCCCCATTCTCAACGCGGCCTTCGCGCCCACACAAGCCGACATCGCCTGGGCGCGCCGCGTCGTGGCGGCCAGCGAAGAAGCGGCCGGCCGCGATGTCGGGGCCTTCACGCTGGATGGGCGCTTCATCGACGCGCCCATCGTAACCCGAGCGCGCGCCGTCCTGGCGCGCATCCCGCAAGACAACGGAGCGCAAGCATGACGATGGGCAAACCGCGCACACGGCGCGTGCTGGTGACGCACAACAGCATCGCACCCAGTGCGGTGGCGCTGTTGAACGCGCACGACATCGACGTCTTCTTCTCGCCGCCCTACGATCCGCCCGAGGTCGTCGCCGCGCGCATGGCCGACCTTCAGCCGGACGCGCTGATGGTTCGGCAGGGGCGTATCGACGCCTCCGTCATCGGCGGTTCCGACCGGCTCAGGGTGATCGTGAAGCATGGCGTCGGCGTCGACAATGTCGATCTCGAAGCGGCGGCCGCCCGCAATATCCCCGTGCTGCGCTCTCTCGGCTCCAACGCGCTCGCGGTGGCCGAACACGCCATCGCCCTGATGGTCGCACTCTTGAAGCAGTTTCCAAGGCTCGATACCGCCGTCAAGGCAGGGGAATGGCCGAAGCCGAGTTTCATCGGCCGGGATATTGCCGGTGCCCGGCTGGGCCTCATCGGCTTCGGGGCCATCGGACGCGAGACCGCGCGTCTTGCCGGCGCGCTGGGCATGAGCGTCACCGTCTACGACCCACACGCAGCCGGCGGCGTCGAGGCCGCCGGCCTGGCCTCGACCGACAGTCTGGAAGCGCTCGTCGCCGACATCGACATCCTCAGCCTGCACTGCCCGCTGACGCGGGAAACGCGCGATATCGTGAATGCCGGCCTGATCGCGCGGATGGCGCCCCGGACGCTGATCGTCAACACCGCACGCGGCGGCCTCATCGACGAGGCGGCGCTTGCCGCCGCCCTGGCCGACGGGCGTATCGCCGGCGCCGGGCTCGACAGTTTCGCCAACGAGCCTCCCTCCGCGGACGGCCCGCTCTGGACCGCCCCGAACCTGATCGTCACGCCGCATGTCGGCGGCGTGACCGCAGGGTCGGCCGTTACCATGGCGGAGACGGCGGCCCGCCACATCATCAGCGTTCTCGACGGCAATCCGCCGGACGCACGCAGCCTCGCGCTGCCGGCCAGCCTGGCCGCCTGAACCGCATTCTCCCTACGGAAAGATATGCCCATGCCCTATGGATTCCGCATCAAGCAGAGCTGGACACGCGTCGATGACGCCATCGTGGCCGCCTTTCGCGAACTTCCCGCCGCCAATGTCAGCGATTCGATGCAGCGTTTGGCGGCGGCCGGACCGGCCATCCAGCCCATGCATGGCGATGCTGTCCTGTGCGGCCCGGCGCTGACCGTCCGCTGCCGGCCGGGCGACAACCTGATGATCCACAAGGCCATCGACATGGCCGAGCCAGGCGACGTGATCGTCGTCGATGCCGGCGGAGACCTCAGCAATTCCCTGATGGGAGAGCTGATGCTGGTCCATGCCATCCAGCGCGGCGTCGCCGGCTTCGTGCTGAACGGCGCGATCCGGGATTCGGCCGCCATCGCCGAGCGCGGCCTGCCCGTCTTCGCCTGCGGCGTGACCCATCGCGGACCATACCGCACCGGCCCCGGCGAAATCGGCTTTCCCATCGCGCTCGACGGCATGCCCATCGCCCCCGGAGACCTTGTCCTGGGGGATGCCGATGGCGTTGTCTGCGTACCGCGCGCCGATGCCGCGACCGTGCTGGAGGGAGCACGGAAGAAGAAGGCGGCGGAAGACCGGCAGATGCGCGACACGCTGGCCGGCACGCTGGACCGGAGCTGGGTCGACAAGGCACTCGAAGCAGCCGGCTGCGAGATGATCGCCTGACCGCAAGGTTGCATTTCCGCGCCTAACCGGGCGTCTATCCTGGCGCGGCGCCATAGAGCGGGCGCGCCCAAGTCTCGACACCTTGCTTCCCTATTGGTCGTTCTGTCTTCCTATCCTGGGGTAATGCGACCGTTGGTTGCCCTGCGTGTTCTTCTGATGGTCGTCGTTACGGCGATGTCGCTTCTCGGCCCGGTCGCCGCAGCCGAGCGGGCGGCCGAACGTGCCGGCAGCCATCAGCATCGCCCCGTCATCGACGTGGCAACCGATTTGGGCGACACATGGTCGGACGAGGCGCGGCTGTTCTACTGCCAGGTCGCTTCCAGCATCCTGCCGGATCATGTCCTGCCGCAGCGCGGCAGCGGCAGCCAACAGGATTTCCCGTGCTTCACCGAACGTGCCGTTTCCCGGCATGTGCCGCCCGGCGACAAGCCCCCCAGAGGCTCGCCCCTTCAGGCCACCCTTTCCTGAATGGACCGTCGAAGACCGCGGCGCCCCCCGGCACCGCGGCGTCGACGATGAAACGAGACACATCATGACAGATCGATCAACCGAAGGCCCGACCGGGCCCGGCAGGCTGACGCGACGCAGCCTCCTGGCCGGCGGCAGCGCCTTTCTGCTCAGCGGCTGCGTTACGGCGACCCCGGCACCGCCCTTGGCACCGGCGCCGCCGGCCCCACCGCCGCCCCCTGCGATACCCCTGATGTACCAGGCGCTGCCGAACGAGCGCTTCCCCGTCGAGGCCGTCGACGTTTCCGCCATTCCGCAACGTCTATGGCGGCAGGAGGTCGCCTTTCCCCATGCGGAAAGACCGGGCACCGTCGTCGTGGATACGCAGGCCAAGTATCTCTACCATGTCGGGCAGAACGGCATGGCGACGCGATACGGTATCGGCGTCGGCCGCGACGGCTTCGCCTGGGACGGCCGCGCCGTCATCGCATACAAGCGGGAGTGGCCGCGTTGGACGCCGCCGGACTCCATGGTGGCCCGCCAGCCCGAGCTGGAACCCTACAGCATCGCCAATGGCGGAATGGACCCGGGACCGCGTAACCCGCTGGGCGCGCGGGCGCTGTACATCCACCAGAATGGCGCGGATACGCTGTATCGACTGCACGGAACGTTCCAGCCATGGTCTATCGGCAAGGCTGTTTCATCCGGCTGCATCCGTCTTCTGAACCAGGATGTCATCCACCTGTACGTCACGGTCCGCGATGGCAGTCCGATCGTCGTGTATCAGGACGGACTGCCCGGCGCGCCTTTGGCAGAGGGCCGGTCAGAGGGCTTGGCGCCACCACCACCCGGCAACGCCTGAGCGGTGCCTACATCAGGGACCGGAGGCGCTGCAGCGCGGCGGAAAAGCCGTTGAGCGAGATGGATAGCGTCACCGGCTGGTTGTTCTCGGCGGCGATGGCAGTCCGATCGTCTATCAGGACGGACTGCCCGGCGCGCCTTTGGCAAAGGGCCGGCCAGAGGGCTTGGCGCCGCCACCACCCGGCAACGCCTGAGCGGTGCCTACATCAGGGACCGGAGGCGCTGCAGCGCGGCGGAAAAGCCGTTGAGCGAGTTGGATAGCGTCGCCGCCTGGTTGTTCCCGGCGGCGATGGCAGTCCGATCGTCGTGTATCAGGACGGACCGCCCGGCGCGCCTTTGGCAGAGGGCCGGCCAGAGGGCTTGGCGCCACCACCACCCGGCAACGCCTGCGGGGTGCCTACATCAGGGACCGGAGGCGCTGCAGCGCGGCGGAAAAGCCGTTGAGCGAGATGGATAGCGTTACCGGCTGGTTGTTCTCGGCGGCGATGGCGCCGAGCTCGAGCGTCTCTCCGCCGGCAAGGCGCTCGACGTCGCCGGCCGCCAGGGACAGCGGAACGATGCAGCCCGCGGGCAGGCAGGTACGGAAGGCGCGCTGACCACCCAGCGCGCCTCCATCCACCTTCAAACTGACGCCCTCGGCAAGGACAAGGCCGAACGGCATGGCCAGCGCGCCCCCGACGACGCCCTCGCCGCTGGGCGCGAGCTCGATGGCAACGATACGCTGGCGCGACTGCGTGTCGGACTGGCTCTGCGACAGGCTGCATGTCCTGCGGCCGCCCGGAAGCGCACACAGAACCGTCCAGTCGCCGAAACTTTCCTGCAGCGACGATGCGCCGCCCGGCAGCGTGTCGGCCTGCGGTGCTGCGGCGCCGTCCTGGGCCAGGGCCGGGAATGCCGGCATCAGCAGTGCGGCGGCAAGGCAAAGATTGCGGGCGACACGGCTAGGCAAGGGTAACTCCGGGCAATTGTCGAGGCCGGCCCCGATGTACCATCGCGGCCGACCGTTCGCAAAGTTCGAGGCTCAGGAGAGCGCCTGCGGGGAAGCCGCCGCGATCACCGATTGCCAGCTGAGCTGCGAGGCCAGATGAAGGATGACGAGGTGCAACCAGCCCTTCGCATGGAACTCGAGCACGACATCCTGCGGAAGTGCCCGCAGCGCGGCCTCGTCGACTACACGGAAACTGCTGATCTCGGCGACGATGTCGTCATCGTCGCGCCGGATCTGCGCATTGCGCTCGACCAGAAGCTTGTGCTCCAGCAGCGCGGCGCCGAACTCCTTGATCTGCCGATGCTCGACCGCGTAGTTCTCGCATAGGTCGATGGCGCGCTGGCTGACATCCGTCGGGTTGCCGGCATCGTCGAAGAGAGGAAGCGCGTCGACATCGGCGGCGGACGCCGTGATGCTGTCGCTCTGTTCGTCGAAGCCGAGCATGATTCGCTCCTCGCTCGACAGCGTAATGCCGATGAAAGGATAGCGCCGGATGTAGGCGGGCACGTAAAAGCCCTGCTTCCAGCGGCCATCCGCCTCGACGAAGAGGCTTTTGCCGGCCTCGATGCCCGTCACGACGACAGGCATCGCCGAGCCGTCATTGGTGAACACGATCGGATACTGGCGGCCAGCCGCGGCGAACTCGCTGGCGACGATGGGGATCGCGGTCGCACCGGCTGCAAAGGACGCGGTGGCGTCGCGCCGCAGCCCGAACCCGGCATGCGCATCCGAACGCAGAAGCGTGGGCTTGCGATAGAAGAGCGGCAGCAACGCTTCAGCGGCCGGCGCTTCGGTTGATTCTACAGTCGTATTCATGGGAACTCCGCAATTATAGATTCAATCGCTGATCAAAACATCTACTAAAAATTGTAGCTCAGGAGATCCTGAACCGAATTCTCGGCGATGATTTGACTGTATTTTCCTTTAAATGACAATTCAAGATGTATCCTGTCGTTGACGGTTCACCTTGTCCCGATGTCAATCGGCGCGCGACGTGGCCAACCGCGCGCGAATCACGCAGAGGTTGGCAAACACAATTCATTTTCACGTTATTATATTAATGTATAGGCAGTTTTCTACAAATTTCAGGTGCGGGGCCTGGCCCTGCGAAAGGCGGGCGAATAAGGCTGGAGGACCGTGCCGGTGATGTGTTGATGCTGCTGCAAGGCGCTGCGGTTACTCGGCGGATTTCCCCTATCGCCAGCGGGTTCGACCGCATTGGCCACGCCCCGTGCATTCAATGCAAGGATGACCGGCTGGAGGCTCCGGCCGCGTTCCGACAGGTTGTACTCAACCTTGGGCGGAACTTGCGCTTAGACGGTGCGGATCCCGAAGCCGTCCATCTCCAGTTCACGGAGCTGGTTGGTCAGCATGCGTGGCGTGACGTTCGACAGCCGGCAGCGGATATCGTTGAAGCGCAGCGTGCCTTGCAGCAGGTGCCACAGCACCATGGGCGACTTGAGATGCGCGCCATTCGCTACCAGGCCCCGCCCCCCATCACCGATGAAAACTTGCCGGTCGATGTGGATCCGCCGTGGTCGGCCCCTTCGGGCCGTCACCTGCTGGTCGAGATCAAGCTCATTTCCGTCAATCCGGTCGATACCGAGATCCGCGCCGGAAGCTTTGATCGATGACCCCGCCACGCTCGACATCAACCCGTTCGAGCGCAAGAGCGTGTCGGTGCATTGGGGAGTTGATGTTCACGCGCCCGATGTCCGGCACGGCGGATATTGCGGAACAGGGCGTGCTGCTGAACGATGTCTCGCGTCTGGTGGATGACGGCACGCTGGCCGGAGACTTCGGGCCGATCAACGCGACGAACCTGAAGCGCGCCTGCGCTGTGATCGAAAGCGGCAGGGCCAGGGCAAGATCGTCCTGGAGGGTTCGCCACCTGACAGGACAATGATCGAACGCGCCGGGTTCACCCCGCAAAGTGCGCACGACCTCTGAATAATCGGCGCTTCAAGCCATTGAAACAACCGCCAAAAAAGACAAAACCCGCAGCGGGCGCTACGGGTTTTCAATTTCAATGGTTGCGGGGGCAAGATCTAATCTTCACTTGCGCCCCGAGCAAGTAAAGATGGTTGCAGGTTCTGGCTATTCCGCCGGCGCCAGCATAACTCCATCATTCTTAGCTGAATTGGCGAAGCTAATCCATCCCGTGGTTGCCTCGCCCCAAGACGGCGCACTCTTTGCAGCAACGGCCTGACAGTCAGCTGCTAACTCACCCGTACAGTCTCATCAAAGGCCATGTCCCCTCTCCTATCAAGACGGCAGCTTCCGACAATCACTTTTTGAAAGCGGATGTTGAACGGCAACGGGCTGCTCGGTACCTCATTCCAAGGGCCGAACCTCCAGGCGCACCTCCGGGAAGTCCTCCATGGCTCCGTCAAGGAGCGGCGATGCGTTTCCCTTGAGATGGCGGTCGAGCGGCAGCAATTCCGCACCGCTGCGCATGACTTGCAGCGCCGTCATCTGGGCTGATCCGGAATAGACGAAGGCGCTCATCAACACGGCATTGAGTGCCGATAGCCGAGCCTCGGAGGCCAGGATGCCAAAGACAATCCCGTAAATCAGGACGCCCGGTAGCAGGCTGAATGCGCGAAAGAAACCATGCCGGAACCCGGCAGAGGTGAACGATGGCTGCGGTTCCATAGGCGGCTCCCTAACCCCTTAGCTGGTTAGTTGGACCCCACCTAACCGTTTTGACGGTTGCAATCCTCTCCAACACCACATAACTCGATGGAAGACGCCGAGAAGATCCATGCATACCGCTGCCCGATCCTATGCCAGTTCACCCCCAAAGCTGCTCGGCGGCGCGCTTTGCCTGGATTTCATCAACACGACCACGTGGCGCGGCAATCCGGAACGGATGGCGGAGCGTCTCCATCGCTATGGTGAACTGGTTCACTGGTCATTGGGCGCGCAAGCCCTGGATGGCGCTTGTGCGGAGCACCTGTTGCGCTCTGCTGCTGAACGGCCAGAGGCAGCAGAGGCATCCCTCTCAATCGGGCTCGCTCTACGCGCCGAACTCGAAGCGGCCTTCGATCCGGCGCGGAAAGAGCAGACCGCATTGCCCGTCACTCAATCGCTGGTGCAGGACCTGCTGACCATCGGGCGCCTCACGGGCGGCGGCCATGAGGCAAGCGTCTGGGGGCTGCCAGCATCAGATGCGGACTTGCGGTTTCCATTGCTGCCTATGGCAATCTCGGCACTGGACCTTGCCGTGTCGTCGCGCCGGCATCTGGTCTGCCGATGTGCCGATCCCGACTGCGGTTGGGTCTTCCTCGATGAGACCCGCAACCGATCGCGCCGGTGGTGCTCGATGAGCGATTGCGGCAACAGGGCCAAGGCGCGGGCTCACTACGCCAGGAGCCATGCAGCCCGCTCTTGAAACGTGCACGGCATGCTGCGGCATCATGGCAGGACGCGATCGAATCTCATCATTCTCGCTGCTATCCGGCGGTAGAAGTTTTGCGAAAGCGCAAGGGTTTCGTTTTCTCTCGAACGACAATGCCCTTCGCTTCCAGATCCAGGCGGACCGCTGCTAACCACCATCCGGCCTTTTCCCCTCGGGGGAACAGGTCTGCCGGGAGATTCGGCAAAAGTGCCGCCTTCGCCTCCGCCTCCGCCTCCGCCTCCGCCTCTGTCAGTCCGGGAGTTGAGTGAGGCAGAACGTCGAGAAAAGCCTGCCGCATCGCATGATATTTTCCCGATTCACCCGCACGAGGCGGCCAGGTGAACTGATGTTTTCAATCTCAATTTTGTCGTCAGGCATCGATCTTCTCCCCGACCTCAATCTTCGGATTCCCGAGATCGCTAATTCCGAGGGAGGTACAGTCAGTCGATCTGGGTAGGTCAACTGATCGTCGAGGTCCTGAGCGTAGGCCTGATACCAGCCATTGCCCTGCTCGGATCGCTGGCCGCCCTGATTTTCGACAGCCATTCATGAAGCCTCTTGCACCATTTTCACAGCTATGGATTGCTCGTACCTCCGTACAGGAGAAACGATATGACCTTTGAACTGTGGCTGGCCTTCGCGGCAGCATCTGCCGTGTTGCTGGCGATCCCCGGCCCGACGATATTGCTGGTAATTTCCTATGCGCTTGGGCACGGCAGGAAGGCAGCAGGCGCGACGGTTGGAGGCGTTGCACTTGGTGATTTCACCGCTATGACGGCCTCCATGCTTGGCCTTGGCGCGCTGCTTGCGACCTCTGCCACGCTGTTCACCGCGCTCAAATGGATTGGTGCCGCCTATCTGATCTATCTTGGGATCAAGCTCTGGCGGGCTCCCGTATCGATCGGCGAAGCCAGTCCGGATACCAAAGCCTTGCCGAGGGAACGCCCGCTCCGGATATTCCTTCATACCTACATAGTGACGGCCCTGAATCCGAAGAGCATCATCTTCTTCGTGGCCTTCCTGCCGCAATTCATGAACACCGCCCAGCCGATCCTTCCGCAGATGATCGTGTTCGAGGTGACATTCCTCGTACTGGCGACGCTGAATGCGGTCTTCTACGCATTTTTGGCCTCCATGGCGCGAAAATCAATCCGCAAGCCAAGTGTGCAGCGGGTCGTCAACCGCGTGGGCGGGTCGCTGATGATTGGCGCTGGCGTACTCGCTGCCAATTGGAAACGCTCCGCGGTTTGACGTAGTGTCGCTCGTTGAAAAGCCCGGAAAGTCCGATCCGCTCATAGTAGCGGATGGTGTGGGCCGACAGACCCGAACGCCTCGCCAGCTCGCCGATCTTCATGCGCGTCTTCTCTCGTTACGACGCGTGCAAGGCTACGGGTTAGAGCGCACTCCAAGTCAAGGAGAAAATGGTGCTTCTGTTGTTCCGACAAATGCGATGGTCGTATGGGCGTTGGAACGCTGCTCAGCCGGCCAACCGGCCGCTGAGGAAATCGATAAATGCCCTGAGCTGCTTCGGCATCTGTCTCGCACTGGGATGATACAAGTAGAAACCGCCGAACGGGGGTGTCCAGTCAGGGAGAAGCCGCAAGAGGCGACCGGCCTCGACGCGCGCACTTGCCTCCACGTCCAGCAAATAGGCAAGGCCCAGCCCTTGCTCGGCGGCATTCAGCATCACGGCGGTATCGTTGGCGATCAGCGGGCCTTCGACATCGACCTCAATGGCATCGCCCTCCTTCTCGAACTCCCAGCGATAGATTGCCCGTGCACCAGGCCAGCGGAAGCGGATGCAAGGAAATCGATACAAGTCAAGCGGACTTTCCGGCCTGCCTAGCCGCTCGATGAGCCCAGGGCTTGCGACCACCATGGACGCCCTTTGGCCGCCCATCCGAATCGCAACCATATCTCTTTCGAGGGTTTCTCCGAGTCGAATGCCTGCATCGAACCGCCCAGCGACAATGTCCGAGAAGGTGTCTTCTATCGTGATGTCGAGGGTCACGGCCGGATGGGCTTGGTGAAACGCTCCCAAATGCGGCGCCAGCAGATACATCGCAGCGACGCGCGAGAGATTGAGCCGCAGCGAGCCGACCGCCTCGGCACCTTCGGCGGTCAGTTCGGCCATGGCCTGGTCGAAGCCGGCGAAGAGGGGCACGATGTTGTTAAGCAGTGCTTGTCCTTGCTCGGTTAGGGCGACGCTCCGGGTCGTGCGATTGAGCAGCCGCACACCCAACCGGGCCTCAAACTCGCGCATACGCTGGCTCAATGCAGATGGCGAAATAGCCAGCGTCCTCGCAGCGGCGGAGAAGCTGCCGCGTTCCGCGATGGCGACGAACGCCTTGAGATCGGCAAACTCGCTCCCGCGCATTATGTATCATTCCCTTCAAGACTATATCATATAATAGAGCATTCTCTTCTCAAACGCAGCAAGCGATTTTCCTCACCAAGCCAACACCATGGACAACGGAGGAAGATTGCGATGCGAATTCTTGTCGTCGGGGCGTCCGGAACGATCGGACGTCCGCTTTGTGCGGAACTCGGGACGCGCCACGAGGTGATCGCCGCCGGCCGCTCGGGCCGCGACGTCTCGGTCGACATCACGTCGGCTGAAAGCATCGAGCAAATGTACGAGACAATTGGGCCTGTCGACGCCTGCATCTGCGTTGCCGCGTCTGGCGCACTGGACCGTTTTTCCAAACTGACCGACGCCGCCCTGCTCGAGAACATGCGCGGAAAACTCTTCGGCCAGATCAATCTCGTGCTGATCGGCCAGCGCCACCTTGCGGACAATGGCTCGTTCACCCTGACCAGCGGCATATTCGCCGACGAGGCGTGGCCGGGCGTCACCGGCGGCGCGGTCATCAGCGGCGGCCTGCACAGCTTTGTCCTGTCGGCCGCCATCGAACTGCCGCGCGGCCTGCACATCAATGCCGTGAGCCCGACGATGGTTGCCGACTCGACCGAAGATTTCGGCCACCTGTTTCCGGGCATGAAGCCGGTGTCGATGGATCGGCTGATCGGGGCCTATGTTGATTGTGTGGAAGGCGGCGGCACAGGTGGGATCGTCAAAGCATATGGAACGCTGATCCACCGGCGATCCGCGCGAGGCAGCGGCTAGCCATCCAGCTTTGCCGGCAAGCGATCGGTGAGAAAATCCACGACTGTCCGGACCGCGGGAAGCTGGCCGCGCCGGTGCGGGATGAGGATCGTCGTCGTTGCGCCTCCCGCGTACCAGTCGGGCAGAACCCGGCGGAGTTCTCCGCTTGCAATCGAAGGCGCGCAGAGCCCGTGCGGCAAGGAGGCGATGCCGAGCCCGGCTATCGCGGCCTGGCTGCCCTGATCGGTATTCATGACCCCGGGCGCGCCGAACCGGTGGATGGCCTCGTTCAGTGCCTCGACGCAGAAGTCCGCCTCAAGGGTGTTGGATATGCGCCAGGCCAGAACCTTGCGGGTGAACCAGTCCATGATGGCGACCAAATACAGGAACCCCCGCTGCATCGGGAGATATGCGAAGGCACGTCAAGCTTCATCAACTCGTTGACCAAACGTGGCGATACGCTGAAATGCCGTGCCGCCTCCCGGTGCCGATGGCCTTCATCCACAAGCGCCGCACCACGCTCTCGCAACGTCATCGGTACCGGCTTTCCCATCGCGGTTCTCTTTCAATCCGCAAGGAATTGAGCAAAATCCTCAACGGAAAGCCTTAATCTCGTCAGAGGCGACACGCTTTAGATCGGAAGACGGATCAACCGTCTCTGACGGCATTTACGAACGTTCAGTAGTTTACCAACCGATCGGATCACCTAAACGTCCCTATTGGTTGAGTCCTTCGACCTATTTGAGGGCGCCTCGGTGCTTTCATCTGGCCGTTGCCGTGCAGGACCTGAAAAAGATGGCCAAGTTCCACACCGCCAAGTAGCGGATCACGGCGATCCGAGGGCCAAGAACTCTATCGCGTCCTGAAGTCATGAGCGAAGCGGCTTCAACGCCCGTAGGCCGCGCTAACATAAACGCCCAGTATGATGGTGACTGGATATCAACATATAGGCGGGGAAGCGGCCCTGCCGCCTCCCCTCTATGGTTCATTCTACTTCGATTTGCGCCGCAACGTTTCGCTGAACTGCTCCATCCCGCTGAGGACCGCGCCTGCAAGGGCCTGTCCTCCCTTGTCCAGAAGTCCGTGAAGCTCGCTTATGGCGTGCGCGTGCGCGGCTTCGTCCTTCTCCGGCAGGGGCGGCAGGACATGGGCGTAGTATGTTTTGCCCAGAAGCCGGTGCAGCAGTCGCTCGCCGGGGAAGGGCTCGTTGTTGTTGAGCGCTCGCGCGCCTTTCAGGATGTTGCGGATGTCGTACTGGGTCGGGCTGATATCGGCCACCTGCTTTGGCAGGCCGAGCAGCGTGTAGACGCCGATCCGCGCGGTGCGAACCGAGCTTTCCATCGTGAAAATGACGTCGTTGCTGGTCTCCACGAACTGCCCGACCAGCGCGAGGTTCGCGCAGCCCTCAGGCACGACGCGCGGCCGGTCGCCGGCTGCGCGCGGCATGAACTGCGCCGTGATATAGGGCATCAGTGCGGTGCGCACCTTGGTGTTGGCCGCGATCTCGTCGAGCTGGTCCTCGATGCCCAGATGATAGCAGAGTTCGGCAAGGATTTCGCGCCCGGTGCAGGCGGGCATCGGCTTCTTGACGTGGTTGCCCTCCTTGTCCATCAGCAGTGCATAGACCCACAGCACCAGCACGTCGTCGGGCTGGTTCGGAAAATGCGGCTGACGGTTGCAGGTGAAGCTCAGCACCCAGTTCGAGTCGGTGAAGGTGATGACGCCCCCGGTGACGGTCTTGCCCGAATAGGGATCGTTGACCGAAACCTCCTTGAGCTTCTCGACAAGGGGCGAGGGCTTGCAGGTCAGGGTCGCCGATTCCCACATCGAACCGTCGATGTTACCGTAGAACTTCTCCGGCTTGCCGAACACAGGCGATTTCGCGGCGAGGTTCTTCCACAGGGCCCAGTCGCTGTCCTCGCCGGGCTCGGCCTTGCCGCGTTGCAGGACCGGAACGGTGTCCATGTCGCCGTAGGCCGTGCCCTCGGTCATCGAGCCGGTCAGCGCGACGACCACGTCGTCGGGGCCGAGCGCGATCGTTTCGTCCTTGCCGCCTACCTTGCAGCGGATTGCGGTGACGGTGCGCTTGTCCGCCTCCCCGATCATGTCGAGATCGTAGGCGCGGGTGTCGAACTGCACCTTCACTCCCTTTTCCTTCAACAGCCGGGTCAGCGGCACGACGAAACTGTCGTATTGATTGTATTTCGGGAAAACCAGCGCCGACATGTCCGTCAACCCGTCGATGGCGTCGAGAAAGCGGTGCATGTAGAGCTTCACTTCAAGCAGGCTCTGCCAGTTCTCGAAGGCGAACATCGACCGCCACAGATACCAGAAGTTGGTCTCAAGGAAGCTTTCGCTGAAATAGTCCTCAATGGCGATGTCGTCGAGTTCCTCCTTGCGCTTCAGGAGCAACTTCACGATCTCCCACTGGTGCGCCTTGCTAAGGCCGAGCGTCGAGAAATCGCGGATTTCGCCCTGCTTGTGCATCAGGCGCGCTTTCGACCAGTTCGGGTCGTTGTCGTTCACCAGCCGGTATTCGTCCAGCACGCTGTAGCCTTCCGGCAGTTCCAGCGCAGGGACGTCTTGGAACAGGTCCCAGAAGTTGTCGTAGTTCCAGTTCATCTCGCGACCGCCGCGGACGATGTAGCCCTCCTCGGCATTGCCGGCGCCGTCGAGCGAGCCACCGGCGATATCCATCGTGTCGAGGATGGTGATGTCCTCACCCTTCATCCGCCCGTCACGGATCATGTAGAAGGCTGCGGCGAGGCCGGCGATGCCGCTGCCGATGATCCAGGCCTTGCGTCCCTCGACCGGTGTCACAGGTAGCGGGCGGTTACGCATGTAAGGGCCCATGGTGTCGGGTGGCGGCAGCGTTTCCAAAGGTTCCTTCCGCCAGAAGGCCTGCCCGATATTGGCCTCTATCACAGGTGCGGATTTCGGGGCTTGCGGCAAGTCGGACATAATGTCTCCTTCCGTTGCTTGGGTTCTGGATGCCAGTCGAGCATCCGGAATTACAGATATCACATGTTATTCAGATAACATTTGATATGAGTCAATTCGTCGTTCGAAATCCCCGGCCGGTTGGTCCGCGACTCGAGGAAATTGCGTTTCCCAAGGGGACGGAACGGTGGGCGCGCAAAAGCTTGCGCCGGAGGGCAACCGGTGTGGTCGTTACCGTCAAACCCGAGGAAGCAGCGCACGGTGATGGCATGACGACAGGCGTGATGCCCGCCCCGCCCCGTAATGACGCGCGCGGCGTGGGGTTACCGCCCTATCAGTCGACCGTTTCGTAGGAATAGAAGCCTTCGCCGGATGCCCTACCTAGCTTGCCCTTGTCGATGTAGTTTTCCTTGAGCCAGGCAGCGATCTTGCGCGCGTTCTCGTCGCCGTTCGACAGGATGTTGTAGGGCGTGTTCAGGCCGACGATGTCGTAGATCTGGAACGGCCCCATCGGTGCGCCCGTCGCGATGCGCCAGACCTTGTCCACATCGTGAGGATCGGCATAACCACCCGCCGCAAGATTGGCGGCCGCATTGAGGAAGGGAACGAGAAGGGAATTGAGCACATAGCCGGCTTTCTCCTTGCGGATCGGAATCGGCACCATGCCGATATCGGCGGCAAAAGCGACGAGCGCGTCGAATATCGCCGGGGATGTGTCTTCGGTCCCCATGATCTCGGCGGTATTGAACTTCCAGATGCTGTTGGCGAAGTGCAACGCCAGAAAGCGGTCCGGCCTTCCGGTCGAATCCTTGATGTCGCTCGGCAGCAGGGTCGATGAGTTGGTGGCGAAGATCGTCTTCTCGGGAGCCAGCACGCCCAGCTTAGCATAGGTGTCCTGCTTGATCTTCAGAACCTCGGGGATCGCCTCGATCACCAGGTCCGCATCGGCCGCCGCTTGGGCGAGATCGGTGGTGAGGCGGATGCGTCCGGGGATGGCGGCGGCCTTGCCGCCCGCCGCATCCTTAACCTCGGCCTCGTAGGTTACGACAAGCCCCGCAAATCGCTGGCGCGCCTGATCGAGCGCTTCTTTTGAGATGTCGTAGGCCGTGACCTCGAAACCGCTCCAGGCGGTCTGAAACGCGATCTGGGCGCCGAGCACTCCCGTGCCGAGCACCGTCACCTTCCTGATATCCGTCATTACTGATCTCCCTTCGTTTCTTCATCGGAGCCGTCCCTGCGCCGGGGGTTGGATGTGGAGAGGGCGGCAAAATACCCATGGACGATCTGCCGGACCTGAGCGCGAAGATCCTCCATCGGATCGTGTTCCGGATGCGCGCCGGTGGAGGCTCGCGATATGACGAGATGCGTCACCGCGAATATGGAGCTACCGGCCAGACGCGCGGCGTCGGCGTCGGCTGGCAGGCCCTCGCGGATCGCCTGCCCGGTCAGTCGCGTGCAAATCGATTCCTGAAGGCCGGCGATCAGCGCCAGACCTTCCTGTCGATGGGGTTCGCCCGGCGCGCCGAACAACAGTTCGCGCTGATAGGCGCGACCGTTCTCCCTGCTGGTATCGGAGGCGAGCGCGACCATCGGCGAGATCAGCTTCATGATCGCGTCGACGAGATCGTCCGAATGGCGCGCGCGTTCGGCCCCGCGTTCGAGCGCGTGGCGCAACTTTTCATTGTAGATCAGCAGAAGAAGCTCGTTCTTCGTCGCTGCGTAACGAAACAGGGTGCCAACGGCGATGTCGGCCCGCTCCGATACCTCCTGCGTGGTCACGGCGTGGTATCCGCGTTCATCGAACAGCGCTGTCGCCGCATCGAAAATGCGCCGGCGCTTTTCCCACATGTTCCGGTCGCGACGCCCGGCGGGAGGCGATGAAAGTGCAGCGGCGGTCATAACGTTCCCGGCCTGTAAATGAGTGCATTCATTAATGAGTGTAGTCATTAATGAATGCAGGCGCAATATGCCCGCCCACAAGCTCCGAACGATGATTTCAAGAAATCTGCTCGCGGTTCGATCCCCTGCGATGTCGGCCTCGGGCCATGCGCGAGCGCGGAAATCCGACAGCGCGGTCGCAGATGCCGCTACCCTTTGCTCACCACCTTGAACACCAGAAGCAGATGCTCCTCGGCCGTCAACATCTCCTGCGGGTGTATCTGGAGCGTCGCACCCGACCACAGCGCCATCAGCATGGCGGCGAGCTGGTCGGCCGTGATCTTCGGGCTGAGCCCGTGGACCGCGATCAAGTTCTCGGTGACGCGGGTGAACTCGGCGCGATAGTAACGCTTCACTGGCTCGAAGCGGGCGGCGAATTCCGCATCGCGGCGCGCGTGCAGATGCAGTTCGACGATCATCAGCGACAGGGTCGGGTTGCGCGCCAGTTCGGCCATGCGAGACGCCATGCGTTGCAGGCTTGCGTCGAGTGAAAGACCTTTCGTTTCGTCGATGATGGACTGGAACTCCGCCGCCAGCGCCGCCGTGTGGTCCTCCACGAGCGCCAGCAGCAACTCCTCCTTGGTCGCGAAGTTCGAGTAGAACGCGCCCTGTGTGAAACCGGCGCGCTGGCAGATTCCGCGAATGGAAGCAGCGGCTATGCCGCCGGACGAGATGATGTGCAGGGCGGCCTTCTTGAGCTGCGCCTGCGTGGCCTGCTGCATTTGCCGGCGGGAGAGACGTTTTGGGGCGTCATCCATGAACCTCGTTCCGTTTTCCTGCGATTCCAATGCTTTCGCGGCGGATGAGTTCACATCGTGAATCGCCCGGAACCGTCAGTGCTACATTTTCGGACACGTTTCAGCAAAATTCCAGATATCGAATGAAACCTGAAATGTCCTCGCGCATTATCCTCCCATGCATCGAGGAAACGGTGCGCCGGGCGATCTGCCTTGCACGGCGCGCCTTCACCCAGACGAAGGGACCGCAGGTTTGTATATCCCCTATACGGCGGCGACCGAGAAGCTTCAGCCCGACGAGGACCGCATCGTCCGGGACATCGTGTCCCGTATGGCGGCGGCTCAGGCGCGGAACGCCGAGCATCACCGCCACGCCCACCGCGACGCGCACGCCAAGAGCCATGCGATCCTCAAGGGACGCATCAGCGTCCACGAAGGGCTCGCGCCCGAGCTTGCACAGGGGATATTCGTCGCCCCGCGCGAATACGAGGTCGTGGCCCGGCTTTCGTCGGCCCCCGGCGATATCCACAGCGACGACATTCCCGAACCGCGCGGCTTCGCGATCAAGATCATCGGCGTCGAGGGCGAGCGTCTCGTGCCCGGGCTTGGCGGCGCCAATCAGGACTTCCTGATGGTGAACTTTCCCGTCCTCGCCTTCGGGACAGTGCAGAAATACAAAAAGATGCTGACGCTTCTCGAACGCAGGGCAAGGTCGCCCGAAGCGGTCCAGAAGGCTTCGGCCGCCACCGCGCGCGGGGTGCAAAGGCTGGTGCGGGCCGTCGGCGCGACGCCGGACGCGACCTTGCAGGGACTGGCCCGCGACAGGGCGCATATGCTGGGCGAGACGTTTCATACACAGGCGGCGATCCGCTACGGCGATTTCGTCGCCAAGCTGTCGCTTGCGCCGCTGGACGAGGTCGCGGCGCTGGCAGGGCAGGAAATCGGCGACGGCTTTTCCGCCATGGGCGAGGCGGTCGCGGCGCATTTCGCGCGCGGCGGCGCAACCTACGAACTGCGCGCCCAGCTTCGCACCGATGCCGAAAACATGCCGGTCGAGGATGCCGCAATCCTGTGGGATCCCGAGGCCTCGCCGCATGTGCCGGTGGCGACGCTGCGGTTCAAGCCGCAGGACGTGCTGTCGCCGGCCCGGCGCGTACACGGCGACGACCATCTGGCCTTCAATCCCTGGAACGGCGTGGCTGCGCATCGTCCGCTGGGTTCGATCATGCGCGTGCGCAAGGCGGCCTATGAATCCTCTTCCGCGCAGCGTCACCGGCTGAATGCCGTGCCGCGCGCGGAGCCATCGGCGCTGGCCGATATTCCCGACTGACCGACACATTCGACCAAGCAGGAGACCCCACTCATGTCGAACGATACCAAAGACCCGCGTCTGGACGACGAGTCCCGGCTCGCCGAATTCCGCCGCATCGCCAGGGAGATCGCGGCGGACGCGCCGACGCTGGCCCAGATCAAGATCAACAGCCTGATCCGCGACCACAATCCGCTGTTCGAAGGCAGCTCGAAATCCGCAGGGCGCGCCGGGCGGCAGTCGGGCAATGTTTCGGAACTGACGGCGATCGCCGATCTCAAGCCCGGCGGAGCCGATCGCCTGCGCCGTCTCTTCAACCTGACGAACGGAAATTTCGATGGTGCACAAAGGGTCTCGACCCTGCACAACATGCGCTTCGTCTTTTTCGACAACGACACGCGTATCATCTTTGCCACCGCCTATGACGGCGACTGGGACACCTATATCAACGATTTCGCGACCAAGATCCCGGAACTGATGGACCTGCTCTTCGCCAATGTCGAGGGCTGGCCCGGCATCACCTCGCCCGAGGTGAAGGACTTCATCGCCGAACACCAGATCGACGCGGCAGGCTGGTTCGTGGCCAATCCGCAGGTCACGGTTGTCGACGTGCGCCGCTATCAGCGGATGGACAAGGCAGTCGCAGAATTCCTCGACGCCATGTCGGCCAATGCCGAAATGGACGCCACGACGCGCAAGGCACTTGCAAAGCTCTCCGAGGTCATCGCCGTTCCGCAGGGGGTCGATTACTGATGGGCATCCTTAAGCACCTGAAAGACCGTTTCCGTCGCGACCGGGTCACGCTCCAGCTTGACGATATCCAGGCTCTGATCCTGCGCTCGCGCCCCGAGCCCTATGTCGGCATTCATGCCATGCTGCATGTGGACGAGGCCGAGGGTGGGCGCGGCCTGATCGAACGGCTGGCTGAACACATCCCCTCGGCGCATGACTGGGCCGACGATCTCAGCGCCTGGACCGGCGTCGCGATCAGCCATGCGGGGCTGAAGGCCCTCGGTCTGCCCGAAGAGTCGCTTAACTCGTTCCCACTAGGCTTCCGGCAGGGCATGGCCGGGCGCGCGACCCAGCTTCATGATTTCGGCGAGAACGCGCCCGAAACATGGGAGCCCGCCTACAAGAACAACAACTGCCACATCGCGCTGACCATCTATGCCGCGGACAAACACGCGCTGGATGCCGCCGTGGAAAAGGCGATGGCCGAACTCGGCGCCTCGACCGGCGTCACGCTGGTGGGCACGCATGAGTTCGGCGCAGACGAGGATGCCGAAAACCCGTTCGGCTTCCGCGATTCCATCTCGCAGCCGACGGTCGCGGGCGCCGGGGTCGATCCGCAACCGGGGAAGGAGCGCGCAATCGCGGCGGGCGAGTTCGTCCTTGGCGAGAAGAGCGAGACCGGAGAGCCCGTCTCGATGCCTTCGCCCGATCCGCTCGGGCGCAACGGCTCCTTCGTCGTCCTGCGCAAATACGACAGCCGTGTCGGCGCCTTCAACGACTTCCTGCGCGCGCAGGCCGAAGATCCCGAAGCCCGGCACGCGCTGGCGGCGAAGATGTTCGGACGCTGGCGCTCCGGCGCGCCGTTGCCGCTCTCCCCGGACGGCGACGATGCGGATCTCGGCGCCGATCGCCTGCGTAACAACGATTTCGATTTCAACGACGACGTGAGGGGCTTCGTCTGCCCGCATTCCAGCCATATGCGCCGGATGAACCCGCGCGGCAGCGACCTGAGCATCCTGACGGACGAGAACATCCACCGCATCATCCGGCGATCGTCCACCTTCGGCCCGAAATGGACGCCAGATGTGATCGCGGCCGACGACCGGCCGGACGAGCGCGGCCTGTTCTTCATCTTCATCAGCGCGCGGGCCTATGACACGGTGGAGTTCCTGCAACAGGAGTGGATCAACCGCGGCAACTTCATCGACCTCGGTACCGAGCCAGATCCGATTGTCGGTCTGCATGAGGAGCCGGGCATGTTCACCATTCCGGCAGATCCGGTGCGCCGCCGCATCGACGGGGTGACGACCTTCAACCGTCTGCGTGGAGGCGAATACATGTTCATGCCTTCCCTCACCGCGTTGCGCTGGATCGGAAGCAGGGGCTGGGCGGCGTGACCAGCCGCCCTTAACCGTGGTTGTGGTCCGTGGCCTGATCCCGAAGCCCGCGCCTCTCGCAGGCGAGATGCAGCGCCGCAAGGGCGGCGGCGCCGTAGATGGCGGTCAGCGCCCAGAGCATCGCGACCTGGGTTAGCACGTCCTGCCAGGACGCCCCCATCTGGTTGACGCGGACCATGCCGGGAATGGCCGAGGTGCTGGGGACGGCAAGCGCGATCCGTTGCATCCAGTGCGGCAGCATCTCGACGGGCCAGGCCACGCCCGACAGGAAGAAGAGCGGGATGCCCATGGCCATCATGGCGAGGATCGCCCATTCGCGCACCGGCAGGACTGCGGCCAGCAGAAGCCCGAGGAACGCCGTCGACAGGATGAAGGGAATGCCGAGGATGACAAGATCGAGCAGGCCGCCGATCCGCGGCACGCCGAGAATGGCCGGCAGGAACACCAGATAGGCGAACATCCATATGCCGTAAAGCAGGCCGTAGGCCGCCGTTCTCGCGGTGACGGCGGTGAACGGCCGTTCGCTGTAGCGCGCGTTCGCCGCCCCGGTGTTGAGCAGCGCAACGCCCATCAGGAGGGTTTGCTGCAGGATGAGAACGACCGCGGCGGGGACGACATAGCTGGCATATCCGCCCTGGGGATTGAACAGGGGGACCGCCGTCACCGTCATGGGCTGGATGCCCGCCGAAGCCTGCGCCCCCCTGCCCTGCTGCACCATCCGCGCGGCGGCGATCTCCGCCCCCATCTGGCGGGTCGCCGAAGTCACGACGGTCATCGCCGAATTGTAGAGCAGGAAATAGCTCGCATCGCCATAGGCGGCCACGGGCGCGCTGCGCCCGGCCAGAAGGTCGCGCTCGAAGAATTCGGGGATCACCAGAATCGCGAAGGCCCGCCTTTCCTGAAGCGCGCGGCGCGCGGCCACCATGTCGGGCACCGAACCGGCGATCTCCACCGTGTCATGGGCGTCGATCCGGCGCAGCAGCTCCCGCGAGGTGGCGGAATTGTCCTGATCGACCACCACGACGGGCGCCTCGCGCACCACCTCGCCCAGATAGGGCTGAGGATAGAGCAGGCCGTAGACGACGATGGCCAGCACCATGACCGAAAAGGCGGCCCGGTCCGTGAAGATGGCGGCGAACGCGTCCCGGAACTCCGCGAGCCAGGTTCTCATGCCGCGGCCTCCATCTTCGGGGAGGCGCCGCGGGGCCGCCGGACGGCCAGCAGCAGCGCGGCGAGGCCCGCATAGGCCAGCACCGCCCAGCCCAGGACCCCCAGCGATGCCAGCGAGAGATCCACCGGCACGCCGCGCAGCATCTGGTCCACGCGCAGGTCCATATACCAGGTCAGCGGCAGCAGCGCGCTCCAGAACGTCGCGAAGCCGTGCATGGCGAGGCGCGGGAAACTGACCCCGATGAAGCCGAAGGCCGGCGCGGTGAAGATACCCGCCATGCCGAGCGCCATCGGAACCGTAGGAGATGCCAGGCCGAAGGCCACGCCCATCATCTGATAGGCGAGGATGAAGAGCAGTCCGCCAGCCAGATGGATCGGCAGGCTGCCGTTGAACGGCATGTCGTAGACCCGCAGCAGCAGCGCGTCGCCCACGGCGAGAACGGTGGCGAAGATGACGGTATAGGGCAGGAGCTTGCCCAGCATCGCCGGAACTACCCCGCCGCCGATCCGCGCCATGATCCGCAACCCGCCCGGCCTCGACCGTTCGAGCGCGATGGCGTTGGCGGTCGCCGCGCAGATGAAGATCTGGAGCGCGGCGGGCATCAGGGCGGCCAGAAGGAAATGGACATAGTCCAGGGTGGGATTGAAAAGCGGGCTTTGCTGCACCGGAATGGGGTTGACCGCCGCAGCGGCCTGATGAGCGGCCTCGCCCCGCGCGACGCGCATCGAGACCGCGATGCCCGCGTTCACATTGGCGAGCGCGGTCTGCACGCCGCGCGCCACGGCGCTGCCCGGGGTCATGAACTGGTTGTTGTAGAACAGCACGACCTCGGGCTGGCGCCCGGCGCGCAGGTCGCGCTCGAACTCCGCCGGGACCAGCACGACGCCGTAAGCCCGCCCGCTCAGGACCAGATGCCTCGCCTCGGACAGATCGAGCGGACGCCAGGCGACCGCGACCTCGGGCGCCACATCCACCGCCTGCACGATCTGGCGCGAAAGGCTGCTGCGGTCGAGATCGAGCACGGCCACCGGCAGATCCGTCGGCACGCCCGCCCGGAAGATCGAGGCCAGCACGAGAAAGATCAGCAGCGGAAAGGCCAGCACGAAAAAGGACAGGGCGGGACGGCGGGCGATGCGGCGCAGCTCGCGCCGGGCGGCCAGCGCGACTCCCGGCCGCATCGGCTTTTCAGCGGCCGGCATGGCCGGTCCGCCAGTCGATGATGGCGCTCATGCCCGGGCGCAGGCCCAGGGCCGGTTCGACCGGGCGGGCGCGGATGCGGAAGGTGCGCAGGTCGAAATCCCCCGTCGCCCGCGTCGCCCGCCAGTTGGCATAGGCGCCGAGCGCGCTGATCGAGGTAACGCGCAGTTCGACATCGCGCCCGCCGATGGCGGGAACCCGGGCGTGCAGCCGGTCGCCGACCGTCAGGCCGTCCAGCAGATCCTCGCGCAGGTTGAAGGTGAACCAGACATTGTCGAGATCGACGATGGACAGCAGCGGCGCCCCGGCGGCGGCGAGCGCCCCGACCTCGGCGACCCGGCTGACGACCTCGCCGGAGATCGGCGCGGAGATGGACAATTCGCCGACATCGGTACGGGTCTGATTGAGGGAGGCTTCGGCTTGCTGGACTTGAGCATCGGCGACCGCCCGCTCCTCGGAGCTCGCTCCGTCGATGGCCAGCGTCAGGTTCGCCTCGGCGGCGGCTACGGCGGCCTGCGCTGCGGAGAGCGAATTCTCGGCGCTGTCGAGCTGTTGCTGCGAGGCAGCCGAGCGCTCGGTCAGAACCGAGACGCGGTCATAACTTTGCCTGGCCAGAACGAGATCCGCCTCAGCCTTTTCGAGTTCGGCCCGGCGTGCGGCGATGACCTCCGGACGGGTGCTGTTGATCCGCGCGCGATCGGCGCGCGCAACCCCGGCCGCAGCTTCCGCTGAAGCGAGGCCGGCCATGAGCTGCGGGCTTTCGAGCTCAACCAGAAGCGTGCCCGCCTCGACGCGCTCGCCTTCGTTGACATGCACCGCGGCGATCTCGCCGGAGACCTTCGGCGCGATGTCGACTCGCGTCGCCTCCACCTCCCCCTGAACGAGGACGGCGGCGGGAGCCAGCGAGGCCCAGATCGACAGGGCCGCAATGCCTGCAAGGGCGACGACGGCGATGATGAGGGCGATTCTCGATTTCATGACGGTGGCATCCTTGACCCGATGCAGATAGATATCAATTGATATTTAGATGTCAAGCGGCATATAATTACGAAGGCACCGATCGGGAAGACGACCATGAAGCACGCCGACAGAAGGCAGATTACACGCGAGGCGCTGATTGCCGCAGCGACCGCAGAGATTTTCGAGAACGGGATTTCCGGCGCTTCACTGCGCCACATCACCGAGCGAGCGGGCTACACGCAAGGCGCATTCTATTCCAATTTTTCGACGCGGAACGCTCTCTTGGAGGCGGTGCTTGAAAAACTCATGCGGGGCCGGCTAGACCGGATGGAGGCCATTCTGCTTGGGGAAGGACCACTCGAAACCACCATCGAGCGGCTGGGCGAATGGCTGAAATCCATGCAGGACGATACGGCCGGCACGCTGGTGATGCTCGAATTCCAGGTCCACGCGCTAAGAGACACCGGGTTCGCAACGAACTATAATCGATGGCGCGCTGCCCAGCATGCTCTCATTGCCCACGCAATAGAAACGATTCGAAAGCACCATGGCGTGGAGACAAAACTGCCACCGATGCTGATGTCGCTAGGATTCTCTGCCCTTTGGTCTGGCTTCGCGCTGCAGGGGCGGCTTCCCGAGGACATCGAGGTCGACGATTTGATTGGGTCGTTCATGCGGGCGTTGGTCTGAATGTAATATCGGTCGGAACAGGATGGACCGGCGAGGCTGATTAATTTCCTAGCGCATCAGCCATCTATGCGAAGAAGGTCGCGGTGCTCGCCGGCGCGCTGGATCGGCCCGACGAACGGCCGCAGGCGGCCGAAGCTTTGCGGATGCTGATCGAGAAGATCGTGCTGACGCCGGGGCCCGAACGCGGGGGGCTCTACGCCACTCTGCATGGTGATCTGGCGACGATCCTCGAATAGACGGAGCGGCAAGTCATTGGAAAGACGTCTAAAAACGAAAAAACCGCAGCGGATGCTACGCGAATGTCTGAATCGGTGGTTGCGGGAGGGCGCACCCATCATAACTTGCTGTTTCGGGCCGCCGCATAGCAACCTTGCCAAGGTTGGAGTCAAGGGTTCGAATCCCTTCGCTCTCTTCAGATTTCTAAAGGAAATCAAAGGATTGAGTAAGGGCCATCTTCGGGTGGCCCTTCCCTTTTTGGGCTTGGCCAACACCTGGTCAACACGAATGACGCCTGAGCAGGCAGGACGGGATGATCGCCTGAACACCAGCCGGACGATGCCTCGGCGAGCCGAACTGATTCGAGTCCGTCTCCAATGCGCATTGCCCAACTGGCTCGGGCAGACAAGTGGACCCGCGTATCGTTTCAGGCCGGGCGAGTTCCTTCACCGCGACCAGCAACAGCCCGATGGACAGGAGGGCCGGAATGACGGGTACACTGCCGCCATGCCAGCGTTTTGTTTCGGCGCTGGGCTGGAGATGCCCATAAGGATCAGGGCGAGAACGGCGTTTTTGCCGGCGCGATTCCAAGTCTCGAAGACGTCCGACTCTTGGCTCAGGTAAGATGAGGTACATCACAGGCGCCCAATCCCCGAACGATATCGAGCGCGCTCAAGTTCGATCCTTAAGGCTGCCTTAAGCCTCGTATAGAAATGCGACCTGGAACCTCGGGTGATAACCATGCGCGTGCTGATAGTCGAAGATGATGCCGTCCTCAGAGACGGATTGACGGTGGGCCTTTCGATTGGCGGCTTCACCGCCGATGCGGTCAAAACCTGCGAAGAAGCCGGCGCAGCTCTCACGAACCATGAGTTCGATGCGCTGGTGCTTGACCTGATGCTTCCCGACGGTTCCGGCCTCGACGTGCTGAAATCCCTGCGGGAACGGCAGGACGCCACGCCCGTCCTCCTCCTGACTGCGCGTGATCAGGTCGCCGACCGGATTCACGGACTGGATGCGGGGGCCGACGACTATCTCGGCAAGCCGTTCGACCTCGACGAGGTCGCGGCGCGGCTGCGCGCGCTCGTCCGCCGTGCCGCTGGCCGGCCGCAGGCGCTTATCGAATGGCGCGGCCTGCGGCTCGATCCTGCAAACCAGAATGTCGAACACCAAGGCGAACCCATCCGCCTGTCGCGGCGCGAATACTCGATTTTGCATGCCCTCATGATCCATCCCGGCCGGATCCTGTCGCGGAGCCAGATCGAGGAGAAGCTTTACGGCTGGCAGGAGGAGGTCGAGAGCAATGCTGTCGAGGTCCACATCCATCATCTTCGCGGCAAGCTGGGACCGGGCATGATCCAGACCGTCCGTGGGATCGGCTATCGCCTCGGAGACGAACCGTGATGCCGTCGATCTCCAAACGGCTGTTCCTGATCCTCGCCCTGACCACCGGTCTCGTCTGGCTGTCGGCGGTCGTCTGGATTTTCCTTTCCACGCGCGCGGAGGTGGAACGGGTTCTCGACGCGCGGCTGATGGAAGCCGGCCGGATGGTTTCCTCATTGATCGTCAGCCAGGAGATCGCCATCGATCCGACGCAAACGATCACGTCCGATCTGCCGGTGCGCGGCCACAGCGCCTATGACCGCCAGCTTTCGTGCCAGATCTGGTCGCTGCAGGGGACATTGATCGGGCGATCGGATGCGGCGCCCGATCAAGCAATGTCGGAGCACACCGACGGGATCTCCGAAACCGTGATAAATGGTGAGCGGTGGCGGGTTTATGCAATCACCAATACCGAGCGCGGTGTTCGCGTTCTGGTCGGCGACAATCTGAGTATCCGTAACGGGTTGGTGAACGACGTCATCCGCGGTCTTCTCCTGCCGGTCCTGCTGATGTTGCCGGTTCTTGCTGTCCTGATCTGGCTCAGCGTCAGGCGCGGCCTTGAGCCGCTAAGGAAGATCGCAGGCGACCTGGAAGCACGACCCGCCTCCGACCTCAGCCCGATCGAGGACGTGCAGACCGCGAAGGAGATTGCGCCGGTCTTGCAGTCGCTCAACGGATTGTTTGCACGCGTGGCCGGGCTTCGGGAACGCGAGCGCAACTTCACCGCCTTTGCCGCCCACGAACTGCGCACGCCGTTGGCCGGCCTCAAGACGCAGGCGCAGGTCGCGCTTGCAAGCGGCGATGGCACGATCCGCGAGCAGGCATTGCGTCAGATCATGGTTGGCGTAGACCGCACCGGCCGGCTCGTTCGGCAATTGCTGGATATGTCGGCGGTTGAGGCGCTCGACCAGGGCGAGCGTAGTGGGAAGGTATGGCCCGGGAGTATACTGAGAGCGCTCGCGGACGAATTAGCAGATCCGACCAGGGGCGTTGCGGTCGAGGTTTCCCCTGATCTTGACCGCATCGAGCTGGACATCGAGCCGGATCTGTTCGCTCTTGCTGCCCGGAATCTGATGGAGAACGCTGTGAACCATTCGCCGCCCGGAGGCGTCGTCAGGTGTCGTGTGGCCGGCCCCGCCGAAGAGGGCCAGATGATCATCGAGGATGATGGTCCCGGTATCCCCGAGGAGGAGTTGGCCCGCGTCACCGAACGCTTCTTTCGCGGCCGCAACAAAGTACCGGTCGGCAGCGGTCTCGGTCTCGCGATCGTCGAACTGGCGCTCGGGCGGAGTGGTTGGCACCTACGACTTCAGAATCGCGATTGCGGAGGGCTGCAAGCGGTGATGGCGAACGCCGCGTGACCCGTTGCACATACATGGTGCGGGGCGCAGCCAACTCATCTTCAAGAAGATGGAGTGCCAGCAGGATGCGCCAACGCAGGGAGTGATCTTCTCGCCGCGCGACGAAGCTATCCCACCAAAAGATGCCCCATAGCCGGATCTGCTATCACAACCAGCGGGCTCCCGTCGCGAACGTTGTCGGCGAGGTGGATGACATCCTGATTGATCATCCGGATGCATCCTGATGAAACGGCCTGGCCGATGGTCCAGAATTCCGGGTTTCCGTGGATGCGATAGATCGTGTCCCGGTTTCCTTCATGAATGTAGAGGGCGCGTGCTCCAAGTGGATTTTTCAGCCCCGGGTCCATGCCGCCATTGGCGATTGAGTAGGGCTCTAACTCGGGTTGGCGCGCAACCATTTCATCGGGAGGTGTCCAGCGCGGCCATTCCCGCTTGTATGCGATATGACGCCCTCGACCAGCCCACGAAAAACCGTCCCTGCCGACACCCACACCGTATCGGGTTGCGCGGCCGTGAGGCTGAACGTGGTAGAGGTAACGGTTTGGCGTATCGACGATGACGATTCCGGCTCGTTCATCGGTTGGATAGTCGACTTCCGTCCGCCACCATTTCGGATCGACCTTGGAAACGTCGACTTCCGGGATCGGGAAGCGCTCGTTCGGCAGTGCGTAGTACATCGGGGGCGTCGGCGGCGGAGGAGGCATCGAGACCGGCTGCGCGACTTGCGGTGTTTGCCTCGTGGAAACGCATCCGGCGAGAGTCATTGCGCTGGCGCCAATGAGGAAAGCGCGTCGCGCGATTGCGGGTGTCGGTAGCTTGCTCACGTTTCGTACGCTCTCTGCTTTGCGATCAATCAGGCCGCACAGCACGATGCCCATCTTAAGAGCAGCTTAAGGTAAGCGCGGCCGAAGATAGCGAAGCGGCGGGGACTTCAGGCGCCGGCCTGCGGCTCAAGTGATCCGGCCGAACAGGTTTTCGATTGGGTGGGGGCACTTTGTTGGAAACGCGGGCTTGCGTCGCAGGCGAGGAGCACTTTTCCGCCCTTAAGCGGGCCTTAAGGAACGCCCGCTTTGCCGCCGGTCCTGTGAAGGAGACGAGGATGCGGACGCGACTTTTAAGAAACAACGCCGTAGCGTCCGCGGAAGGTGTTGGATGCGGCATCGATGCTGATGCTCGACGCAAGAATGACCAATGGACCCGCCGCGAGCTTCTGCTCGGGGGCCTGGTGGTGCCGGTAGGATTGTTGGCGACTCCCAGCGGGATGGCCGCCGCCAATCCGGCTGCAATGGTCACGGACGTCGCTTCCTACCGGGAGAGACTGGAGCAGATCGCACGAACACATAGCTTCGCGCTCATCGACATCCGTGCGGATTGGTGCGCGGTGTGCCACCGCATTGAGCGGGAAATCCTCGCCCACCCTGCTGTGCTGCAACACCTTGAGGCTGTCCCTCTCGTCAAGGTGGACGTCACGGCGATGGACGAGGGAAACCGCCAGCTCCTCTCCCACCTTCGAGCGAGCGGCCCGCCGACATTCTTCGTCGTGGATGCAGCCACCGGACAGGAATACAACGGCACCCGTTCGGTCGGACCGTTCAGCAGGCGCGATCTCATGCGGCGGTTGCGGCCGTTCACCCGATAGTCCGGAGTCAGGATAAACTGCCGTCGCATCTTCGGCTCAATGCGGTCCTTAAGACTGTCTTAAGCTCGGGAGAGTGCGCTCGCTTCAATATCCATGATCTGGAGCTTTGAGACCATGCACGATCGGCGCCTCTGCACACGTAGACCTCATCCTTTCGCTATGGGTAGGCCGCCGTTCCGCGGTGCATTGAGTCGGCGGACCTTGCTCTCGGGCCTGGCGGCGCTCGCTGCCGCCGGCTTTGCCATGCCCGTGCGTGCCGACGACATGTCAGCCGAGATGATCCTGAACGACCCGGAGGCGCCGGTCGGCGGCAACCCGAACGGCGACCTGACGATCGTCTCGTTCTTTGACTATAACTGTCCTTTCTGCAAGCGCACCGTCGAGCCGCTGAATACGGTGCTGGAATCGGACGGCAATGTGCGTCACGTCTACAAGGACTGGCCGATCCTCGCGCAGTCTTCGGTCTATGGCGCAAAGCTGGCGTTGGCGGCCGGGTATCAGAACCGCTACGAGGAAGCCTATCTGGCGTTGATGGGTATCGAAGGGTCGCGGGTGCCAGAAGAGCAGATGCGACAGGCATTGGAAGGTGCCGGCTTCGACACGGCGGGTCTCGAGACCGAAGCCAACCGCCGCGACGCCGAGATCACCGCCTTGCTTCAGCGCAATAACGCGCAGGCCGAGGGGCTCGGTCTGCGTGGCACGCCCGTGTTTCTGATCGGTCGGTTTCTCGTCGCCTCCGCCCTCGACGAGGACGGCTTCCGCCAGGTTGTCGCAGACGCTCGCGAAGCGTCTTGATGCATCCCGATCGCGATCATCCGAGTAATTTCATGTCCTCAATGCCCATACTCCGCCTCCTTGCTGGCCTGTTCTTCGTCTTCCTGTCGCTGCCCGCCGCGGCGCAACAGGAGGATCTCCTGCAAGCCGAGGAAGCCTTCCGTTTCTCGGTTGAGCGGAATGCGGATCAGCAGATCCAACTCCGGTGGGAAATCGAGGAAGGCTATTACCTCTATCGCGATCATCTGGAAGCGAAGGATGCCGCGACCGGCGAGCCGATCCCGCTGTCGACTGGACCGGGCGTCGTGGAGACAGAGGATGCCAACTTCGGTCCTTCGGAGGTCTATTATCTTGAAGCGGTGGCACGTCTCGGCACTGAAGCGCCCGGGCAGGTCGCAGTCACCTATCAGGGCTGCAAGAAGGATTCGATCTGCTATCCGCCGCTGACCCTGACGGTCAACACGGCAAACCTTCAGGTTTCCGAACCCGTTGTCGGCTTTGGCATAGGTCCAACTCCGGCCGCCCCTGCCGGAGGGACGGGAAACGGCGGCTTCAGCCTGGCTGAGGACACGCAGGACGGCGGCATGGTCGGCTCGCTTCTCGCCAGCGGCGGTGCGATCTGGGTGATCGTGAGTTTCCTCGCCTTCGGGCTGTTGCTCGCCTTCACGCCCTGCGTGCTGCCCATGTATCCGATCCTGAGCGCGACCCTGGCGCGCGAGGGCGAGGCATTGACGGCCCGGCGCGGCTTCATCCTGTCTTTGGCCTATGTGCTGGCAATGGCCGCAGCGTTTGGCCTGCTTGGCGTGGTTGCCGCGTGGTCCGGCCAAAACCTCCAGATGGTGCTGCAATCGCCCTACGCCATTGGCGCCGTCGCAGCGCTGTTCGTCGTGCTGGCGACGGCGATGTTCGGCCTGTTCGAACTGCAACTGCCGACCACCTGGGTCAGCCGGATGGCAGGGGTACAGGCCGGCACGCGCGGCTCGGTGGGCGGAGCCGCCGGAATGGGCTTCCTTTCCGCGCTGATCGTCGGTCCCTGCGTCACCGCGCCGCTCGCCGCGGCACTTCTCTATATCGCACATACGGGCGATGCCTGGATCGGCGCGAGTGCGCTGTTTGCCCTCGGGCTCGGCCAAGGCATTCCGCTGATCGCCTTTGGCACGATGGGGAGCCGCGCTCTGCCGCGTGCGGGGGCGTGGATGGTGCAGGTCAAATACGCGTTCGGCTTCGTCTTTCTCGGCGCGGCGATCTGGATGGTCTCCCGAATCCTGCCGCCGCAAGTGACGCTGGCGCTTTGGGCGGGCCTCCTCTTGATTGTTGCGGTCTTCATCGGCGTCGCTGATCGGCTCCTGGCCGATGCGGGTGCCTGGCCACGTTTCCGCAAAGCCGCCGGACTTGGGGTTTCCCTCGGCGGCGTCATCCTGGCGATCGGGGCGGCGTCGGGCGGGACCGACCCGCTACGTCCGCTCGCCCACTTCGTCATGACCGGTTCGGGCCAGCAGATCGCCCAGTCCGAGATGACATTCATCGAGGCAAACTCGACGCCGCAGGTCGAGCAAGCGATTGCCTCTGCCAACGGACGTCCGACATTGGTCTATTTCACGGCCGACTGGTGCGTCATCTGCAAGACGATCGAACGCGACGTCTTTTCGAGCACGGAAATCGTTGCCGCACTGAACGACTTCCAGCGTGTCAAGGTGGATCTGACCGGACTGGATGAGGCCAGTCAGGGTCTGATGCGCGATCTTGCTGTGGTCGGCCCACCGACCATGATCTTCTTCAACCGAAATGCCTCGGAGGCAAACGGCTCCCGCCTCATCGGCGATGTGACAACCGATACGTTGCTGACATCGGTCTCTCAGGCGAGGCAGTGAGATGAACGCAGTCGCCATCGGGCCTTTCGTCTTCGCACCCGACCGCTTCGCCGCGATCCTCGCCATCGCCGCCTTTCTCCTGCTGAGCGAGATCCTCGCCCGCAAGGTCGATCAGCGCTTTTCGTCCTGGGCCTGGGGCGCGACCGTCGCTTTCGTGGTCGGCGCGCGCGTCGGGCACGTCATCCAGCACGCGAGCAGTTTCCTCGCCGAGCCGCTGCGCGTATTCTACATGTGGCAGGGCGGCTTCATGATCGAAGCCGGCATTGCGCTGGCGTTCGCCTACACGTTCTTTCGCTTCCGGCGCGAATTGCGGCTCACATTGTGGACGGCCCTGCCGAGCGCCGCTGCGGCCTATGTCGCGTTCTTCGTACTGCAGCTCAGCGCCGGCGTGCCGGCGACACCGCTGCCGACCGGAGACATCTACCGCACGCTGGCCGGAGAACGGTTCAATCCAAGTGAACTCGAAGGTCAACCTGTGGTCATCAACCTGTGGGCGACGTGGTGCCCGCCCTGCCGCCGTGAAATGCCGATGATGGCGGACGTTGCCGCAAATACGGACGCTGCCGAACTTGTCTTCGTCAACCAAGGTGAAGGCCAGGAGATCATTCAGCGCTACCTCACAGCCGAGAATCTTGAGCTTGAGCATGTGGTGCTCGACGGACTCGGTGAGTTCGGTCGTCATTACGAGGTACCGGGCCTGCCGGCTACGTTGTTCCTCAAGAGCGACGGGACGCTGCAATCGGTACACATGGGCGAGATCTCAAGAGAAGCCCTCGTGAGCGGCATTCAAGGTCTCGAATAGCCGCCGCAGGTCCGGCACGGCTGGCTTTTGCTGACGACCGTGACGAAGCTGCGACCATCCTCATGATGTTTTGTCATGCAATCCTCATTGAGCCTGCCATTCTCGGACGCTATTGGGCAAGGCAACAGGTCTTAGGGCCTTTGATCGAGACGAGCCTTAATTGTCTCCATCTGCTCGATCTCGCTGCGCTGGGCTGCGATGATTTCTTCGCAAAGCGTCAGCAATTCAGCATCGCGCAGGTCTGCTTCCCGGCACATGAGGATCGCGCCCGAGTGGTGCGGGATCATCGAATCGATGAACTGCCCGTCACCGATCAGGGTTTGGCTTCGTGTGGCTGCGAATGAGGCGATCGTCAAGACGAGGAAGACGGCGTAGAGGGTGATATTGAGCCCTTTTCGCGGAAACATGCCGGGCATCGTTGCCAGCATGAAGATGCCCATCGGCGCCCACATGGTCACGGCCATGTAGAACATGTTGAGATTGTTTCGGAAATCTTGAAATCCGTCGATCATCGAGAACATGACGACGTACATGACGATCAGGCCGAGCGCCATGTTGATCCAGAACATCAGGTAGGGACGTCCTTCGCCGTGATCGGCGTGTTCGTGCTTGCCATTATGGGACGATTGGGTCATCTCGTGGCTCCTTGGTTTTCGCTTAATGTCCGAGACCGATGCCCATGGGCTTGAGTAGCATCCAGATCGCCATTCCGACCATCATCAGGTTCTCCGTCAGCGAGACGAAGCCGAGCGGAACGTTGCTGTCACCGCCAACGCAGGCGCATTTGAGTTCGCGCTTGTCGATATAGACCGCCTTGAAGACCGATACGGCTCCGACAGTGCCGATGAAGAGGGCAACGGGGATCGACAGCCACATCAGCGCGCCGGCCATCATCAGGATGCCCGCCAGCGCTTCGGCGAACGGATAGACGTAGGAGTAGCGCACCCAGCGCTGGGCGAACAGATCGTAGTTGAGGAACATGGTAGCGAAGCTTTCCACGTCCTTGAGCTTCTGCAGGGCGAGCAGACACATGGCGATGGCAATGAACCATTCTGCCGCCGCAACGGTCGCAAGGGTACCGAACGCGGCCCAACTCGTCGCTAGCGCCATCAACGCAGCCATCGCGAACAACGCGATCACCGGCGTATAGGTGGTGGCGTCCTTGTCCTTTACCTCCTTGCCGAAGAAGGCGAGAAGATCGTCGTAGCCGCCGATGCGATTGCCGCCGATAAAGGTCTGCGGTGTGGTGTCGACGCCGTGCGTTTTCTTGAAAGCATCGATCTCGGCGCGCGACGTCAGCTCATGATCGTTGACCTCGTAGCCCTGCCGTTTCAGGAGGTCGAGCGATTTGAGACCGTAGGGACAGGTATGTTCGTGGGTCACCATCCTGTGCAGGTCGGCGCGTTTTGCGGTGGAAGTGGCCATGTCGTCAGTCCTTCGATTTCAGAGTTTTGCTTTTGCGAACACCTCGACCAACTCGCTGAATTTGCGGCGTTGCGCGTCCGCATCACCTGCCGCTATCGCTTCCTCGACACAGCAAGCGGCGTGGGTCTTGAGGATTTCGGTCTCGACCTTGGCCAGCGCCGCCTTGATGGCGTGGATCTGATGCAGGATATCGATGCAGTAACGGTCATCGGCCACCATCTGGCTGACCCCTCGCACCTGTCCTTCGATTCGCTTGAGCCTCGCGCGGAGGGCTTTGTTGTCCTTCTGGCACATGGCCGTAAAATACCCCGTATGGGTATATTTAAGGTTCGAGAGCCATCTTGGTTCCCTCCGATCAAAAAATCTCGCCGGCGCTTTCTGTCTGCTTTGCACCATTGTCGCGATCATCAGTGGGGTTGACCTTCCAATGGTTGGAACCCTCATCTTGGAGGGCCAAACGAAGGAGATGGACATGAAGATCAGAGCCGAGAATCTGATCGCCGCAGTTGGAGAGCTTCGGGTCGGGTTGCTTGCGGTCAGGGATCTGGCCGATACGCTGTTATCCCTGGTCGAGGCCCGCGGACGCATCACCATTTTCGAAACAGGGTTCCAGACGTGGTTCAGCGTCCACGCGAGCCGTTTGCCTTGACCGAAGGCGCACCGATGGGGCGCTTGTCGCCTTCGCGGTGGCAACCGTCCTCGTGCTGATGACCGGCAAAGGAAAAGGGCGGAATTGATCCGCCCTTCACCGTCTCATTGGCTGCGCTTGGCCAGCCATTCCTGCATCTGCGCGATTTCCGCCTCCTGGGCGGAGATGACCTCCTCAGCAAGTGCTCGCACCTCGGGGTCTGATCCGTGTTCGAGAACGACACGAGCCATGTCGATGGCGCCCTGGTGATGGGGGATCATGCCGCGCATGAAATCCTCATCCGCATCGCCCGTAAACTCGATCGCCATATCGGCATGCATCTTGTCGTTGACTTGCTGGTAGGCGCGAATGACAGGGTTATCCGAAGGCGCGGTGGCGCCGTGTCCGGCATGTTCGCCGTGATTCATGGTCGCTCCTTGGCCTTGCTCGTCCATCTGAGACTGTGCGTAGGCGAGTCCGCCAGCAATGACGAACGCGCCGGCAATGAAGATCGGGGTGAGCTTGTTCATGACACAGCTCCTGGTCAGTTTACAGTTGCAGGATAGCCGGCTTCTTCGAGAACCTGCTGAATAGCCCCCGCACTAGCAGTCGTCTCAACCTTGACCGCCCGCGCCTCCGGATTCGTCTCCACCCTGGCGGTGGGGTCGACTGACTGGATCGCCTTGGTGACGGATTTTGCGCAGCCACCGCAGGTCATGTTCTCGATTCTGAGTTCCATGAGAATTCTCCTTGTTTGGTCTCACGTTGCCAAATGTGGGGCTTCCAACCATGGGAAGGTCAATGGCGATTTTTCTCTGTTTGTCCTCTTGACCTTCCCATGGTTGGAAATCCCATCTTCTGTCCGAACTGGAATTTCGGGACAAAAAAGGAGGCGGCTATGAATGCCCCCGTTCGAGCAACAGACCTGTCTGGAACGATATCACTCCCCATTGAGGGGATGACCTGTGCATCCTGCGTAGGTCGTGTCGAAAGAGCCCTCAAGGCCGTGCCTGGCGTCGCCGATGCGGTCGTCAATCTGGCGACCGAAAAGGCGAGCATCACCACGAACGCTGCGGTCGATCCTGCCACTCTCGTCAAGGCCGTGGAGGATGTAGGCTATGAGGTTGCGGCAAGCTTCTCCGCGCCGACGGCAGCCTCGCTTGAAGTGGCGATCGAGGGCATGACCTGCGCATCCTGCGTGGGACGCGTCGAAAAGGCGCTCAAGGCCGTACCCGGCGTCACTAATGCCGTCGTCAACCTCGCGACCGAGAAGGCCACGATCCAGGGCAGCGCCGATGCGGCGGCTTTGGTGGCTGCCATCGAGGGCGCGGGATACGACGCCAGGGTGATCGCCACGGCGGCAGGAACCAGCCAGGGCGAGACGGATGATCGTACCGAAAAGAAGGAAGCGGAACGTCGTGAACTGACCCGCGATTTCACCATCGCGGCGGTGCTGACGGTGCCTGTCTTCATCCTGGAGATGGGCTCACACGTCATTCCGGGCATGCATGACCTGATCGCTTCAACCATCGGCATGCAGACGAACTGGTATATCCAGTTCGTGTTGACGACCATCGTCCTGTTCGTTCCGGGTATCCGCTTTTACGACAAGGGGCTGCCCGCCCTGTGGCGGCTCGCCCCCGACATGAACTCGCTGGTCGCGGTCGGCACGCTCGCCGCCTATGGCTATTCGCAGGTCGCGACCTTCGCGCCCGGTTTCCTGCCTGCCGGAACGGTGAACGTCTATTTCGAGGCTGCCGCCGTCATCGTGACGCTGATCCTGCTCGGCCGTTTGCTGGAGGCTCGTGCCAAGGGACGCACCTCCGAGGCGATCAAGCGTCTCGTCGGCCTTCAGGCCAAGATGGCGCGCGTGCGCAGGGACGGCAAGACGATCGAACTGCCGATCGACGCCGTGCTGTCGGGAGACATCGTCGAGGTTCGTCCCGGCGATCGCATCCCGGTGGATGGCGAGGTCATCGAAGGCCAGAGCTATGTCGACGAATCGATGATCACGGGCGAACCGATCCCGGTGTCCAAAACGAATGGCAGCGAGGTCGTGGCCGGAACGGTGAACCAGAAGGGCGCCTTTGCCATCCGTGCGACGGCGGTCGGCGGCAACACGGTGCTGTCGCAGATCATCCGCATGGTCGAGGAAGCGCAAGGCTCAAAGCTACCGATCCAGGCGCTGGTCGACAAGGTCACGATGTATTTTGTGCCGGCGGTGTTTGCGGTAGCGATCCTCACCTTCGCCGCATGGATGTGGTTCGGCCCGTCGCCCGCGCTGACCTTCGCTCTGGTCAATGCCGTCGCCGTCCTGATCATCGCCTGCCCCTGCGCCATGGGTCTGGCGACGCCGACCTCGATCATGGTGGGCACGGGCCGCGGTGCGGAACTGGGCGTGCTCTTCCGCAAGGGCGAAGCGTTGCAGCTGCTCAAGGACGCCAGGGTCGTCGCCGTCGACAAGACGGGCACACTGACCGAAGGCAAGCCTGCGCTCACCGATCTGGAACTGGCCATCGGATTCAACCGGGCAAATGTCCTCGGTTTGGTTGCGGCCGTCGAAGCGAAGTCGGAGCATCCGATCGCCCGTGCGATCGTGGATGCGGCCGCCGGGGAGGACATCCCGCTGCCGGCCGTGTCGGACTTCGAGTCGGTGACGGGTTTCGGCGTCAAGGCCATGGTCGGCGGCAGCCAAGTCGAGATTGGCGCTGACCGCTACATGGCAGACCTCGGCCACGACGTAGCTGCCTTCGCCAAGATTGCCGAACGTCTCGGCAATGAGGGCAAGTCACCGCTCTATGCCGCCATCGACGGCAAGCTCGCGGCGATTATCGCCGTGGCCGATCCGATCAAGGAGACGACGCCCGCAGCGATCAAGGCGCTGCACGATCTCGGCCTCAAGGTCGCGATGATCACCGGCGACAATGCCCGCACGGCAAAAGCCATCGCGGCTCGGCTGGGGATCGACGAGGTGGTGGCGGAAGTGCTGCCGGACGGCAAGGTCGACGCTGTACGCCGCCTCAAAGCCCAGCATGGCAAGGTCGCTTTCGTCGGCGATGGCATCAACGACGCTCCGGCGCTGGCCGAAGCGGATGTGGGCCTTGCCATCGGCACGGGTACGGACATTGCCATCGAGGCAGCCGACGTGGTGCTGATGTCGGGCAGCCTGCAAGGCGTGCCGAACGCGATCGCACTGTCCAAGGCGACGATCGGCAACATCCGGCAGAACCTGTTCTGGGCCTTTGCCTACAACACGGCTCTGATCCCCGTTGCCGCCGGTCTGCTCTATCCGGCCTACGGCATCCTGCTGTCGCCGGTCTTTGCCGCCGGCGCGATGGCCCTGTCGAGCGTCTTCGTCCTCGGCAACGCGCTGAGGCTCAAGACCTTCCGCGCGCCCGCGCAGGCGGAAAGCGGCGCAGTCCGGCCCCGTCAGCCTGAACTTGCGCCTGCGGAATGAGAAACAGGCGAGCCTGCTTCGGCAGGCTCGCCACATGTAAAGGAATGAAGCGATGACCAATACGGGAACTCCGTCAGTGGTGCTGTATACCACGCCAACCTGCCCCGATTGCCATGCCGTCAAGCGATGGCTTGCTGACCAGGGTGTCCCATTCGAAGAGCGTGACCTGTCAGATCCGCAGATCGCCGAAGAGGCGAAAGCGCGGACCGGCGTGCGCGTTGCCCCGATCACGATTGTCAACGAACAGGTCTTCTATGGCACCTTTGCTGACCAGAAACCTCGTCTGGCGGAAGCCCTGTCATCGGGCGCCGCCTGAGGGAGATTGTCATGGGAAGACAAATCGAAATTCGGCAGGCGGGGCGCATCATCGACGTGCCGGATGGCCGAACCATTCTGGAGAGAGCGCTAGAAGAAGGGATCGCATATCCTCATGGATGCCGTTCGGGCCGCTGCGGCTCGTGCAAGTCCCGACTGGTCAGCGGCGAGGTCGATCTTCTGCCGCACACGCGCTTTGCCCTGACGGACGATGAGCGGTCTCAGGGACTGATCCTTGCATGCCGCGCGCAGCCGCTCACGGATTGCACGGTCGCATGGCTCGATGAGGAGGAAGAACAGCTTGATCTTCCCGTCCGCACCTATCGCACGCGGGTTGTCGCGATCGATGACGCAACCCACGACATCCGGCAAATCAGGCTGGAGGTCGAAACGGGAGAGGCCGTCGCGTTCAAGGCGGGCCAGTATGCGCAGGTGACGTTCGATGGCGTTCCGGCGCGCGACTATTCGATGGCGAACCAGCCGGGTCGAGACCATCTCGAATTCCACATCAGGCATGTGCCCGGTGGAGCGACGAGCGAACACGTCGCCAGGTCACTCAAGGTCGGCGACGAGGTTTCGGTTCGCGGGCCGCTCGGCAGTTCGTTTCTGCGCGAACAGCATACGGGTCCAATTCTGGCGGTCGCCGGCGGATCGGGACTGGCGCCGATCAAGTCGATTGTCGAAACGGCGCTGGCAAGCGGCCTGCGGCAGCCGATCCATCTCTATTTCGGGGCACGGACGGAACGTGATCTCTATCTCGTCGATCATTTCAGTCTTCTGGCGAGCACCTACGACAACCTCACCTTCATGCCCGTGCTTTCGGAGGTGAGCCGATCCGATCACTTCCGAACCGGCCTGGTAACGGATGCGATCGTGAGTGACGTGCAGGACCTCAATGGCTGGAAGGCATATATGGCCGGACCGCCTGCCATGATCGATGCTTCCGGCATCATGCTTCGCGAACTGGGCTTGCGCGGCGAGGACATACATGCGGACGTGTTTTTTACGCCCGAAGAAGCGCCTACATAAGTCGAAGAAAGGAACCAGCGATGAACATCGGTAAAGCAGCGGCGGCATCAGGCGTCTCGGCGAAGATGATCCGCTACTACGAATCGATCGGATTGATCGCGGAAGCGTCGCGGACGGATAGCGGATACCGGGATTACTCCGATAAGGACGTGCATACGTTGCGTTTTATCAGGCGTGCGCGCGATCTCGGTTTCTCGGTCGAGAAAATGACGGAACTGCTTGCGCTCTGGCGAGACCGAGACCGGGCGAGCGCGGACGTCAAGCGCGTGGCGCTCGAGCATGTCGAAGAACTTGAACGGAAGGCGCGTGAACTCAGGGAGATGAGCATGACGCTCAAGCACCTTGCCGAGAACTGCCGGGGCAATGCCCGGCCGGACTGCCCGATCATCGATGAGTTGGCGACGACTGATGACCCTGAGACCAGCCCCACACACACCCGCGATCGTTCCGGCGCGACAGGGAACAGGTTCGAGCACACGAGGCCCGTCGTGTCGGCGAAGGCGGAAAGAAGCGGTCACGGTGCCAGGGAGCAATAGCCATGACGCTTGCCGGCGAAATCCTGCACCTGTTCAAACGGGCATGTTCGGACGGCGACATGGAAGTTGCCGAGAAGCTATTGCAGGCTCTTGAACTGATTGATGCGCGAGGGCTCGGCGTCGCAGCTTCGCACAAGCCGTTGTCTCAAGCTTATCTGGCTATCGGAGAACTTCCTGTGCCTCCGAAAAAATGTCAGCGGCATCACTAGGACATCATCCGTTCAATGAGGCCCAAGGATGGATGAGCCGGAAACGGGACGGGTCAATGCCGACTTCGCAGGTCAACAACTGCCCGCGTAGGCGGGACTCCGAAACTCAGCGGCGGCGGGAGACCTCCTCCTGATATCCGCGCTCTCGTTCCGGCCAAGTACTCTTAATAAAAGCGAGGACAGCCCGGATCTCGCCGTCGCTCAGGGCATCGGCAAAACCAGGCATGTCGCTCTCATAGCTCCCTCCGACGATGGCCGCTGTACCCTCCTTGACGATGCGGAACAGCATCTCATCGGCATGGTGCCAGGTGTGGCCGCTCTCGTCGTGCGGCGGTGCGGGCAGCCGACCGGAGGGAGGCGGCGAGCGCCAGTCCGGCTGCCCTTCGAGATTCGCACCGTGGCAAGACGCGCATTGATCCGCATAGACTTGTCGGCCCTGCTCGACGACCTCCGCTGATGCCGCAGCGATGGATTCGGAACGGGCGTAATGCCACCCAGCCAATGTCGCCACGATCGCACCTGCGAGGAGCGACCCTGCCCAGAATGTATTTAGGAGCTTCTTTCGCATGGCACGCATGTTCAGTAACGAGGAATTGCAACGCACGAGATGGCAAGGAGGATTTGCCAGTGGTGCGACACCATTTGCAATAGACATTCCGGTGAGTAGTACCTATCGTTCCAGTATGTTTGCGCGCGTTGTCTCCATGCTTGCCATAATCGGCGTCGCCGTCATGACGATGGCATTCTCCGCGCACGCGGCACGAATGAGCATACCGCCGGAACAGGCTGTGCATGTGGGCGAGATTACAAACTCTGCAGCCGGCATTGAGCCTGCATGCACCAGCAAACACTGCGGATCGGCAGACATGGATGCGGGAACCTGTGAACTGGTTTGTGCAGGTTTTTCAATCTTTCTCGTATCACCGAGCGGTGGTTCTGGAAACCAATACACGTCAACCGCCTATGTTCTGCCGCCTGATGCCAGCATTCCCGGTCGGGCGCTCGGACTGAACGAACGCCCTCCGAAGATCCGTCTCCTCTGATCGCGCCCGGGCATTCGGCCCGCGGCCTTCCGACAGCTTTGAGGAACGGGACTGCGGTCCCGAGGAGACGACCATGAATACCCTTTCACGACGCGGCTTTCTCGCCGCTGGCGCGGCCATGCTGGCCTACGCTCAGGTGCCCCGGATGGCGGCAGCGCAGGACGCCACGCCGCTATCGCTTCGCGCCGCCAGCCGCACGCTCGACATCGACGGACGCGCCGCCACTGTCTGGGGCCTTGCCGGGCCATCCGGACAGGGCCTGACACTCGATCCCGGCATGCCGTTCCGGGTGGATCTAACGAACGAACTCGACACCGCCACACTGATCCACTGGCACGGCCAGATCCCGCCCAATGCGCAGGATGGCGTGCCCGACATGCCCTTGCCGATGCTCGCCCCCGGCGAGACTCGCGCCTATGACTTCGCACCGCTGCCCGGCACCTATTGGATGCACGCGCATGTTCCGCTGCACGAGATGCGCCTTCTGGCCGCGCCCCTGATCGTGCGCAGCGCCGAGGATGTCGCCGCTGACCGGCAGGAGGTGGTACTGTTTCTGCATGATTTCTCATTCAAGGCACCCGAAGAGGTGATGGCGGAGATCAAGTCCGGCCATGGTGCCACGGGCAATCACGGAAGCGGCACAGGCACAGGCACGGGCGGAATGTCAGGTATGAACCACGGCGCGATGGGAAACATGCCGATGACTGGCATGGATCACGGCGCCAAGGGCGGCATGATGGGAATGGGGACCATGGACGGCATGACGATGGACCTCAACGACTACGACTGGGACGCCTATCTTGCCAATGATCGTACGCTCTCGGACCCGGAAGTGGTGCAGGTCGAGCGCGGCGGGCGTATCCGCCTGCGGGTCATCAACGCCGCTGCGGCGACGGTGTTCTGGCTCGACACCGGCGAAGCGCAGGCCCGGCTCGTCGCGGTTGATGGCCATGCCGTTCAGCCGCTCTCCGGCACGAGGTTCGGTCTGGCCATGGGCCAACGGCTCGACCTTGAGATCGACCTGCCTTCGGAGGGCGGTGCCTGGCCGATCCTCGCGCTGCGAGAAGGCGCGCGGGAGCGCACCGGTCTGATCCTTGCCACTCCGGGCGCCGAGATACGGCACATTGATGCTTTGGCAGAGACCGAAGCACCGGCCTTTGACACCGACCTTGCGCAGGAGACGCGCCTGATCGCTTCCGAATCCTTGCCGGAGCGGCCGGTGGACCGCAGCCACATGGTGATGCTGGGCGGCTCGATGCAGCCCTATGTGTGGACGATCAACGGTGCCGTCTGGGGCCAGCATCGCGCGGTTACCGCGAGGCGCGGCGAACGGATCGTGCTGTCCTTCCACAATATGTCGATGATGGGTCACCCGATGCATCTCCACGGCCATGTGTTCCAGGTCGTCGGGCTGAATGGACGTGCGGTCACGGGCGCGCAGCGGGACACGGTGTATGTGCCGCCGATGTCGATGGTCGACGTGGCACTCGATGCCGGAGAAGCCGCGCGCTGGATGCTGCATTGCCATCACATGCCGCATCTTGAAACAGGCATGATGACCGAATTCGCGGTCAGCGCATAGGCAGCGTGCTGGCAGGAGGACGCCGGCACCGGCGTCCTCCTGTGCAACAAGGAGGTGAACCCTATGTCAATGTCTCACGGCGGTCATGCCGGCCACATGCCGGCGAGTGGTGATCGCAAAGCGCTCGTCATTTCGGGCTGGCTTACCGGCCTTTACTTCATCGTGGAACTCGGGATCGGCATCTGGACGGGCTCAGTCGCCGTCATGTCGGATGCCTTCCACACCTTCTCGGCCGTGGGCGGCGTGCTCATTGCGCTGGTCGCCATGCGTCTGGGTGAGCGAAAATCCAGCCCCTCGCGCACCTTCGGCTACATTCGGGCGGAGATCCTGGGGGCCCTCTTCAACGGCCTCTTCCTCGTCGCCATGGCTCTCTACGTGCTGTGGATGGGCGCGATGCGCCTCATGGAGCCCATCGAACTGGCCACGACGCCGATGTTGATCGCCGCAGCGGGCGGCATCGCCACCGAGCTTGTCGCGCTCTGGCTCATGTACGAGCGCCAGAAGGACAACCTGAATATGCGGGGTGCGTATTGGCACATCCTGCAGACCTTCGTCGGCAGCTTCCTCATCATCGTCTCGGCGCTGGTGATCCGATTCACGGGCTTTGTGGCCATCGATCCGCTGCTTGGCATGGCCTTCGGACTGCTGCTGCTCTGGGCTTCCTGGGGTATTATGCGCGAGGCATTGCACATCCTGCTGCAAGGCACGCCCGAAGACCTCGACTTGGAGGCCGCCATCGAGGCCATACGGCAGCTAGAGGGGGTTACCGACGTGCACCACGTCCATGCCTGGAGTCTGACATCCGGGCGCAATGTATTCTCAAGCCACGTCTGCGTTGGGGACTTTCAGGAAGGCGAACGGGTGCTGCGACAAGCAAGCAATCTCCTGCGCGAGCGTTTCAACATCTACTTCTCGACGTTGCAGATCGAGGAATACTGCCTCGACGGCGAGGACTCTGCGGCCGAGATTGACATCATGCAGTCTCAGACGGGGCAAGAACGGACCAGCATCGGAAAGATCCACGACAATCACTGATTGGCAGGAACCCCGGATTCCGATCACCTCTTGACCTTCCAACGGTTGGAAGGCGCAGAATAGGCGAAGAGCAAGCTTAGGATAAGACGCCGAGGAGGCGTGAAAATGGCCAGCAAGACCGAACACGATCACCAGAATCAGAGTCACGCTCATTCCGCCCAAGGTCATGCGCATGATCACGGGGCCGTCGCGCAGGACGACACGCACAAGGTCAAGGACCCGGTCTGCGGCATGATTGTCGATCCCCACACGGCCCAGCACAAGGCCGAGCATGCGGGCCGGCCCTATTATTTCTGCTCGGCCGGGTGCCGCGCGAAGTTCCTGGCCGAGCCCGAAAGCTATCTCGATCCGGCGGCGGCGGAGGTAGTACCGATTCTCGAGGGGACGGTCTATACCTGCCCGATGCATCCTGAGATCCGGCAGGACGGCCCCGGATCATGCCCGATCTGCGGCATGGCGCTGGAGCCGGTACTGGTCAGCCTTGAGGCCGAGCCCAATGTCGAACTGATCGACATGACACGCCGCTTCTGGATCGGCCTCGTTCTGGCGATCCCGGTGTTCATTCTCGAGATGGGCGGGCATCTGTTCGGGCTGACTCATGCCATCGGGCAGCAGGTCTCGAACTGGCTGCAACTGATCCTCGCAACGCCGGTCGTTCTCTGGGCGGGCTGGCCGTTCTTCCAGCGTGGCTGGCAGTCGCTCGTCAACCGCAGCCTCAACATGTTTACACTGATCGCCATGGGCACGGGAACGGCGTGGATATACAGCGTCGTCGCCACGCTGGCGCCGGGCATCTTCCCAGATGCATTCCGCCAGCATGACGGCTCGGTCGCGGTCTATTTCGAGGCGGCCGCGGTCATCACTGTGCTCGTGCTGCTCGGGCAGGTGTTGGAATTGCGGGCGCGCGAGAGCACCAGCGGCGCGATCCGGGCGCTGCTCGACCTCGCCCCCAAGACCGCCCGGATCATTCGTGACGACGGCACCGAGGAGGAGGTTCAACTCGACACCGTTCGGGTCGGCGACCGCCTGCGGGTGCGTCCCGGCGAGAAGGTGCCGGTCGATGGCGAAGTTCTGGAAGGACGCAGCGCCGTCGATGAATCGATGGTGACTGGCGAGTCGATGCCGGTCACCAAGGAGGTCGGCGCCACCGCCATCGGCGGCACCATGAACCAGTCCGGCGCGCTGGTGATCGAGGCGAAGAAGGTCGGCCGCGACACCATGCTGTCGCAGATCGTCCAGCTCGTCGCCGAGGCGCAGCGTAGTCGCGCGCCGATCCAGCGCCTCGCCGATCAGGTGTCGGGCTGGTTCGTGCCGGCGGTGATCGTGGTCGCAATCCTTGCCTTCATAACCTGGTCGATCTGGGGTCCGGAGCCGCGCTTCTCCTTCGGTCTGATCGCGGCGGTTTCCGTGCTGATCATCGCCTGTCCCTGTGCGCTCGGGCTGGCAACGCCGATGTCGATCATGGTCGGCGTCGGGCGTGGCGCACAGGCGGGCGTGCTGATCAAGAACGCCGAGGCGCTGGAGCATATGGAGAAGGTCGATACCATCATAGTCGACAAGACCGGTACGCTGACCGAGGGACGACCCGCCGTCACCGCAATCGTGCCGGCGCCGGGGTTCACCGAGGACGAGGCTTTGCGGCTTGCCGCCAGCGTGGAGCGGGCCAGCGAGCATCCGCTGGCGCTGGCCATCGTTCGCGCTGCCGAGGAGCGGGGGATCGTGACCGCACCGGTCGCGGATTTCGACTCGCCGACCGGCAAAGGCGCCTACGGCACGGTCGAAGGCAAGCGCATTCCCCTTGGAAATGCCAAGTTCCTAGCCGAGCAAGGCGTTGATGTCGCCCCACTGGCGGATGAGGCCGACCGGCTGCGCGAGGACGGGGCAACCGCGATCTTCATGGGAGTGGACAACCGCATCGCTGCCATCTTCGCCATCGCCGATCCGGTCAAGCCCTCGACGCCCGAGGCGCTTGCCGCGCTGAAGGCGCAGGGAATCCGCGTTGTCATGCTTACGGGTGATAACTGGACCACGGCCAAGGCGGTCGCGCGCCGGCTCGGCATCGACGAGGTCGAGGCCGAGGTCCTGCCCGACCAGAAAAGCGCGGTCGTGCAGCGTCACAAGGCGGCAGGCGAGGTGGTGGCGATGGCAGGCGACGGCGTGAACGACGCACCGGCGCTGGCGGCGGCCGATGTGGGCATCGCCATGGGCACCGGTACCGATGTGGCAATGGAAAGCGCAGGCGTCACATTGCTCAAGGGCGATCTCACGGGCATCGTCCGCGCGCGCCGGCTCTCGGAGGCTGTCATGCGCAACATCCGCCAGAACCTATTCTTCGCCTTCATTTACAACGCGCTCGGCGTGCCGGTGGCGGCCGGGGTGCTCTACCCGTTCTTCGACATCCTGCTGTCGCCGATCATCGCGGCCGCCGCCATGGCGCTGTCGTCGGTGAGCGTCATCGCGAACGCCTCCCGGCTGCGGGTCACGAGATTGTAGGAGGCTGACGTGGGCGAAGGTCCTCCATCTGGAAAAATTGGTGACGATGGTGGCGCCAACAGCCCGGATACCGTCCCATCCTTGCGCTAAGTCAAAGTCTGCGGCGAAGGGGGCCGCTATGAGTATCTTTGCGACGGAAGGGCAGAACAGGCCATGATGCAATGTCATGATGTCGGGCGGGATGATGTGGGGCATCGTTCTTCTGGTGCTCGTGCTCCTTACCGCCGCCGCTTTGATCAAATACGTATTTTTCCGGTGATCCAGCTTTGACGAAGTTGCGGCCCAGATGGAGGAACTGAGATGCAAACCATCCATATGATCAGCAGGCGCTCCTTCCTCGCCAGCGCCACCGCGTTCCCCCTCCTGCTCTCAACGGCGGGAACGGTTCGCTCGGCAGGACTGCCTCTGGTGACCGTCACCAAGGATACGAATTGCGGGTGCTGCGGCGCATGGGTCGAGCATATCGAGGCGGCCGGCTTCCCGGTGAGCGTCGTGGAATCGAGCGAGGTCGAAAGCCTCAAGCAGCGGCTCGGCGTCCCGGCGGCGTTGTACTCCTGCCATACGGCCGAAGTGGACGGCTATGTCATCGAAGGACATGTGCCGGCCGCCGCGCTTCGCCGCCTCCTGGCCGCGCGCCCGCTCGCGACAGGGCTTGCGGTTCCCGGAATGCCCGCCGGCTCCCCCGGCATGGACTTTCCCGGCGTGGTCCCCGAGCCATACGAGGTGTTCCTGTTCGGCCCTTCCGTCCAGAAAACCTTCGGGCGTTTCCGCGGCGCGCGGGAGATCTGAGTGGAACGGTGCTCATGATCCATCCGGTCGCCATCAGTCCGATCCAGAACCGGGCCTGCGGGGCAGACCCTGCCTTTGTCAGGAGCTCTGGTTGCCTGGGCTCGGATACTGACGGCCGCAAGGATGTCATCTGGTGCGTGGCAACTCTCCATCCCGACCTCGACAAAGAAGCCAAGCCATGAGCAGGAGCTCGACTGCGGCTTTCGGATCGAAAGGCGACTGGCTCCGCCAGTTCCTGACAGGCCTGCTGCTGCTTGCGTTCAGCGCTTTTGTTTTCCTGGCAGCGGCGCATGCCAGCCCGGGCACACACGGCTCGTATCAGGATCAGACCGTTGCGGGTGCACAGCATGAGGCCCATTCGAATTACTCCGACGACCGAAGCAAGGCTGCGGACGAACGATGCTGTCACACTGAAACGGCGCCGGACCGCGATTGCGGCCAGCTCTGCACCATTGTTGCCCTGCTACCCGAGGCGCCGCCTGTGATGCCATCCTCGGACGGCGAGCCATTGCTCGGTTTCCAGGCCAGCGATCTGGGCCGAAATCCTTCAGTCCTCCTGACACCACCGCGTCTGACCGCCCCTGCGTAGTGAACGCATCGGCCGGGAGGTGTTCTTCTCGGCACTCAAGCAGCAAACAGTCAGACGAAGCCACGGTAGGCGCGCGTCCAGAAATTAGACGCGGCTCTCCGGTGCCAAAGGATGAACCATGACGTACCGAACAATAGTTGCCCTTTCTGCCAGTCTCTTGATGGGAGTCTCCGGCGCTGCTCTGGCGCAGCAGGCAGAGCATGACGCCCATCACCCTCAGACGCCGCAGGCCCAGGAGGAACGGGCCCCTGCCTCCATGTCCCCTTCAGGACAGATGCCTTCGATGCAGGACATGCCGAAGGAATGCCGGGCCATGATGGAGACCATGCCCCAAGCGTGCATGGACGCCATGCAGCAGATGATGCAGGGCGGCATGATGCACGGTGGGATGGCCGCTCCCCAAGGCGGAGAGTCGGCTCCAGCCGACGCCGATGTCGCCGACTTCACCAAGGCCTATGTCGATGCGATGGAGGAGATGCACGGTCCGATGATGGAGGGCGTCATGGCCGAGGACCCGGACGTCGCTTTCATCCGGGGCATGATCCCGCACCATCAGGGTGCGGTCGACATGGCGAAGATCGTGCAGCGATACGGAGATGACCCGCAGACAAGAGAGTGGGCGTCTCAGATCATTGAAGCACAGGAACGTGAGATCGCCGAAATGCAGGCGTGGCTGGACAGGAATGCCGGCCAGCAGCCTGCCGGCTTGGTCGAGACAGGCGGAACCGTGTACTCCGCCAACGAGGGCGACAATTCGATCAGCGCCATCGAACTCGGCACGGGTTCGGTCGAGACGGTGCAGATCGGAGTCTCACCGCACAATGTCGATCGGACACCGGACGGGAGGCTGTTGCTCGCCGTCGGGAGCGCTGCCTCCGATCACGCTCACGGATCGGATGACCAGGGACATGCCGATGCCGGCAACGGGCTTCTGGTGGTGCTCGATCCGCAGCAGCTGTCACAACCCGTCGGCACTGTAGAAGTCGGTGCGCATCCGGCGCATGTCGTCGCCGATCGTAGCGGCCGCGCCTATGTTTCGCTGTCCGGCGGGAACGAGATTGCGGTCGTTGATCTCGCAGCGGCTTCGGTGATCGAGCACATCACGACCGGAGCCTATCCGCACGGGCTGCGCCTCAACCCGGATGAGAGCGAGCTCTATGTGGCCAATGTCGAGGACGGCTCGGTCTCCGTCATCGACACGCAGGAGCTGACCGAGGTTGCGCGCATTCCGGTGGGCGCAGCGCCTGTTCAGGTCGGGTTCACGCCCTCGGGCGATCAGGTCTACGTCTCTCTTCGAGACGAGAACCGGGTGGCCGTCATCGACACCGCATCCCGCGAGGTGACGAACAGGATCGACGTCGGGCCGAACCCGATCCAGATGTTCGCCACCCCGGATGGAGCCTACGTCTATGTGGCCAATCAGGGCACCGAGGCGGAACCGAACGACACGGTCTCCGTGATCGAGATTGAGTCCGGAAACGTGATCGAGACGATCACCACCGGGAGCGGCGCCCACGGCGTCTCGGCATCGGCTGACGGGGCATTCGTGTTCGTAACGAACATTGCCGATGACAGCGTTTCGATCATCGACGTGGCGAGCCAGGAAGTGCTCAAGACCGTGCCGGTCGGCGATCGCCCGAACGGCATAGTCTACGCCGGATCGAACCAGTAAGCAGCGCGGCGCCGGAGCGAAACAGCTCTGGCGCCAGACTTGAGAATTGAGAATAGCTATTGGCGTCGATGAGCAGAGCCGGCGTGCATGACGAACTTCGAGGCAGCACGGCATTGGTTGCAGACATCGGAACTGATCTTGTCGCATATGCCGCCCTTTTCGTAAGCGCGTTCACGTCGGCGACCCTCCTACCAGGGTCGTCCGAGGCAGCGCTCCTGACTCTTCTAACAATGGGACAGGCCAACCTCGTCACCCTAGTGGGCGTCGCAACGGCAGGAAATGTGCTCGGCTCCTTGGTGAACTGGGCGCTGGGCAGGTTCCTCTCAGGGTTTCGAGACCATCGCTGGTTTCCGATTGACGACAGGTCATTTAGCCGTGCATCAGATTGGTACGGACGTTATGGCGTGTGGTCTCTACTCTTGTCCTGGCTGCCGATTATCGGCGATCCGCTGACAGTTGTGGCAGGAGCACTGCGAGTTGACCTTTCTCGTTTTCTCATATTCGTGTCGATCGGCAAAGCGGCACGCTATCTCTTTGTCGCCGGCGCATTTCTCTGGTGGAGCGGTTCTTGAGTGTACTTGCACGTCGAGTCGAGCTGTTGAGAATGGCGGAGACGAAGGGGCGCAGCCGAGCCGCCACCGCGCCCAGAAGCCTCACGCGGCCGCCGACTGGTCCTTGCGTTCGGCCGGATAGCCTGCCTCGGTTAAGGCGGCGGGGAGTACCTGCTCGTCCACCTTCGTGGTGACCGTCACTTCGCGGGTGGGTGGATTGGTGGTGACATCAGCCGCCGGATCGACGCTCAGAAGCGCGTTGTTGACCCGGCGCGCGCAGCCGCCGCAAGTCATGTCGGGAGCAGTGAATCGGAACATGCGAACTCTCCTCTGTTGGGCGTTCACGGACAAATCTGGTCCTTGCCACGTTGGCAAGGTCAAGGGTCAACGAGGAAAAATGATATCGCGGCCAAGGCGGCCTTGACCTTCCCATTGTTGGAAGCCCCATCTGGGGTGCAATGGATCAGGAAGGAAGCATGTCAAGACGAACCTTGTTCCGGCGAATTTGCTGCTAGGACCGTCTGACCGCCGCCCGTTCCTGCCGCGCCAGGCCGCTCGGCCCGTCCGTGAACGACGAATCTGGTCATGTCATGGCCAGCTAGACCACTGATCGCCATTGCCTGATCGGCGCTTCTCGCATGCAAAATGTGGGCGATGTGCAGCTCATCGGCTTATAGATCAAGTTTCAGCGGATTTGGGAAGCAATTTGTTCTTGACCTTCCAGCCGTTGGAAGGATTAGGGGTCTGCGACATCTGAACGCCCCATGAAAAATAACAGGAACTCCGGATGTCTACGCTCTCCCCCCAAACGCCGAAGCCTCCGGTGGCTTCGTCACCTGCAAGCACGACATTGCCGCTGGCCGTCATTGCGACGGCTCAGCTCATGGTGGTGCTTGACGATACCATCGCGAACATCGCCCTGCCGACACTCCAGAACGAACTCGGAATGTCGGCTGCGAGCCTGCCTTGGGTGATCAACGCCTACGTTCTCGCCTTTGGTGGACTGCTGCTGTTCGGCGGCAGGTTGGGCGATATCTATGGCCGGCGGCGCATGCTGCAGGCGGGCATGGCGATCTTCACCATTGCTTCCCTGTTCGTCGGGCTTGCCCAGGACAGCATGAGCATAATCGCGTCACGCGGTCTACAGGGCGTGGGTGCGGCGCTGACGGCCCCCAATGCTCTTGCCTTGATCGCGACGACCTTCCCCGAAGGCAAGGCGCGCAACGGAGCGATGGCCGTTTACGGAGCAATGTCCGGCCTTGGTATCATCGCCGGGCTGATCCTCGGCGGGCTGCTGACGGGGCTGCTGGGCTGGCGCTGGGCCTTCTTCATCAACATTCCCATCGGCCTGGCTGTGCTGGCGGGGTCAAGAACGCTTGTCGAGGCGGAACTGCACAAAGGCCGCCCGGACTTCACCGGCGCGCTCACCAGCATTGTGGGCATGGCCGCGCTCGTCTATGGGATCACCCGTGGCGGCGAACATGGCTGGACGGACAGCATCACGCTCGCCTCGTTCGCTACCGCCGCGATCCTGCTGCCGCTGTTCCTGATCTTGCAGTCGCGCAGCAAAGACCCGCTTCTGCCGCCACGTCTGTTCAAGGAGCGCAACCGGGCGGGTTCCTACCTCGCCATGCTGCTGCTGGGCTTCGGTCCGATGGGGATGATCTATCTGCTGACGCTCTATTTGCAGCACATCCTCGGCTACAGCCCGATCATGACCGCGCTGGCGTTCCTGCCATTCGGTGCGGGTATTATCGTTGGGGCCATTGTCAGTTCCAAGCTTGTCACGCGGTTTGCGCCGCGCGAGGTGGCAGCGCCCGCCGCACTAATAGGCGGCGCTGCCTTGTTCTGGCTCGCCAATATCGGACAGGAACTCAACTATATGTGGCACTTCATGCCCGCGGCCTTCCTCACCGCTTTCGGTTTCGTGGGGGCCGTGATTGCACTGGCGCTGACCGCCGTCAAAGGCGTGCAGACACAGGAGACGGGCATCGCATCGGCGCTCTTCAACGCCTCGCAACAGATCGGCGTCGCCTTGGGGCTGGCCGTCCTTTCGACCATCGCAGTCTCTGCCACGGCTGGCAGGTTGCCGGGTGCACTCGCCGCCCTCTATCGCGGGCGGGAGACGGGTGACGCCGGGCTAGTGAGATCGGCCAGCGATGCGCTGATCCACGGTTATGGTCTTGCGCTTGCGGGAGCTGGAGCTGCCCTCGTGATTGCCGCAGTCATTGCCGCGGTTCTGGTCAACGCTAAGAGGGGACAGGTTTCTACCGGCACGATCGCTGTCCATTGACAGGATAGTCATTAAGCCTACGGCGCGGTTCCGTGGCGCGCTACCCGCCGTAGGCCTTGCGCAGACGCCTGCTTGGACGAATTGCAAGCGGAGCGGTTGACATACAACATATGAACACATATTCATGTGTTGTATGTCAACCGCATGAGCCCTGAAATGTCCCATTCACACAGCCATGGTCATTCTCATGATGACCATTCCCATGATCACTCCCATGCGCCGACCGTCACGAGCGATAATGAGCGCAAGGTCCTTCTCTCGTTCTTCCTGATCCTCACGTTCATGATCGTGGAGGTGATCGGCGGTCTGATCTCAGGATCGCTGGCGCTGCTCGCCGACGCTGGACATATGCTGAGCGACGCGGCTGCGCTGGCGCTAGCTTATGCCGCCTTTCGGTTCGGACGGCGGGCGGCAGACTCCAACCGGACCTTTGGCTATCTGCGTTTCGAGGTCCTTGCCGGTTTTATCAACGCAATCACGCTATTCGCGATCGTCGTCTGGATTGTCTATGAAGCCTGGCAGCGCTTTCAGGAACCGCATGTTATCCTCGCGGGTCCGATGCTTGGCGTCGCCATTGCGGGGCTCCTCATCAATATTCTCGTGTTCTGGATTCTGACGCGCGGAGATACCGAGCACGTGAACATCAAGGGTGCCATCCTTCATGTGTTGGGCGACCTCCTCGGCTCTGTGGCAGCGGTTTCAGCCGCCATCGTGATCATGTACACGGGTTGGACGCTGATCGATCCTATCCTCTCGGTGTTTGTCTCCCTGCTGATCCTGCGCGCCGCGTGGAATCTCCTCGGCAAGTCGATACATATCCTGCTTGAAGGTGCGCCAGATAACGCGACGCCCGAGAAGATCGAACGCCATCTTGTCGAGAACATCGCTGGCGTGGCGTCGGTGAGCCACATCCATGTCTGGTCGATCACGTCCGGGCGGACCTTGGCCACCCTACATGTGCGGCCGAAAGCCGATGTCGATGCTCGCTCGGTGATGCGCGCGGTCGAGCGTGAGTTGAAGTCACAGTTTAAGATCGAACATCCGACCATCGCCATCGACTGGAATGACGATGCGGACGCGTGCAGCCTGTCGCAAGCCTCTGCCTTGACGGGGCACGCGCATGGGGATCGACACGACCATGATGGGCATCACCACAACCATGGGCCTGAGCATGTCCACAGCAAGCAGGAGCATGAACGTTGAAGCAAGCCCCGTCCCTGTCGCAGAACGACGTAACCGTACTGGCAGAGACTTTTCGCCTGCTGGGCGATCCTACACGGCTGAGAATTCTGCTCTTTTGCCTGCCGGGTCCAAAGTCCGTCGGCGACATTGTTGAGAGCCTGGGACTGTCGCAGACACTGGTTAGCCACCATTTACGCCTGCTCAGAGGTGCACGGCTCGTCAGGGGGGAGCGTCGGTCAAAGCAGGTTTTCTACGAAGTGGCAGACAGTCACGTGAGCGACATGCTGATCGACATGGCAACCCACATCGACGAGGAGCACTTTGATGACTGACAAACAAGGCTTCTTGGCGATGTGATGCCTGTACCGCTGAAGAGCGGGCCGCTAATGCGTTCGTTGAAGCAGGCAGCAGCACTTATCGCCGACACGGCAATCTTCACGCTGCGGTTAAGACCGGGACTTAAGCAATTTCGGTCTTGACCTTCCAATGGTTGGAGGCTGCACGATCTTGCTTGATACCCGTTTCGTCAATGCAAGGCGGCAGAAATGAAGGACCAAGCGAAGAACCGTTCGTCCGTCGACAAATTATTCGGCTCGCTGATCGCGGAAGGGTACGTTTATGCAGATGATGCCGCGGACCTCGATGATGGTGCCGACATACGGATTCGTTTGGGCTTTCTCCAGACATTGATGTTGGCGACCAGAAGCAAGGTGGCCGCATAATGCGGAAAGGGGTCAAGTGTTCGGATAAAGTCGAGCTTCGCCATCTCCGCTATTTCGTGGCTGTGGTCGAGCATGGCAGCTTTCGCAAAGCAGGAGCTGCGGTTGGACGGTCGCAAGCTGCAATCAGTCGGTCCATTGCCAAGCTGGAAGACGAGATTGGCGCCTCCTTGTTTCACCGGCATACATGGGGCGTATCGCAAACCTATGCCGGCCAGCGATTCCTCGTACACGCCCGCAGGGTCATCAGGACTGTTGGAGAAGGCGCTCGAGAGGTTGCCTCCGCAGGTCGTTCTGAAAAGGGACGTGTCCGGATCGGTATTTATTCCTCGATCGCTTCCGGCTTTTTGGCGGAGTTGCTGGAAGTTTACGGCAGGCGACATAGCGCGGTGAGAATCGAAGTGGCTGACGGGAACCCCGCAGAGCATGTCGCAGCGATCCGGCAACTCAATCTCGACGTCGCCTTCATCACTGGAACACGAGACTGGCCGGATTGCGAACGCGTCCTCTTGTGGTCGGAGCGTGTGTTCGTGGTCTTGCCTGACCATCATGCCTTAGCCAACAGGGAGGAAGTCGTATGGCGCGATCTGGCCGACGAGTCCTTTATCGTCAGCGAGACTGCTCCGGGACAGGAAATTTACGATCATCTGGTGCGGCGGCTGGCGGATCTCGGCAGGCATCCCGAGATCCAGGTGCAATATGTCGGTCGGGATAATCTGGTGCCGCTTGTCGCCCTCGGCCGAGGGCTGACTTTGGTGAGCGAAGCCATCACCGTCGCACAATTTCCGGGTGTGGTTTACCGACCGATCCTCGGCGAGGTTCTGCCCTTTTCGGCCGTCTGGTCGGCGAGCAACGACAATCCCGCCTTCCGTCGCTTTCTCAGTCTGGCGAAAGCAATGGCCGTCAGACCTGCGACTTCGGAGACAGGACGGAGCGCCGTGCTTTCGTGAACCCCCTGTCAGTGGCGATAAAGCGCTCCAACATTGGCACGATCAGCCTGACAGGATCAGCGGCGGGTTGGCCGGTCTCGCGGGCCAGCACCTCGGCATAGGTCGCAAGATCGCGATGAAGCGGCCCCGGCAGCTCTACCGTAACCTTGACGGGCTTGTCCTCGACGATGGGACCGAGTTTCAGTTTTGTCATGCTCAACCTCCTGCGGGCTCGAATACCAGGTCGCGGGTCACAATAATCCTGACCGGAAAGCCGGGCCGGATGGTGAGCGTCGGCGCGACCTGCAATTGGCGCTGGACGATCTGCTGCCCGGCCTGATTGACGGTATCCTGTGCGCCGTCGCGAATGGCGCGGATCAACCGGTCCTCGTCGCTGGTCGCCAGCTCTGTACCGACCGCGAGCAGTGTGGAAAGCCCTGCCGCTTTCATCAGATCCCACCAGTGATAATCGACGCCATCCTCAAGCCCGGCGTAACCGGAAGCGTCCGCGCCCGGCAGGCGCTCCAGAACGATGGAGCGGCCGCCCGGCAGGATCAGGCGATTCCACACCAGCAGGACGCGGCGCTGGCCGAAGGTCACGCCGTCATCATATTGGCCGATGATGCGCGTTCCCTGCGGGATCAGAAGCAGCGAGCCGGTCGGGCTGTCATAGACGTTTTCGGTGACCTGCGCGGTGATCTGGCCCGGCAGATCGGAGCGGATTCCGGTGATGAGTGCGGCCGGAATGACGGCTCCAGCCTGAAGGATGTAGGGCGATGCCGGCGGCGTGACGCGATCTGGCGCAACCGTCTGTCGGTCGACCGGGCTATTGAGGAAAGCCGCGTGCCTGTTCTGCCCTGTGCCGTCCGGCTGCAAGCCTATCCCGGCTATTCCTGGCATGGCCGTTCCCGCTGTCCCGCCAGAACGCGACCCGGACTGGAAGAACACGTTGCTCAAGCGCGCGGCCTCTTCCTCGGCGCGGCGGCGCTCCTCTTCGGGATCGACGGCTGGTGTGGTGATTGCCGGAGGCGCGACTGGCTGCCCCCGGTTCTGCGCGTCGAGGATCGGACGGCCAAGGTCGCCCGGCAATGCCGGTCCCAGGACGGGGCCGGTATAGTCGCGCGGCAGACCGGCGAGGCCGTCAGCCGTGGGTCGGTTTTCGGTCGAATAGAGTTCGCCGCCACCCGGCCCCGCATCGCGGGTCTGGAGCGCATAGATCAAGGTTCCGGCGATGCCGAGAAGCGCGACCGCGCCAACGCTTGCCAGCAACTTTCGGGACAGGCGGGTGACACGAGGCGGCTCGGCGCGCAGGCGCATGGGGGCGGCGGTATCGGTATCGCTCATGACGACGATCCTCCCGTGGTCGTGCTGGCTGGTTCTGCTGCGGCCTGCGTCGGGTTGATGCGGACGATCCTGACCACTTGCTGCCGATCGCCGCTGCCAAGGCGCAGTTCGGCCGCACCGAACAGGCGGTCCACGATCAGGACATTCTGGTGGACACGGCTGTTGACGATCTGCGTTTCTCCGTCCGACCCGATGACGAACAAAGGCGGCATTTCGCCCTGCACGATGCCGCGCGAGAAAATGACATAGACGCGGCGGCCATCGTCGAAGACGGAGAGCGGCCGCCATGGCGGGCTGTCGCCCCGCACCTGCAATCCGTAGCGATAGTTCCGCGCCGCCTCGGCGGGGATGATGGGCGCGGCGGGCGTGGTGGCACGGCTTCCCGCCGGCGCCGCGGGATAGGCCCATGCGACGGAAGGCATGTAGAGCGATTCCCGCGCGCGCAGCTCGATCATGTAGGTGCGCCGGTCGGTGGTCACGACAAGGTTGGTGGAAATGTCCGGGCGTGTCGGCTTCACGAGGATGTGGACGCGGCGGTTCGCGCCCGAACCGGATTCGGTGTCGCCAATGATCCATCGTGTCGTATCCCCGGCCGCAATAGGTCCCGCGCCGGTCAGGCTTTCGCCCGGCGCCAGCGCGATATTTGTGATCTGGCCGGGGGCCGCATAGACCTGATAGAGCGCGCCTTCGCTCCACGGATAAATCTGGATGGCGTTGTAATAGCCCTCACGGCGAGGTTCGACACGGGCGGCGGCATTGGCGTTTTCGACACGGCCGTCCGGAGTGCTGGCAGCAGGTCCGCCCCGCGCGACCGTCCAGGCCGGCGGCGTGTGAAGCGGCCGGGGCCGGTCGTCGGTGGCGACCGTCTGCACGGTGGGCAGCGGCGGCACGTCGGCGTCATAGTTGAATTGCGGCGTCCGGTTGGTCGCGCAGCCGGCCAACATGGTCGCGGAAAGCAGCAAAGCCGCGAAAGCGGGTTTACGGAAAACCGGAAAACCGGCTCTACGGAAAGTCGTGCGGGTCATTGGCTCATCTCCCGCGACCATGAAATTGCGTTGATGTAGATTCCCAGCGGATTGGCGCGTAATCGTTCGGCATCGCGCGGGGGCTGGATCACGACAGTCAGGATCGCGGTCCATCGCTCGGTCGTGGAAAGCTGGCCGTTCTCGAAATGGCGTTCGGTCCAGGCGACGCGGAAACTGTCCGGCGAAGCCCGGATGACGCTCGACACCTCGACGGCGATCTGCTGGCGGCCGACCTTGGTGAAGGGATCGTTGGCCCGCGCATAATCGTTCAAGGCCGCCGCGCCCCGGTCGGTGGTGAACTCGTAAGCCCGAAGCCAGTTCTGCCGGACGATGATCGCGTCCGCCGGGATCGCGCGGACCTGCTCGATGAAGCGGCCGAGATGGAAGGCGATCTGCGGATCGGTCGGGCGATAATCGGCGTTCGCGGGCGCGACAGCCTGCGCCTGACCGAGATTGTCCACCTGCACCACCCAGGGCACGACGGTTCCACGCGCCGATTGCCAGACGAGCGCGGCGGCAAAGCCGGCCGAGAGGATCAGACAGCCGAACGCCATATAGCGCCAGTTCTTCGCCTGCACGCGGGCCGAGCCGATGCGTTCGTCCCAGACCTGTGCGGCTTTTTGATAGGGAGTCTCGGGTTCCGGCACCTTGCCGTAATGGGTCGTCGGTCGTTTGAAGATGTTCATGTGCGGTCACTTTCGGAAAGGCTGACGGAGGAGCCGCCGCCGTGGCTGTCGCCGGATCGGACAGCATGAGCAGCAGCCGTGACGCCGTGGCTCATGGCCCGGCCACGCCGCATCTGCTGCGCCCAGGCCGGCGGCCCATCAGGGGTTGAGGGGGTTGACGGCGCAGGCGACGAATCTCTGCCGACGGTGCCCATGGTCGACGTGCCGCCGGATGCCGCGAATCCGGCTTTCGCACCATCGGAATAGCTGGATTTCAGGCTGTCGCTGGCGCGGGAGGCGGCGCGCTTGAGTGGTGAAACGGCGGCGGAGGCTCCGGCGCGCGCCACACCGCCAAGGCCGGAGGCGACCCCGGCCGTGCCGGACCCGCCCAAGGAGCCGAGGGTATAGGCGGACGAAGCCGCACCGGCGGCCGAGGCACCGCCGCGGGCAAGTGCTGCCCCGCCCGAGAGTGCGGCTGCGCCACCCCGCGCCGCGAGCATGGTCGCGCCACCGGCTGCGATCGCAGCGCCGCCAACCGCAAGGCCAGTCCCGACGGCGGCGCCGGCACTGAGTTGCGGGCCTCCGGAGACGAGGCCGGTGGCGATGCCGGGGCCGAAGATGCCGAGGCCGAGAAGGGAAAGGGCTGCCAGCACGATCGCCATGGCGTCGTCGATTGTCGGGGTCGCACCGCCGAAGCCTGCGGTAAACTGGCCGAAGAGCGTGGAGCCGATGCCGATGATGACGGCGAGGACCAGCACCTTGATACCGCTGGAGATCACATTGCCCAGCACCCGCTCGGCCATGAAGGCGGTCTTGCCGAACAGGCCGAATGGAATCAGCACGAAGCCGGCCAGCGTGGTCAGCTTGAACTCGATCAGCGTGACGAAAAGCTGGATTGCCAGGATGAAAAAGGCCAGCACCACCAGCGCCCAGGCGAACAACAGGCACGCGATCTGGATGAAGTTCTCGAAGAAGGCGATCCAGCCCATCAGGTCCGAAATAGATTCCAGCAGCGGGCGACCGGCGTCCAGCCCGGTTTGGGCAACGCGGCCGGGGCGCAGCAGATCGGCAACCGAGAAGCCAGTGCCGGACGCCATGAGCCCGAGCCCGGCGAAGCTCTCGAAGACGATCCGTGCGAGATTGTTCCAGTTGCTGATGAGATAGGCGAAGACGCCGACGAACAGCGTCTTTTTCACCAACCGCGCAATGATGTCGCCGTCGGCGCCCCAGGCCCAGAACAGTGCGGCGAGCGTCACGTCGATGACGATCAGCGTCGTGGCGATAAACGCCACCTCGCCGCCGAGCAGGCCGAAGCCGGAGTCGATATAGCTGGTGAAGATGCCGAGAAAATTATCGATGACCCCCGTTCCGCCCATGGCTCACGGTCTCCCGTTCTGTGCGGGGGTCGCTGGCGCGGGTGTCTTGCCGAGGAAGCGATCGCGGGTCTCGGCCCAGGTTCGGAGGCAGTCGGCATCATTGGCCGCCGCCTCGCCCAATGCCTGGCAACGCCGCTGTTCCAGACGCAGCGGATCGGTGGCGGGCTGAAGCGCTGGGACGGAAGGTGCTGGCGCGGGGCCTTCCTCACGCGACATCTCGATGATCGCCGCCGTGATGGCCACGGCCACGAACACAATGGCCGCGATCCGGGCCAGCACCTTCCCCTCCATACTCCGCCTCCTTTCCTCAGTTGAACATTCGCGCGTTGCCGGGCTGATAGCCTGACCCCGGCGTCAGGAAACGCTCGCGCTGAATGCGTCCCTGTTCGGCTGCCGTGGCGCGTTCGGCCTCGGTCAAGGCATTCGCCCGGCCATTGGCCGAGATGACAGCGATCAGGTCCGAAAGCTGCTGCGACTGGAGGGCGAGAAGCTGGTTGCCAGCCTGGGTCGCCTGAAGCGCGCCGGTCGCCCCCTGGCTTTGGCCGACAAGCTCCGACATTTGCGTGCGATTGCTGTCGATATTGCCGACGACGCCGGCCTGGACGCGCATGGCGTCCTGCAGGCCGCCGACGGTGTTTTCCCAGCGCGAGCGCGCATCGGCGATCATCTGGGTGTCGGTCGCGGTCAAAGACAGCTTGCCGTAGTCCTGCTGGAACATCTGATCGATGTTCTGAACGTCGAACGCAATGTTCTGGGCCTGCCCGAGAAGCTGCTGGGTCCGCTGGACGTTCTGCTGAAGCGCCTGAAGCGAGCTGTGAGGCAGGCTCGCGAGATTGCGGGCCTGGTTGATCAGCATCTGCGCCTCGTTCTGAAGCGAGGTGATCTGGTTGTTGATCTGCTCCAGCGTACGGGCGGCGGTCAGCAGATTCTCCGCGTGGTTGGTCGGATCATAGACGATCCGGCCGAACCCGCCGAAGAAGGCATGGGCCGGGGTGATGAAGTCCGGCGCGAGCGCCAGCGGCGCGGCAAGCGAAAGGGCGAGCGCCGAAGCGCTGGCCATGCGGGAAATCCGGGTCTTTGTGCGCGTCATGGGGTACTTTCCTCTTCTTCCAGGGTGAGCTCGAACGCGTCCTCATCGAAAATGACGGACGGCAGATCCTCGCTTTCGGTCGCGAGATTGCTGAGGTCCGGGATCAGTTCTGCGGCCCATTCGACGCCACGCGCCTTGAGCCAGGCGGCGAGGAACCCGTCGCGGCCATGCTCGGTGAGGATTTCGCTGATCAGGGCCTGATCGGATTTGGCCGATGCGGCGCAAAGCGCCAGCCCGACTTCCGACAATCCGAGGTCAAACAGGCGGTTGCCGCGCCGCGACTGGCAGTAGTAGTCCCGCTTGGGCGTGGCCCGTGCGAGGATCTCGATCTGCCTGTCATTGAGGCCGAAACGGCGATAGATCGCGGTGATCTGGGGTTCGATGGCGCGCTCGTTGGGCAGCAACAGCCGCGTTGGGCAGCTTTCGATGATCGCCGGCGCGATGGCTGAATTGTCGATGTCGGACAGTGACTGCGTGGCGAAGATGACGCTGGCGTTCTTCTTTCGCAGGGTTTTGAGCCATTCCCTGAGTTGGTCCGCGAAGCCTTCGTCGTCGAGCGCCAGCCAGCCCTCGTCGATGATCAGCAGCGTGGGCCACCCGTCTAGCCGGTCGCCGATGCGGTGGAAGAGATAAGAGAGGACCGCGGGCGCCGCGCCGGTCCCGACAAGGCCCTCGATTTCGAATGCCTGCACGTCTGCTGAACCAAGATGTTCGGTCTCCGCATCGAGCAGCCGGCCATAGGGACCACCGACGCAATAGGCGCGGAGCGCCTGTTTCAGATCATTCGACTGGAGCAGCACGGCGAGGCCGGTGATGGTGCGTTCCCCGACCGGGGCGGAGGCGAGCGAGGTCAGGGCCGTCCAGATGTGCTCCTTCACCTCCGGGGTGATCTGGATGTTCTCGCGCGTCAGGATCGCCACGATCCAGTCGGCGGCCCAGGCGCGTTCGGCCGTCTCGTGAATGCGCGCCAGAGGTTGCAGCGAGACGGATGTTTCGGAAGCGTCGGTCAGCTCGCCACCAAGATCGTGCCAGTCACCTTGCATCGCGAGGGCGCAGGCCCGGATCGAGCCGCCGAAATCGAAGGCAAAGACCTGTGAGCGCGCGTAGCGCCGGAACTGCAAGGCCATTAGCGCCAGCAGCACCGATTTGCCGGCACCCGTCGGCCCGACGACAAGCGTATGGCCGACATCGCCGACATGGAGGGAAAACCGGAACGGGGTCGATCCTTCGGTCCTGCCATACAGCAGCGGGGGCGCGCCGAAGTGATCGTCCCGTTCCGGTCCCGCCCACACGGCGGACGAAGGGACCATGTGGGCAAGGTTGAGCGTCGAGACCGGCGGTTGCCGGACATTCGCATAGGCATGTCCGGGCAAGCTGCCGAGCCAGGCGTCGACGGCGTTGACCGTTTCGACCATGACGCTGAAATCGCGGGACTGGATGATCTTCTCGACCAGCCGCAGCTTTTCGTCGGCGCGGCGGGCGTCCTCGTCCCAAACGGTGACGGTCGCCGTGACATAGGCCATGCCCGCCATGTCGGCGCCAAGTTCCTGCAGGGCCATGTCGGCATCGGCCGCCTTGTTGGCGGCGTCGGTGTCGACGAGCGCGGATTGCTCGTTGGTCATCACCTCTTTCAGGATGGCGGCAATCGACTTGCGCTTGGCGAACCACTGGCGCCTGATCTTCGTCAGCAGCCGGGTCGCATCGGTCTTGTCCATGAGGATGGCGCGGGTCGACCAGCGATAGGGAAAGGCCAACCGGTTCATTTCGTCGAGCAGGCCGGGGGTGGTGGTTGCCGGAAAGCCGGTGATCGTCAGCACCCGGAGATGCTGATTGCCCAGGCGCGGCTCCAGCCCGCCGGTCAGCGGCTGATCGGCCAGCAGCGCATCGAGATAGGTCGGGGTTTCGGGCACGCGGACGCGATGCCGGTTGATCGAAATCGTCGAATGCAGGTAAGTCAGCGTCCCGGCGTCATCGAGCCAGCGGCATTCCGGCATAAAACCGTCGAGCAGCGCCAGCACGCGGTCGGTGCGGTCGGCAAAGCCGCGCACCAGTTCCCAAGGGTTCACGCTCGACGTTTCGCGGCCCTCGTAAAGCCAGGACTCGGAGCGGGCGGCATCCTCGGCGGGCGGAAGCCAGAGGAAGGTCAGGAAATAGCCAGAGACGAAATGGCTGCCTTTCTCCTCGAAATCGGCCTTGCGCTCGGCATCGACCAGCGCCGATGCGGGATCGGGGAAGCGGCTCGCCGGATAGGTGGCGGCTTCCGACCGCTGTGCTTCGACGAAGATCGCCCAGCCGGAGCCGAGGCGACGGAAGGCATTGTTAAGGCGGCCAGCGACCGCGACCAGCTCGGCCGCGACGGCGGAATCCAGATCGGGACCGCGAAACTTCGCGGTGCGCTGGAACGAGCCGTCCTTGTTGAGGACAACGCCGAAGCCGACCAGCGCTACCCAGGGAAGGTAATCGGCGAGGCGGGATGCGGTACGGCGGTATTCGGCGAGATTCATCATGGGCTTCCTCACACCGAAAGATGACCGGGGATGCGGAGGTGGCGGCGCGCGACCTCGACGAAGAGCGGATCGCGCTTGGCGGCCCAGACGGCGGCGATGTGACCGACGGCCCAGATCAGGATGCCGGCCAGCCAGAGCTGGAGGCCGAGGCCCACGGCTCCGGCCAGCGTGCCATTGAGGATCGCGACGGAGCGTGGCGCTCCGCCAAGCAGGATCGGTTCGGTCAGGGCGCGGTGAACCGGCACACTGAATCCCGGAACCGCGTCGAGCGCCTCGAAACTCACCGCCATCAGACCAGCGCTCCGCCGCCGAAGCTGAAGAACGAGAGGAAGAAGCTGGACGCCGCGAAGGCGATGGAGATACCGAAGACGATCTGGATGAGGCGACGGAAGCCGCCGCCGGTATCGCCGAATGCGAGCGTCAGGCCGGTGACGATGATGATGATCACTGCCACGATCTTGGCCACCGGGCCTTCGACGGATTCAAGGATGGATTGCAGCGGCGCTTCCCAGGGCATGGAGGAGCCAGACGCTTGGGCGGGGGCAGTCATCAGGCTCGCCCAGGTGAAGGCGGCGGCGGTCGCCAGATGATGACGGATACGAACGGCGCAACGGATCATGCAGGTTCTCCTGGAACGTGAGGGATTGAGGTGTCGGGAAAAGCGAGGGAAATCCGGTAATCGCCGTCGGGGCCGAGCCCTTCGACGCAGGCAAGTTCGGCCAGCCGGCGCGCGGAGCCGCGGCCAGCGAGGACGGCCACGAGGTCGATGGTCTCCGCGATCATCGCGCGCGGCACAGTGACGACGGCTTCCTGGATGAGTTGTTCGAGGCGGCGCAGGGCGCCGATGCCGGAACCAGCATGGATGGTGCCGATGCCGCCCGGATGGCCGGTGCCCCAGGCTTTGAGGAGATCGAGCGCCTCGGCGCCGCGCACCTCACCGATCGGAATGCGGTCCGGACGCAGGCGCAGCGAAGACCGCACCAGTTCCGACAAGGTGGCGACACCATCCTTGGTGCGCATCGCCACGAGATTCGACGCTGCGCATTGCAGTTCGCGGGTGTCCTCGATGATGACGACCCGATCCTGCGTCTTCGCCACCTCGGCGAGCAGCGCATTGGTCAGCGTCGTTTTACCGGTGGACGTGCCGCCTGCGACAAGGATGTTGGCGCGGGACGCGACGGCCGCGCGGAGCGTTTCCGCCTGATCGGCGGACATGATGCCGGCGGCCACATAGTCGTCTAGCGTGAATACTGCGACCGCGGGCTTGCGGATGGCGAAGGCGGGTGCGGACACGACCGGCGGCAGCAACCCCTCGAAGCGCTCGCCGGTTTCGGGCAGTTCGGCCGAGACGCGCGGGCTGCGCGCATGGACTTCGACGCCGACATGGTGGGCGACCAGCCGCACGATGCGCTCACCGTCAGCGGCGGACAGTATTTCGCCCGTATCGGCCAACCCTTCGGACAGCCGGTCCACCCAGATGCGTCCGTCCGGGTTCAGCATGACCTCGACGACAGACGGGTCTTGCAGCAGGGTTGAGATGGCAGGCCCGAGCGCTGTCCGGAGCATGCGCGCGCCGCGGTCCACATTTGCCTGTTTGTGGTTGATGCCTGGCATCTCGTCCCCGTTCCACCGGGGAGGCGAGAGACGATCCCCGGATGGGGATCACTAAAAGAGACACAAAACAGGTCGTTTCAACAAGTTTCGGTCGTCGTAGTAGTGTGGGATAAAATTACAGGAGAACGGCGGTGTGCCTGACCAGTCGGATGATCTGCAGGCACACCGGCATGCTCTCGACTGATTCGACCGGCCCGTGGCGTCAGGCCGCCTCGCCGGGACCGAGCCGACGTTCGCCCCAGGTGGTCCGCTCTCGGAAATCATGTCGCAAGTGGCTTAGCACTTGCGATAAAGTCTTGTGAAACGAATAGCCGCGACTTTCCGGGTGCAGCCGATCTATTGCGGGTTTCAGGAATTGCGCGAGATTGAGGCGCGCGCGCTCCATCTATAAGCAATAATTTCAACAAAACATGAAACGTTGAAATGATATGGACGAAAACGACGCGCTCGCGGGCTTCGCCGCGCTCTCTCACAAGGACCGCTTGCGGATAATCCGCATGTTGGTCGTCGCGGGGGCTGACGGCATGGCCGCTGGTGCCATCGCCGGCGCGCTCGATGATGCGCCGCCGTCGCGCGTCTCCTTCCATCTCAAGGAACTGGAGCGTGCCGGACTCGTGCAGGGGCGGCGAGATGGCAAGTCGATCATCTACAGCGCCAACTGGCCGGCGCTCTCCGATCTCGTCGCCTTCCTCATGCACGACTGCTGCCAAGGTCACTGCAAATATTGCGATCAAGCGATTGCCCTGTTCGCGAAATGCGAGGGCCGCCCAACCGGTACGATCCGCTGCGAATAGGACTGCCGATGCAGAAAGCCCTCGCCTTTGTTGAAAACAATCTCCTGCTGCTGGCCGTTGTAACGGCCGCGCTTGGCCTGCTCGTCCCTTCGCTCGGCATGGTCCTTGAAAGCGGCATAAGCCCGCTTCTGGCATTGCTGATGCTGGTCATCAGCCTGACATTCGACGCTCACGCCGTGAAGCTGGTTTTCCGGAAGCCGAGCCGGCAGCTTTGGGCGCTTGGCCTCGTCTATGGTCCCATGTCGCTCGCCGGATGGCTCACCGGGCGGCTGTTCTTCGGCTCTGGGCCGCTGGCCGCCGGTCAAACCCTTGTCGGCACTCTGCCGACTGACGTTTCCGCTCCGTTGCTGGTCCTGCTCGCACGCGGCAATGTCGCCCTCGCGGCGGTCCTCAATGCGGTCAACACAGTGCTTTCGCCCTTCATCGTGCCGATCCTGTTCCTGCTTCTCACCGGAATCGAGCTGCAAGTTCCCATCGGGGCGATCATCATGGAATTAGTGCTGATCGTGGTGCTGCCGACCGTGATCGGGGTCTACCTACGCACGCGATACCCGGAAGCGGTCGGCCGACACGATGGCCTCTATCCCTCTCTTGGTTCGGTGCTCTACCTGCTCCTGCTTCTGGCGGTCGTGGGTCCAAACGCCGAAACAATCCTCGGCTATGGCTGGTTCGCCCTCCTAATCGCGCTGGCCGCGCTCACGCTGAACCTGATCGGCTATGCGGTCGGGTCCATCGCAAAAGTCTTTGTGGCCGACCGGCAAGAGCTGATCGCCTACCTGTTCACGGTGAGCAAAAAGGAGTTCTCCATTGCGGCGGCGTTCGTAGCGGCGTCCGGGTTGCCCTCGGAAATCGCCGTGCCTGCCGCCTTCTTCGCTGTGATCCAGATGATTACGTCACCGATCGCCGCAAAGATTTTGGCATCGAGAGGCCCGGCGCTGCGGTGAGCAGTCATTAGGTTCTGGCTGGCAGCGGAGACAGGCTCTCTATTATCCTACAATCTGCGACCAGCCCGCATCCACACTGGTCTATCATCCTGTCCAGTTCCGACTTGAGCGCAGTTAGGTCTTCGATTTTTCGCTCGACTTCCTTCCGGTGCTCCTTTGCAATCGCATCAATCGCCGCGCAGGACTGCGAACGATCGTCGGCCAGCTTGAGAAACTCCCTGATCTGATCGAGCGAGAAACCAAGCTCGCGCGCACGCCTGATGAAGCTGAGGCGGTTGAGGTGGCCCGGCTCATATGCACGGTAGTTGCCATCGGTACGCGAGGGTGCGGGCAGGAGACCGTTCTTCTCGTAGAACCGGATCGTCTCGACCTTGGTCCCCGTTCGTCTAGCCAATTGGCCGATCATCAGAATTCTGTCGTTCATCTCTTGACCCTATAGTTACTACAGGGTCTATCTACAATGTCACATCGGGAAAGTCGAGGTGACATCATGGCGGCAGCGAGCCCTTACAGACTGCGTGTAGAAGGCATGGACTGCGCCTCCTGCGCGTTGAAAATTGAAACGGTGATGCAACGCCTGCCGGGCGTTAGCGACATTCATGTCAGCTACGCCAACGAGACGCTCGCATTGCAACTGGATGAGGACCGTACGGCTCTCGGCACCATTGAGCAAAAGATCCGAGCGCTCGGCTACACACCAGTGATCGAGCAGACCGAGGCAAAGGCGAGCCCACCTCGGAAACGCAGCACGGAGGCGTGGTGGAAAGGCAGCAAGGGTCGGCTTGTGCTCCTTACCGGCGCGTTGTTCATCCTTGCCTTCGCCCTCGCGCGTGTCCTGCCCGAATCGGAGCAATGGCTATACTCGGGCGCTGCATTGATCAGCATCATCCCGTTCGCGAGGCGGGCGGTCGCCGGCGCGATGTCCGGCTCCCCCTTCACCATCGAGACGCTGATGACGGTCGCGGCACTCGGCGCGGTCGCCATCGGCGAGGCCGAAGAAGCTGCTGTCGTGATCTTTCTGTTCGCAGTGGGCGAATTGCTTGAAACCGTGGCGGCCGGCCGTGCGCGCGCTGGCATTGAAGCACTGATCGATCTCGTGCCTCGGGCCGCGTTCCGCGAGCGTGATGGTGTTGTTGAGAAGGTCGCCGCAGAAGATCTGGCCGTCGGTGATGTTGTCGTTGTTCGGCCTGGTGACCGTGTGCCGTCTGACGGCACGGTGATTGACGGCGTTTCTGAGGTCGATGAGGCCCCGGTGACAGGCGAATCCGTGCCCGTGCTGAAAGAAGCCGGCGCAAACGTCTATGCCGGCAGCATCAATGCAAATGGCGAGTTGCGGGTGTCGATCAGCCATGTCGCGGCCGACAACACCATCGCCCGTATCATCCACATGGTCGAGGAAGCCCAGGAATCAAAGGCCCCGACGGCGCGTATGATCGACCGTTTCAGCCGCTGGTACACGCCGGGCGCGATGGTCGTCGCGGCTCTGATCGTTGTCGTGCCGCCGCTCGCCTTCGGCGGTGACTGGATGACATGGGTGTATCGGGGTCTCGCGACGTTGCTGATTGCTTGTCCCTGCGCGCTCGTGATTTCCACACCGGCGGCTATTGCTTCGGGTCTTGCCGCCGGTGCGCGTCAGGGACTGTTGATCAAGGGCGGCGCGACGCTGGAAACACTTGGCAAGGTCGTAACCGTTGCCTTCGACAAGACGGGAACGCTGACGCGTGGCCACCCCCAGGTGACGGACATTGTGCCGATCAATGGTGATGAGAACTCCGTCCTTGCCATCGCGGCGGCCGTCGAGCGCAGCACCAGCCATCCTCTCGGGATTGCAATCGTGGAGGCGGCAAAGGTGCGGGGGCTCGAACTGCCCGCCACCTTCGGGGGCGGCGTTGCCACACCCGGCAAAGCGGTCACAGCGCGGTTGAAGGACGGCTTCGCTTCGGTCGGGTCTCCCCGTCACGCCGCCGAACAAACGGGCCTCGAAGAGAGCATCGTTGACACGATCACCGGGCTGGAGAGCCAGGGCAAGACGGTCGTCGTGCTCATCAAGGGCAAGACCATCGAGGGATTGATCGCCTTGCGCGACGAGCCGCGCGACGACGCTATCGAAGGTGTGAAGCGGCTGACAGATCGCGGCGTGCGCCCTCTGATGCTGACCGGCGACAACAAGCGCACGGCCGACGCCATTGCGGCTCATCTCGGCCTTGAGGCGAGCGCCGAACTTCTGCCCGACGCCAAGCTCGCCGAGATCGGCCGCCTCAGGGCTGATGGACCGATTGCCATGGTGGGAGACGGTATCAACGACGCTCCGGCGCTCGCTGCTGCCTCCGTTGGCGTTGCCATGGGTGCGGGCACCGACGTCGCGCTGGAAACCGCTGATGCCGCGCTGCTCAGAAACCGGGTGACGGGTATCGCTGATCTCATCGGATTGTCGCAGGCGACGCTCGGCAATATCTGGCAGAACATCGCAATAGCGCTTGGTCTGAAGGCTGTCTTCCTCGTGACGACTCTATTCGGCATTACCACGCTCTGGATGGCCATCCTCGCCGATACGGGCGCTACTGTCCTCGTTACGGCCAATGCGCTGCGCCTGCTGACCTGGCGCGGCACCCGCGACAAATGAGCTTGAACAGTGCGCACATGCAGGTCGCGGCTTCCACTTCTCGCCAAGAAAGCCGAGGTATAATTTATGAGTAATCAGTCCCAGGGCAGTGCCAATTCATCCGAGAAGAGCGAACAATGGGCGCTCGCATGGGTACTTGCGATTAATACTGCCCAGGCAGCCATTGTGGGAGGATTAGGTTGGTGGGCTCAGTCAACAGGATTGATGGGCTCTGCACTCGATAATCTTGGCGATGCCGGTGTCTACGCCATCAGCCTTTTCGTCGTAGGTCGCGGTTTGGCGGCGAAGGTTCGCGTTGCGCGGCTGTCGGGTATGCTCCTGATAGTATTCGCCGGTTTGCTTCTGTTTGAGGTTGGCCGACGCTTCTTCACTGGCTCCGATCCGATCGGGCCGGTCATGATCGCCGTGGCAATCGCGAGCGCGCTTACGAATATGATCTGCATGTGGTTCCTGAAATCACATCGGGAAAGTGGCGTGCATCTGCAAGCCTCATGGATATTCACGACAAACGATATGCTCGTGAACTCGGCGATCGCTGTTTCTGGTCTTGCAGTAATTCTTTTCAATTCGCCTTATCCGGATCTGATCATTGGCTTGGGTGTGGTTGTAGTCGTTGTCAGAAGCGGCTTCGAAATCCTTGAGAAGGCCGGCGAAGCTGGAAAAGGAGAAAAGGAACATGACTAGTTTGCGAGCCCTATCCGCCGCCTTCCTTGCCCTTGCAGTGTCGATCTCTCCTGCTGTGGGTCACGACTTCCAAGCTGGTTCGATCACCATCAATCACCCGTGGTCACGCGCGACTCCGCCGGTCACGCCGGTAGCCGGCGGCTATCTGACGCTGACAAACGATGGCGATATGGCCGATCGCCTGGTTTCAATCTCATCACCTCTGTCAGACCGGGTGGAAATCCATGAGTCGACCGTGAGCGATGGGGTTGCCAGCATGAGGCCTGTGCAAAATGGCATCGAAATTGGAGCTGGCGAGACCGTCGAGCTTCAACCTGGCGGTATGCACATCATGTTCTTGAAGCCATCGCGCCCTTTGAAGGATGGGGAGCGGTTTGCCGCGACTCTTGTGTTCGAGCAGGCCGGTGCGATCGACGTTGAGTTCGTTGTGCAGAACATGGGCGCTCGTCCGGAATCTGCGAACGAACATGACGGACACGGAGAGGCTGTCCAATGAGCGGCGTCAAACTTTTCCGCCTTGTTGCATGGGTTGCCGTCGCCGCTGTCGGCGGGCTTTTCATCGGCCTGTCCGTATCCAAGCCTTGGCAACAGCAAACCGTGGCGGTCGCGTCCTCGACAGGCACGGCAGCCATCGGCGGCCCGTTCCAGCTCACATCCCATCGAGGCGAAACGATCGACAATGCTGCGCTGGCCGGAAAGCCTTATCTCGCCTTCTTCGGCTTCACCCATTGTCCCGATGTGTGCCCGACGACGCTCTATGAACTGAGCGATCTCATGAACGAGCTCGGGCCGGTGGCCGACCAGTTCAACGTCCTGTTCTTCACCGTCGATCCCGAACGGGACACACAAGAATTGCTGGCTCAGTACATGACAGCCTTTGATAACCGCATCCTCGCACTGCGGGGAAATCGACAGGAAACGGACGCTGTGGTGAAGGCCTTTGCGGCCTATGCGCGAAAAGTGCCTCTGGAAGGGGGCGAATACACAATGGATCATACCGCCGGCGTTTACCTGATGGATGCCGAGAGCCAATTCGTCGGCACGCTCGACATGCACGAGCCGCGTGAGATTCGATTGCAGAAGCTCCGCCGCCTGGCGGGCGAGATTGGCTGATGGAGTTCTCCAGTATCGGAATAGCGACGGCTTTCGCCGCAGGTGTCGTATCCTTCCTGTCGCCCTGCGTCCTTCCGCTGGTGCCGGGCTATATCTCCTACGTCGCAGGCCGCACGATTAGCCCGGATGGCACTGCGGCCGATGCCGAATTCAAGGCGGCAAGCCGAACTCTCGGCCTCAGCCTCTGCTTCGTGCTCGGCTTTACGACCGTGTTCGTCCTCCTTGGGGCCAGCGCAACCGTGTTGAGCCGGCTCCTGCGCATGTATCTTTTCGAAGCGAACCTGATCGGAGGCGTAATCGTCGTCCTCTTCGGTCTGTTCACGACAGGCCTCGTACCAATGCCCTGGCTCAATCGTGAAGCGCGGTTCCATGCCAATCCGGGCAGCGGAAGCGCCGGCGCGGCTTATCTCCTCGGTCTCGCTTTCGCGTTCGGCTGGACTCCCTGCATCGGACCAGTGCTGGGCGCGATTCTGACCCTGTCCGCCGCCAACGCCACGGTCGCAAGCGGAACGACGCTGCTCGCCGTCTACTCGCTCGGCCTTGGCCTCCCTTTCATCTTGGCCGCTTTGTTCATGCGCGGGTTCATGGCGCGGATGATGTCGATGCGCCGTACTGGCCGGGTGCTCAAAATCGTCGCTGGTGGGGTGATGGTGGTGATGGGCATCGCCATGATCACCGGCCATCTAACCAGCTTTGCGATATGGCTGCTCCAGACTTTCCCGGCCCTCGGCCGGATCGGCTAAGCCGGAGTTTAAAGGACATTTGGACATGCTCAGGCTCGGCCTTCCCATCGCCCTTGGCGGATTTTTCCTTGATCAGGCGACGAAGTGGTGGGTCCTGAACCATGTTATGAACCCGCCTCAGGTCATCCCCGTCACCGGCTTCTTTAATCTCGTGCTCGGCTTCAATACCGGCGTGAGCTTCGGATTGTTCGGCCAGGCGCCGGCTTGGCTCCTGATGGCGTTCACGCTCGCTATAGTCGCTGGCCTCCTTGTCTGGATCCATCGAAGCGACAGCCGCCTGACGGCATCCGCCCTCGGGCTCGTGGTTGGGGGGGCGCTCGGCAATCTGCTCGACCGGCTGCGGCAGGGTGCGGTGGCGGATTTCCTGGATTTTTACATTGGCAGCTATCATTGGCCCGCCTTCAACCTTGCCGACGTGGCGATTGTCTGTGGGGTCGGGCTTTTGCTGGTGGAGAGCGTTCTGGCACGAGGCAAAACAAAGGCTGCATGAACAGAAGTCCTCGCCAGCTATCCGAAACTATCGCCGCAAAATTCCCGGAACCTGCAACGTAGCGGGCTTTAGAAGTAGTGCGACATGGCAATGGCTCGGGCGGGCTTAGCCGCAGCAGGCAGACGCTCTCGTCTGCTGCGCGCGATGCCTCGGCTTGCAGATTGCGGGGCGCGGGCTGAGACGCACAATCGTCCGGTCTTTCTCGATCTCGATTCCGGCCCCGTCATAGACCTGCATCGGCTCACCGGGCCGGCTCACCTCCCATGTCAACCGCGCGTCCGTGTCAAGCTGGACCCTGCTGCCGACCTTTCCCAAGATTGACCGGAACTTGGCGACGGTCATCGGCATGCTGCCTTCGGTCGGGGGAATATCCTCGACCTGCAAGACCGTCTCCCGCCACGCATCGGGATTGCCGCCGCAATCGAGCGTGACGAAGGAACCGGCCTTGACCTCCGTGATGTGATAGCCGGCCTGCACCTGCTGCCCGTCGCCATAGGCGAGCACAAGAACCTTGTCGGCATGGCCCTCCAAAATATCGAGGATCGCCCCGAGCGAGGCAACATCAGGAAATTCTGTGATTAAGGGGCTGGCGTAAGCGTTCATGTCCGTGTATCCATGATTCAACTACTCTTGAGATGTTGAGGCATACATGAACGAAAAGCAAGCCCTCTCTGCCTTCGCGGCGCTCTCGCAGGAAACCCGGCTGCGCATCGTGCGCCTGCTGGTGACGGCCGGCCCGGAAGGGATGCCGGCCGGCGCGATCGGGGAAGCGATGGACGGCGCATCGTCGTCGCGCATGTCCTTCCACCTGAGCCACCTTGAACAAGCCGACCTCATCGAGTCGCGGCGCGACGGGCGCTCGATCATCTACAGCGCCTCCTATCCGGCGCTGTCCGGCCTGCTCGAATTTCTCATGCGCGATTGCTGCCAAGGCCACCCGGACGTGTGCAACCCGGCAGTCGCCGCGCTGTCCTGCTGCAAACCGACGAAAGGCGTCACCCATGCCTGAGCCTATGGCCAATCACTCCGATAGAATCTTCAACGTGCTGTTTCTTTGCACCGGAAATTCCGCCCGCTCGATCCTTGCCGAAAGCATCTTGAACAAGGATGGTGCGGGTCGCTTCCGGGCCTATTCGGCTGGAAGCCAGCCCAAAGGCGAAGTGAACCCGCTCGCCCTGAAGGTACTCGAAAGCTACGACTACCCGGCTGAAGGCTTCCGATCGAAAGGATGGGAAGAATTCTCCGGCCCCGACGCGCCGGTGATGGATTTCGTGTTCACCGTCTGCGACAACGCGGCCGGCGAAGCCTGTCCGGTCTGGCCGGGCCAGCCGATGACCGCGCATTGGGGTATCGAAGACCCCGCCACCGTCGAGGGCACCGAGATTCAGCGCATGGCGGCTTTTGTCACGGCGTTTCGCTACATGAAAACCCGGATTTCGGTCTTCGTGGCCTTGCCCGTCGCCAGCCTCGATAAATCGTCGCTCAATATGAAGCTCAACGAAATCGGTCAATCCGAAGGGGCAGCCTCGCCCCGCTCTGGCGCGGCGTGAGGCAATCCATGGATGTCATTGTCTACCACAATCCCGATTGCGGCACCTCGCGCAATACGCTCGGCCTGATCCGCAATTCCGGCGTCGAGCCGCATATCATCGAATATCTGAAAACCCCGCCCTCACGGGCGCTGCTCGCGCAACTCATCGAGCGCGCCAGCCTGACGGCCCGCTCGATCTTGCGGGAGAAAGGAACGCCCTATGCCGACCTCGGCCTTGGCGATCCAGAATTGAGCGATGACGCATTGCTCGACGCCATGATGGCGCACCCGATCCTCATCAATCGCCCCCTCGTCGTCACCCCCCAAGGGGTCAAGCTCTGCCGACCGTCCGAAGCCGTTCTTGATCTGCTGCCCCCACAACGGGGCGAGTTCGTCAAAGAGGATGGCGAGCGGATCATTGACGAACATGGACGGCGCGTTGCTTCCGCCTGACTTTCAGCCTGCGATTGGAGAATACTGATGGCTTCCCTCAAGCCAGCTTCCCGCCTTGGTTTCCTCGACCGCTATCTGACGGTGTGGATTTTCGCCGCGATGGCACTCGGCGTCGTGCTGGGCACGATATTCACCGGCTTGCCGGAAGCTCTCAACGCCATGTCGGTCGGCACCACCAACATACCGATCGCCATCGGCCTGATCCTGATGATGTATCCGCCGCTCGCCAAGGTGCGCTACGAAGAACTGCACCGGGTCTTTTCCGACAAGCGAGTGCTGATCCTTTCGCTGGTACAAAACTGGATCATCGGCCCGACGCTGATGTTCGCGCTGGCCGTGATCTTCCTGCGCGACCACCCGGAATACATGACAGGACTGATCCTGATCGGACTCGCCCGCTGCATCGCTATGGTGCTGGTCTGGAACCAACTCGCGCGCGGCGACAATCAATATGTCGCCGGTCTGGTTGCCTTCAACTCGATATTCCAGATTCTGTTCTTCTCCACCTATGCGTGGTTTTTCCTTTCCGTCTTGCCACCCCTCTTCGGCCTTGAGGGCAGCGTCATAGACGTGAGCTTCTGGACCATTACCGAAGCGGTGCTGATCTATCTCGGCATTCCCTTCCTCGCCGGGTTCCTGACGCGCCGCATCCTCATCGCTCGCAAAGGCGCGGGCTGGTATGAGCACGAATTTCTGCCGCGCATCAGCCCCATAACGCTAGCCGCGCTGCTGTTCACCATTGTCGCCATGTTCAGCCTCAAGGGCGCGGACGTGGTGTCGCTGCCTCTCGATGTCCTGCGCATAGCCATTCCCCTGGCGCTTTATTTCGTCATCCAGTTCCTCATCAGCTTCGCGATGGGCCGGCTGATCGAGGCGGATTATCCGCGCACCACGGCCATCGCCTTCACCGCTGCCGGCAATAATTTCGAGTTGGCCATCGCGGTCGCCATCGCGGCATTCGGTCTCGCATCGCCGGTGGCCTTCGCCGCCGTCATCGGCCCGCTCGTGGAAGTGCCCGCACTGATCCTGCTCGTTCATGTCGCGCTCAGGCTCGGCGCGAAGTGGTTTCCCGAGAAAGGGACGCCCGTTGCCGTTCCGGCCGAGGCCAAGCCATGACGGTTTCCGACCTTCCTAATGTGGTCCGCGCGGTGCTCGACAGCCCATCGGCTGAACGCCTACGAACGACGCCCTCTGCTCATCCGCCGCGCATTCTCCTGCTCTACGGCTCGTTGCGTGAACGCTCCTATAGCAAGCTGCTCACGCTCGAAGCCGAACGGCTCCTCAACCACTTCGGCGCGGAAACCCGTGTGTTCGATCCGCACGGCCTGCCGCTGCCTGATGGTGCGCCCGTTGATCATCCGAAGGTGCAGGAGCTTCGGAAACTTTCGGAATGGTCCGAAGGGCAGGTCTGGACCAGCCCCGAACGTCACGGTGCCATGAGCGGAGTCCTCAAGGCGCAAATCGACTGGATACCGCTCGCGGTTGGCGCAGTTCGCCCCACCCAGGGCCGCACATTGGCCGTGATGCAAGTCTCTGGCGGCTCGCAGAGTTTCAACGCCGTCAACCAACTTCGCGTCCTCGGCCGCTGGATGCGGATGATCACCATCCCCAACCAGTCCTCGGTCGCCAAGGCATATCAGGAGTTCGACGAAGCGGGTCGAATGAAGCCTTCATCCTATTACGACCGGGTGGTCGATGTGATGGAGGAACTGGTGAAGTTCACGCTTCTGACCCGCGACGTCGCTCCTTACCTCACCGACCGCTACAGCGAGCGCAAGGAAACCGCCCAAAAGCTGGAAGAGCGTATGGCGCTCAAGCGCGTCCGGTGACGACAAACCTGCCGGCTCAAACGGGCCTGTCTCCCGACGCGAGAAGGTGGCCCGTCATCTCCGCGCTCGGCATCGTACAGATATTTGCATGGGGCAGCTCCTATTACCTGCTCGCCGTTCTCGCCGCCCCGATCGCGGCCGATACGGGTTGGCCGCTTTCATGGATCGTCGGCGCTCTCTCCATTGGCCTGCTCGCGGCCGGCGTCGTTTCCCCGCGCGTGGGTGACGCCATTGGCCAGCACGGCGGGCGTCCCATCCTTGCTCTGGCTTGCCTGCTGTTCGCTGCCGGCCTCGTCATCCTTGCGGCTGCGCCGTCCCTATGGGTATTCGTCGCCGGATGGATCGTGCTCGGTATCGGCATGGGGGCCGGCCTTTATGATGCGGCATTTGCCACGCTCGGGGGCTATTATGGCCGTTCCGCGCGATCCGCCATCACTACACTGACCTTGTGGGGCGGCTTCGCAAGCACGGTCTGCTGGCCGCTCTCGGCCTTGTTTCTGGAGCATCTGGGATGGCGCGGGGCCTGCATGGCCTATGCCGGCATTCATCTCGCGATCTGCCTGCCGCTCGTGCTGCTGGTCCTTCCGAGCAACGGCAAGCCCAGGCCGATCGGTGGCAAAGACCAAGCTCCTGCGATCAAGCTGCGCGACCATGAGCGCCGGGCCTATCTGATCATGATGGCGATCGTGGTGCTGGCCGGATTGGGCGTCACCATCATATCGGTGCATCTGCTGACCCTGTTGCAGCAACGCGGGCTGTCGCTGGGCGAAGCTGTAGCCCTCGGCGCGCTGATAGGCCCGGCCCAAGTCGCCGGCCGAATTGGCGAAATGGCGAGCGGGGGGAGGCATCATCCCTTCTGGACACTCGCCGCCGCCTCCGTCCTGAGCGCGGCAGGGGTGACGATGCTCGCGGCAGGTTTTCTCATCATCGGCCTGTCGCTCATCCTCTACGGGGCCGGCAATGGCATCTTCTCGATCGCCAAGGGTGCGCTCCCGCTCGCCCTGTTCGGACCTTCCCGCTATGCGCCGATCATGGGGCGGCTTGCCCGGCCCAGTCTCGTCGCCCAAGCTGCCGGCCCAACCGTGGGTGCGATCCTGCTTTCGGTCGGGGGCACCGATCAAACTCTTGTGGCGCTGGCAGCTCTCGCCATCGCCAATCTCGCCCTCGTCGCGCTGTTATGGGGGCCGATCAAAGGAGAAGCGGGAAGCAACGATAAGTTTTGAGAAGCCGTCACGAAGATCCCTGATTTTTGTAGCAGGTCAGGCCAACGTTGAATTTTCAGGGGAATTTCTGTCGCAAATGTCGCGTGCGAAAGTCAAAATTGTGCGACTGATTTTTGCGACACGTCGCGGCCCGGAATCCGGGCCGCAATGGATTACCGCTCTTCCCGCTGCTGTGGTGCTGGACCGATTGTAGCGGGTTCCCCTTCGATGATGCGGATCGGCACGCCCAAAGCAGCCGAAAGGGATGCTTCGCTGCCACCGGCAAGCTCTGTTCCGGGGAGAACCGTAAGAACCACATATCCGGTGCGCTCATCGACATATCCGCCGTAGCCATCGGGAAGAACGCGCGTAATCATCTGGCGGTCATCCAACGCGGCGACCAGTTGATCGACGGTATGGGATGCGCCTGTCAGGACTTCGACACGCACCCGATCTTCGCCCAATTGGTACTGAAGCGTGCCCGCATCCCGGTCTCCCGTTAGCCTGACGACGACATGGAAATCGGGCTCGCGCTCGATGAAGATACCGGCGATACGGTCGCGGAAACGCTCCTGTAGGGCGGCCGAAAGCGGGCCGGTGTCCGGCTCCATCTCATGCGAGGGGATTTCAGGAACATAGTTCTCAGGCAACCCGGCCGGTCTGGCGGACGTGGGCGCCTCCGCGCCTGCCACGGATGCTGCCGCGACAAACACCGTTGCGCCAAAAGCCCCCGCCCATACCCTATTCATTTGTGGTTTTGCCGCGTGCTTCGAAGAGCGCGGCCTTGTATTCCGCGGGGCTGATGAAACCGTCGCCATCGGTGTCGATCTGGTCGAAGACTTCATCGGTCATGTTCGGATTCCCGGCTTTCGCCTCTTCCCGGCTCAGCTTGCCGTCGCCATCCGTGTCGCCCGCGTCCCATTCGGCCTGCCATGCGGCTTCGTCAAAATCTGCGGGCGGTTCCGTCTGGGCGAAGGCAGGGACGGCGAGACCGATGGCGAACAGGCTGGCAATGGCAAGTCTCAAGGCTGTTCCTCCAAAGTCGAGTGAATATACAGCCATCACCTTAGGATAATTCGCGAAAATCCCAAAGACCGCGACAGTCGCGAAGGCCGCTTCCGGCGGATCCTTGTTACTGCTCAGCCAACCGGGAGCGGGAACTCGTGTCAACGACTAAGGCGGCCAAATTCAACTCTCTGATCCGTCACATCCTCCGACACCTCCTGCCGCAGCTTCGGTCCCTGTGCGAGGCGGCGACCGAGCGCGGTGATGAACGCCTCGTATCGCTCCGCTGATTTGGCCTTCGCGGCCTTTGCCGCCGGCTCAGGCAAGGCCGGTGTGGTGTTGACCCAGAAGCGGATGAAGACCGCCAGGCTTTCGACGGCGATGCCGACGTCTCGTTCAAGCCGGTCCATGCGGCGATCGAGTCGATCGAGGCGCTTGGCGATTATCGCCTCTCGGCGTTCGGCATCGTCGGGAGACAGGAATGAGGCGATGGCCGCCTCGCCGATCATCGACTGCGACCGGTCCCGCCGCGCGGCAAACTCGGTCAGGGCTTTTTCGACATCGGGGTCCAGATAGACGGTGAGTTTTTTCTTCTTCCGGAGATTGGCCATGGCGCTACAGCTCCATGCCGTCGTTCGGGTCCATGGCAACCTGCCGGGCAATGCCCTGCACCTGGCGGATCATGCGCCGATTTTGCATGGCCTCTTCCTCAACTTCATCGGGCGGCGCGATCTCGAATTCGTTCTCGAGGGGCTTTTTCTTCTCCACGGGCTTTACGCGGCTGAGTTCAGGCTGCAATCGGCGTTCGGATTCGGTCGGATCTTCGTCATTGGTTCTCTGGTCGCCGTGATCCGTGGCGCCTTCCGGTCGCGCCGGGATCGGAAGCTTGGTCCAGTCGTCGGGCCGCGTTTCTTCGGGACCTTTCAATTCAGGCGGTGACAGAACGCGCTCGCGAAACCGGGCGTCCTCGTAATAGCGCGCCTTCGTCGCCCGGATCGGGGGGATGCCCGCCACCATGACGATCTCCTCATGTGGGGGAAGCTGCATGATCTCGCCCGGCGTCAGCAACTGGCGCGCGGTTTCCGAGCGCGAGACCATAAGGTGCCCGAGCCAGGGCGACAGGCGATGGCCGGCATAGTTCTTCATCGCCTTCATCTCGGTGGCGGTGCCGAGCGCATCCGACACCCGTTTCGCCGTGCGCTCGTCGTTGGTGGCGAAGCTGACGCGGACATGGCAGTTGTCGAGGATCGAGTTGTTCGGCCCGTAGGCTTTCTCGATCTGGTTCAGCGACTGCGCGATCAGGAATGATTTCAGACCGTAGCCGGCCATGAAAGCCAGCGCGGTCTCGAAGAAATCGAGCCTGCCCAGCGCCGGAAACTCGTCCAGCATCAGAAGGAGCCGATGCCGCCCGGCGTTCGCCTGCAGGTCTTCGGTCAGGCGACGGCCGATCTGATTGAGCAGCAATCGCATCAGCGGCTTGGTGCGGTTGATGTCGGAGGGCGGCACGACGAGGTAAAGCGTGACCGGCTGATCGCCTCCCACAATATCGCTGATGCGCCAGTCGGAGCGGCGTGTGACTTCGGCCACGACCGGATCGCGATACAGGCCGAGAAACGACATCGCCGTCGACAACACGCCGCTGCGCTCGTTCTCGGACTTGTTGCGCAGCTCGCGCGCGGCGCTGGCAACGACCGGGTGCGGCCCCGCTTCGCCCAGATGCGCGGTCTTCATCATGGCGCGCAACGTGGAATCCACCGGGCGCTTCGGATCGGACAGGAATTTGGCCACACCTGCCAGGGTCTTGTCGGGTTCGGCGTAAAGCACATGCAGGATGGCGCCCACCAGCAGCGAATGGCTGGTCTTTTCCCAATGGTTGCGCTTGTCGAGACTGCCTTCCGGATCGACGAGGATGTCGGCGATGTTCTGGACGTCGCGCACCTCCCACTCGCCGCGGCGCACTTCCAGCAGCGGATTGTAGGCCGAGGATTTCGGGTTGGTCGGGTCGAAGAGCAGCACGCGGCCGTGCTGCGAGCGGAAGCCGGAGGTGAGCTGCCAGTTCTCACCCTTGATGTCGTGGACGATGGCCGACCCCGGCCAGGTCAGCAGCGACGGGACGACGAGGCCGACGCCTTTGCCCGAACGTGTCGGGGCAAAGCACAGGACATGCTCCGGCCCGTCATGGCGTAGATAGTCCTTCTCGTAACGGCCGAGAACAACACCATCGGGATCGAGCAGGCCCGCCGCCTTGATCTCTCCTTTCCCGGCCCATCGCGCCGAGCCATAGGTGGCGACGTTTTTCGCCTCGCGCGCCCGCCAGACCGACATGCCGATGGCGACGGCAATGGCGATGAAGCCGCCCGATGCCGCGATGATCCCGCCCTTGGCGAAGATCGGCGGCGCATAGGCTTCGTAGAAATACCACCACCAGAAGATCGCGGGCGGATAATAGATCGGCACGCCGAACATCACGAACCAGGGCGGCCCGAGTTGCGCCTGATAACCGAGGCTCGAGGCGACATACTGGGTCGCGCCCCAGGTGGTGGCGAGGATGATGAGGAAGACGATGGTGATCTGTCCCCAGAGGATCTTGGTCGCGGACATTGCGATGGTCCTTTCTGGTTGAGGCTAAAGGCCGAGGGAGCGCTTGCGCCCGAAGTCCCAATCTACGCCGCCATCATCGCGGGCTACGCCGGAGACGTGACGGCCGATCTGTTTTTCGAGAGAGGGCGACCAGGGCACGAGCTGGAAGCCGAGGCCGTCGTCGATCATGGCGAAGCGGCCGGAGGCGAGCGCGAAACGCTGGCGATAGGAGCCGGCGACATATTCGCCGCTGGCTGCGCGCTCGAAGGACATGCCGGTCTCGGTTGCGAGCTTCTCGCCGAGGTTGTCGAGTTCGCGTTGGCGCAAGGTGCTGAGCAGCCGGCGCGCGAAGACGACGCGACCGCCCTGCCGCTCGGCAAAGCCCTCGCCGATCAGATGTTCAGCGCGTTCGTCCAGAGCCTGACGGACCTCAGCGCCGAAACCGCTGTCCGACAGCGCGATCGGATCGCGGGCGATGGCCTGCCGGTCGAGCCAGGTCGCGCCCGAGGCGCCGACTTGCGCACCAAGATCGAGATCGGCGCGGACGGCGAGCGCGACGCGGCGCTGCCCCTGCGGGTCCTCCCAGGATCGCAACTCGACGATGGAACCGGGCGGACTGTCGCCGGCGGCGTCGAGATGCGGCAGCTTGATGTGATGGGTCCGCCCGTCGGTGCCGTCGACCACGGCATAAGCGGTGCCCTTCAACTCGTCGTCGAGGCCGCGCTCGACCAGGCGGCCGATGACGGGAACGTCAAGGCTTTCGCCGGCGAGGACATAGCTGGCCGAGCCGCGTTCGATGCCGCGTTCGGTCAGGGCACGGTGCATGCGCTTGATGATGTCGCCGCGCTCGCCCAGTTCACGCAGGACCGCTTCGGCTTCGGGCTTGATGAACCATTGCGAGAGGCCGATCTCTTCGGCAAGCCCGCGGATTTCAAGGGTTCGCAGCCGCCCCACCTTCAGAGTATGAAACTCGTCCGGCTGGCGGTCGGGAAGCGGGGCAAGGTCGATGATGCCGGACTTGCCGGCGTCGCGCACAAGCTGCCGGTCGAGCTGCGTCCAGCGTTCCGCCTCGACCTGCCGCTCCAGATTGCGGTGGATCTCCAGATCGGTGCGGGGCCCGAGTTCCTGCGTGACCAGATCCTGCGCACGGGCGCGCATGCCCTCCTTGATGTAGTCGCGGGAAATCACCAGGTCCTGGCCATCGTCGGTGCGGCCGCGCAGGATGATATGGATATGGGGATTGTCGGTGTTCCAGTGATCGACGGCGACCCAATCGAGGCGCGTGCCGAGATCCTTCTCCATCTGCCCCATCAGCTCGCGGGCGTGATCCTTCAGATTGGCCATGTCCACCGCGTCTTCGGGCGAGACGATGAAGCGGAAATGATGCCTGTCGTCCTGGCACTTTTCCGCGAAAGCGCCGACATCCATGTCGTCCCTTTCCGGGCCGAACATCCGCGCCTTTTCCCCGTCGCGGGTCACGCCATCGCGGCGCAGATAATTAAGGTGTGCGCCGAGCGGAGCCGAGCGTGCCGTTTGGCGAACCACGCGGGTCTTGATGACGGCGATGCGCGAGCGTCCGGTGAGAAGCCGGTTGGCCTGGATGCTGGCGCGCTGACCGCGCCCGAAGCGTGAGCGGTTGCCCGAGGTGATCTTGCCGGAGCGCGAGACGCGTCCGCCGGCTTTCTGGGCGGCGGCGAGCGCCTGGGCGACAAAGGGCCTCGCCTGTTGCGCGCGGGTCGAGCGGATACGGCCCGGACGGATGCGGAACTCGTTGTCATCGGACATGGGGCGCCCCCGCACGGTGCAAATCATCAAGGAAAATCAGGAAGAGGAGCGCGCAGCGCACGGTGCGCGCCAGCGCCGCACGGTGCGGGACGCGCCGGAAACCTGAACAAAAACAACCGCCCGCCACAGCCGCACCGTGCGGCCTTTTATCTCGCCATCTTTCGGTCGTGGTGCCTGCCGCCACCCTCTGCGCCCTCCATGACACGCCAGCGCCCGATGGGATGCGAATTGCGGTGCCGCTGCTCATGGCCGGTCCCCACCGGCATCGCGGGCGACGAACAGCCCCTCCGACTGCAAGGCGGTGAGTGCGTCCGGTGCCGCCGGGACGAGCGAAGGGGCATCGTCCGGCGTGCGGTCGGGGGACGCGGGATCGGCAGCGGAAGCGCCGATTTCACGCGCGACGAAGAGCGCCGCCTCGCGCCAGTCGGGCGGCGGAGCGACCGTCGAGCCGCTGCCGGAAGGCCGCTCGCCGAGCAGGATCGGCGTCAAAGCAGCGACATAGGCGCGCGTCTCGGCAGGCAGCGGACGAGCCGTCGCGCGGTATTCATCGTAGCGACCGGGACCGGCATTGTAGGCCGCGAGCATCGCGGCAACATTGCCGTAGCGATCCCACATCTCGCGTAGGTAGGCGGTGCCCGCGAGGATGTTGTCGCGCGGCTCGAAGGGGTCGCGGCCGAGAGCATGGCGGATGCGCAGCTCCGCCCAAGTCGAGGGCATGACCTGCATCAGCCCCATCGCGCCGGCAGACGATATGGCGTGCATATTGCCCGCGCTTTCGACCTGCATCACGGCGATGATCCATGCCGCCGGGATGCCGAACCGCTGCGAAGCCTCTTCGATATGGGCGCCGTGCGGATGCACGGCGACGGCACGACCCATCACGGCGATCTGCGCCAGGCCGGGCAGCGGGGCAATGGCTGTGACGAACAGGCCGGAAAGAAGAAGGAGGAGGATGCGGCGGCGGGCGCCACATCTCCCCGAGGCGGGACGGATGCAGGACGTGACCATGATCACTCCTGCTCGTCGCGCTTCTTTTGGCGGGTCCAGTGCAAGCCCCAGTCGCGGCCGTCTTCGTCCGACTGGAACAGGCGGGCGCGGATCGGCTGCTGGAAAACTGGATCGTCGAGAAGCACGGAGACGAACGGTCCCGCGCGCTCGCCGGAATGTTTCCAGCCTGCGCCGACTTCCGGCCCATACTCATCGCCGAGATGGATGCGATAGGCAGGCGCCTTGTCGGCGTCCGCATTTTCCGACGGCGTGAAGGTCAGCTCGACGTCCAGCGAGAGCGTGCGGAGTCGCCCGGAATAGCCGGACGGGGTGCGGGTAAACTGGCCGATCTGTGCCATGGAAGGCTCCTTTCCTATGCGGTGGAGAAGACGCGGGACGGCTCAACGGCCCCGCTCTGGACGCGCTGTCACCGCATCGGCGCGCGCCAGACAAAGCGGCCCTCGCCGTCTTCGTCGGTGAAAAGCGGGATCGCGTGGCCGATCACCGCCGAGGCGGGGAACGGGCCGAAATAGCGGCCGTCGAGGCTGTCGCCGACGTCCGGGTTCATCAGGAACACTTCGCCCTCGGCGATGACGCGACAGCCCTGCCAGACCGGCAGGTCTCGGCCGAAGCTGTCGTGGTCGCGCGCCTCGCCGAGCGGAACGCCGTCGACGATAATGGCGCGGCCATCGCGGCACAGGCGCTGTCCGGGCAGGCCGAGAACGTGCTTCAGAAGCGGCACGTCGCGTGCGACGTAGCCGCGCTCGACCATAAACGAGGCGAAGGGTTCGGGTGGGATGACGGCGACCAGATCGGGCACCGCGATCCGGTCGTCGGGTGCGACAGTATAGAACCCGATCGGCACGCTGGCCGATGCGTTCCAGACCAGCCTTGGCGCAGTCGGAACGAATCCGGCAAAGGCGATCCCGAGCGTGGCAACCGTCGTCACCATGACATAGCGAAAGCGCGTCATGGGGCGATCTCCCGCCGCCAGAGCCATGCCTGATGACGCTCCGCGGTGTAGGGACGCGGCGCTTCGCCTGCGTTTATCCAGTGGGAGACGTGCCGCCAATGATCGGGATCGACTTGGGCCGGATCGACACCTATGGCCTCGATCCCGTCGACATGGCGAAGGACAGCCTCGACCTTCGGCCAGCCTTCGATCTTCAGCAGGATTTCGCCGCCTGGACGGACGAAGGGCAGCGTCTGATAGGACTGGCCCGGCGCAACCGCGCGCAGGATGTCGAGGCGCGAAATGATCGTGCCGTGGTCGTTCGCCGCCCAGCGGACGAACGCAAACACCGTGCCGGGATGGAAGAATACAACACGCCGGTTGCGATCGAGGATCTGCTCACCAGTCGCATGGCCGAATCTGATCCAGTATTCGGTCTTGCCTTCCACCCAGGTCAGTTCCGCGCGGGTCAGATCGCCGTCATGGGCGTCGATGCCGATCATGGGCGGTCTCCCCCTATGTCGGGAAACTCGCGCGCCAGCAGGTCGCGCAGCATGTCGGCGACGGTGATGCCGCGCTGGAAGGCCGCGATCTTGATGCGGCCGCGCAGCGCCGGCGTGATGTCCACGGTCAGCCGCGCCGAATAGGCGTCGGCGGTATCCGTGCGCTTTGGCGGCGCGTCGCCGGCCTTGATCCAGCTATCGGGATCGGCCGGGCGCGTAGCGAAGCTGCGCTTCTCGGTGCGCGCCGTCATGACGAAATTCCGTCATGGAATGGCAGCACGGTGGCGATGCGCGCCCGCGCGCACTCGGCCATGTCGGGGTCGATCTCGCAGCCGAGATAGCGCCGGCCGGAAAGCCGGCAGGCTTCCCCGACCGCGCCGGAACCGGCGAACCAGTCGCCGACCAGGCCGCCTTCGGGGCAGCTCGTGCGGATCAGGATCTCCAGGAGCGCCGACGGCTTTTCGGTCGGATGGATGGCGCGGCCGTGGCAGTTGCGCAGGTAGATGACCGAGCGCATGAGGCGCGGCCCGCCGTCATGGCTGACATAATGGCCGGCGTCGATCTGGCCGGTATGGGGCGGGCGCTGCTTGCGCCGCACCGTGCGGGCCGTCGCGTCGGGCGTGGTCTGGACGTCGTTGTAGATGTCACGCCAAGCGGTCTCGGCGGGATAGAACTGGACGGCCAGTTCATGCACCCGCTTGAAGCGGTCGGCATGAAAGCCGGTGCCGTTCTGCTTTTCCCAGACGATCTCCTGCGCGATCCGCAAGCCGGCGTCAGTGAAGCGGTCGGCGGTCGCCATGAAGCTGCGCAGCGAGCCGAAGACCCAGAGCGAGCCGGTCGGCCTGAGGGCGGCGCGCGCCAGCACGACCCAGCCCTCGACGCGCCGATCCCAGGCGAGCGAAGTGTCGCCATAGGGCGGATCGGCGATGATCATGTCGTAGGGTGCGTGCCAGGGCATTTCTTCGCGGCAGTCGCCGGTAAGGATCGTCATGCCGATACCCTCCCGATCCCCAGCAGGCCGATCTCGGCGGCCAGGGCGGCAATCTCGCGCGCGGCGGGTGATCGGCGCCCGATCTCGCGGACGAGCCGCCCGGTCTGCGCGGCGTCGGCGAAGACGACGCGCTGGCCGATGGCGCTGGTGAGCACGGGAGGATCGTGGTCCGCCAGCGTCTCGGCGGTCTCGCGGGCGATGACGGTGCGGGCACCGCAGCGGTTGAGCACGAAGCGGGCAACGAGCTGGGGCCGGTAGATGCGCGCCTCCGCCAGGAGGGCGAGCATCTCCGCCGAAGCCCAGCCGTCGAACGGCGATGGCTGCACCGGGATCAGCACGAGATCGGCGGCGAGCAGCGCGGAGCGCATGAGGCCGGCGACGCGCGGTGGCCCGTCGATGACGATGCGATCGACATCGCGGGCGAGTTCGGGCGCTTCGCGATGCAGCGTGTCGCGGGCCAGGCCAACGGTGCCGAAGGCGCGTGGCAGGCCCTCACGCGCGCGTTGTTGCGACCAGTCGAGGGCGGAGCCTTGCGGATCGGCGTCGATCAGGGTGACGCGCTTGCCACCCTGAGCCAGTTCACCGGCAAGATGCAGCGCCAGCGTCGTCTTGCCGACACCGCCCTTCTGGTTGAGGAGCGCGATGATCATTTGCACCCCCCCGGCAGATCGAGAGGCAGGCGGGGTCTTTCTGCAGATTCAGGAGCCTCGGTTGCGCCTCGATCAGATGCCGGTCGAGGCGATGCCGGGGCGTCGGATGCCCTCTTCTTAGCGGCTCTACCAAGGCTTCTGGCGGTGTCGCGGATGAGGTTTTCCACATCGCGCGCGCGCTCTTCAAAGTTAGACTCTTTGTTAGACTCTAAGTTAAGGGCGCGATTTCCTGAATGGGTTCCGGGTGTTAAGCCCGGTTTCGGTTCCTGATAGCACGAGCCTCCGGTTCCCGATAGCACGATAGTCCGGGTTCCTGATAGCACGAGGCCATCCACAGGTTTTCCACAGGGCGCGACCGGCTCGAAGGCCAGCAGCATCCGCCCGCCAACCTCAGCTTCGAGAAACAGCGAATAGCCCGGCAGAGGCTGGCGCCGGATGATGTCGCGCAGCTCGAAGGCGAAGCGCTTGAACGGCGACAGGCTGCCGGATTTCTGGTGAAGGTGACGGAAATCGAACCGCCAGCCATCGCGCTGGCGGCCGCCGTGCTTGCGCACCAGGCGGTAGAGCCAGCGGTCGAGGCCGCCGGTGAGATCGAAATAGGTCCGGTCGATGGTCAGCACGAGCGCATCGTCGAGGACGGCTTGGTAGAACCAGTCCGGCACGATCATCTCGATGCCGTCGGGTCGGCCGTTGCGGTCGGTGCGCTCCTGCCATTCGTTGATCCACGAGAAACGATGACGGCGGCCTTCGGTCGGCTGGCGGATCGAGGTGGAAATCGTGGTCGATTGCAGCCGGTCGAGCGCCGCCTTCAGCCGCTGGTAGTCGCGAAGCGACGTGCCGCGCCCGACATAGGTGAGAATCTCATAGGGCGTGGCGGCCATCAGCCGGGAGGTGCGAAGCCCGGCATCGCGGGCTTCGACGATCTGGCTCGCGGCCCAGATCAGGATGTCGGCGTCCCAGATCGTGGCCATGCCATGATCGGGAACCGCCTCGACCCGGATGGTCACGCTGCCGGCAGCGAAGTCGATGGGCGCGATGCGCTTCGACTTGGCGAGGGAGAAGAAGGGATAGGCCATGAGATCCTGCGCGTCTCGTGGCGCGAAGTCGCCGGGGAGCGCCCGGAACAGGTCGAGCTGCCCGCGCTCAGAAAGGGATCGGCGTCGCACCGTCATGAAGGGAACCGGCTGCGATCAGCGGGCGTAACGACCGGCCTGCGGGCCGGACGGAAGCGACTGACGCTTGGCGGGCAGCACTGAGCCACGCGGATCGGAGGTGGAGGTCACCGCGCCGCGCTCGGTCCAGGCCTCGAGATCGTCGATGGCATAGACCACACGGCCGCCGAGCTTGCGATAGGCAGGCCCGGTTCCGTAGGTGCGGTGCTTTTCGAGGGTCCGGGCCGAGAGGCTGAGAAAGGTCGCGGCCTCCTTGGTCCGTAGAAAACGCGGCGGCAGGACGACGGGTTCATGTGGCATGATCGGGCCTCCGTGGGGTTGCAAGCGGCCGCTGCGGATCAGCGGCGGGCAATGACCACGGTGGCGCAGGAAGAGCGGCGAGTTGCAGGGCGAAGTTGGGGGGTATCGAAATCGCCCACCATCAGGGCAAAGGATCGCGTTATCGTGGGCGGCGATGACGAAGGAGTTTCCGATAACCGCCGGCGACCATGGAACGGGCGTCGCGCAGGAGTGCCTTGATGGCATGACGGGCCGAGGACGCCTGCCATTCGTCCCGCTCAAGCCGGCCGGTGTTCAGAAGAACCCGCGCGATCTCCTGCTGCGTGACGCCGGCCCGATGGCCATCGAAGGCCCGCAGCATCCGTCGGAGGCGTGCGCGTTGCTGGCGTGTCAGGCGCGTATCCGGCGGGATCGCGCGACCATGCAGGGCCGAAAGGAAGCGTTGAATGGCCTCGATCCGGTCGAAACCGGCGAGGCTGAGAGGGACGATGGCGACCGCGATCGCGTCCCCCTTGATGGCACCGTCGAAAATCTGGAGCTTCTGCCCGTTGCCGAGCGGAAAGTGAAACTCCGCACCTGCATTCTCGACCGCGTAGTCGATGCGCCAGTTCTGCGGAGTGACGTCAGCGCTGTCGCCAAGTTCCGAAGGGACCCCGGTCAGCACCACCACACTTGTGTCCTCCGCCGGGAGCCAAAAGACCGGCGCATCGGGTGGCGGGACCAACGGATCGACAGGGAAATCGCAACCCCCATCGCTGCCGGATCCGTTCGGTCAGCGGTTGGGGGTCTCCATGGTCGGCAATTGAGGCTTCAAAATCTGCGTCATAATCGTCATTGCGGCGCAGCCATTCCCAGGCCAGATCGGATGCCGTCAGTTCATCCAGATGGTCGTATTGCGCCGACGAACGCCAAGTCGATGCGTCAGGGGTCATCGCGGCCTCCCGGGTCTACTCAAACGAATTGAGAAGGGTCAGGATTCCCGCACGCGTTGAATTGAGGAAGTCAGGCGATGGTCAACAGGTGATGCGCGGCACGCATCACGCGTCAGGAATTGCGCTGGCTTTCGCGGACCAGCTCGCGGTAGCCGTGTTCGGTCATCCAGTGCGCGCGGGCGAGGTGAGCGTCATGGATGGACCGGCAATGCTCGGGGTCATGTTCGGGATCGAGGCCAAAGAGAACCTGCACAGCTTCGCGCCAATCGGCGCCATCACGCTCGGCATCGAGCAGGCGCATGTAGAGTTTCATATGCTCGCGATCATAGGACGTCAGCGTCTGGCTGGACGGTGGCTTGTCGAGGAAAGTCTGTGTCGGGCGTCCCATCATTCGCTCACGTTTGGGTAACGTATTTGTTAACCATCTTCGGCGGAAGACAGCCATTCCTTTTGACGAGAACCTGACATCACGCTGGCCGCTGTTTCACCGTTTGTCGGTGTTGACCGTATCGTGTTGCAGCAACACGCCCTCGCCCTTATCCGTCGACAAGAAAACGATCCCGGCCGCTTCGAGAGCGCGGCGCACCTGGTCGCGGGTGGACTCGAACACCTCGAGCCCGCTTTGGGATTCGAGGCGTTTGAGTGCGGTCAATGCGACCTGGGCCTTGTCGGCGAGCGTCTCCTGTGTCCATCCCAGTAACGCGCGCGCAGCCCGAGATTGGCGAGCGGTGATCATACATGATCACCTCCCACCGGGATACGCACGCACTCCAGAACTACGGCTATAATAGTCGTTCTCGCTGTGAGCACCAGCCGAAATTCAGGTGCAATTATCAAGGATAGAGAGACGACGCTCCCGTCCATGCCCGTCTGATTCGGTCGCTGGACCTTGCCAGAAGCGGCGGGCGCGATCCGGTGAAGCAGGAGGGAAACCCGGCGGCTTGCGCCGCCGGGCCTCGGGTTCCCGATCAGAACGGAATGTCATCGTCGTCGATGAACTTGCCGTCGTCGTTCTGGGTCTGCTTCGCCCGGCTCAGGAAATCGACCGTCTCGGCGATGATCTCGCAGCCGTAGCGATCGACCCCGGCGGCATCGGTCCATTTCGTGTAGTGGATGCGGCCGCGAACCAGAACCTTCATGCCCTTGTCGCAATGCTGCTGGACCGTCTTGCCGAGGCCGTTGAAGCAGGTGATGCGGTGCCATTCGGTGTCCTGGACCCGATAGCCGTTCTCGTCGCGCAGGACGCGGCCTTCCGAATAGCGGGGGCGCGAGGTGGCCAGGGTGAAGTGGGTGATGCCGGTGCCGCCCTGGGTGGTGCGGGTTTCGGGGGCCTGGCCGATGTTGCCGGCGAGGATGACGATGTTCTGCATTGTAGGTCTCCGTTGCTCCTCGGAGGGACCGTCCCTCCGACGAGACCCGGCCAAGGCCGTCGGAAGACTCCTGCAACTGCCGCCCTTGCTGCAGCTTGCCCCCAAGGCCCCAGGTGGGGCGGGCAGCCGCGTTTGCGCGGCAACACGGCTGGGAGCCGCGGGGGTTGCTGGTGGAAGCCGAACGGACTTAGGGGATCAGTCAGGCGGAGGGATGGTGCTTTCGAAAGCAGATCGGGGACGCACAGCAGAACCATCGTCCTTGCTGGCGACAGCGACCAGGCAGGCCCCCATGCGAACCGAGACCACCGGCATGGCACTCCTTCAACCGTCTTTGCCGGTCACCGTCGTGTCCGCCGCCGGAAGGCCATGTCATCCGCGATGTGATCGGACAGGCTATCGGGTTCTCAGGTCCGGTATGGCGCCGCCCTGCTTCATCGGCCAAAGGCTCGGTCCCTCAGCATCGTGAAGGGACAAGGAAGGTGTTCGCGAAGGCCCCACGAAACGACGTGGACCGATGCAGCGGGGCATCGACCGCACGGGACCACGGTTCGCACCGCAGACCATTTCAAGCGCCGCGAGAAGCAGACCGGGTGCGATGGTGACATGCTGCGACGAACTGCTTTTCCGTCTTGGGCGAAACGACCGGGGCTCGGCGGCGCAAGCTGCCGGCCTTCCTCAGAAGTGGCTGATCGCGTCTGCCGTTTCAGCGCGAGAACACCGACTCGCCGAGGGCGTTCAGATTGACGATGGCCGAGATGCCGATGACGAGACCGCCCATGCCGCCGAACAGGTTGAGAACCAGCCCCGAGTCGATGGCGTTCTTGGTGATGCCATAGACAAGGGCATAGCCGGCGATGACGGCGGGCACGGCGAAGAGAGCGAGCGCAATGAGCCGCAGGGCCGGGTTCTTCGCGAAGCCAAGAGTCACGATCACAAGCGCGATCGAGAGCACGGCGGCGCCGATGGCCATGAGGCCGGACATCACGACCCCGGCGCCCGCGCCCCAGGCATATTGCGCGGCCGTGATGGCTGCCATGACGGGCAAGGCATAGATCGCGAGATTCCAGGCGATCACGCAGGCCGCGATGGTGAGCGAGATGGCGAGCAGGATCAGCGTCATGGAAACCTCCAGAGAACGGTTGGGGATCACGACAGGCTGCCGGGAGATGCGCTCCGCCTGCGACTATGCTGCTTCGCCGGTTCTGCAAGGATGTTCCATCAAAGGCGCGGCCTTGCATCTTGTCAAGTATCGGCGGCCGAAAGCCGCCAGGCGGCGGCGCTTACGCGCCGCCGTCGAACTTCATGACCGGGATGCCGAGCTTGCGGGCCTTGTCGGCGAGATTCTCCTGAATCCCGGTGCCGGGGAAGACGAGGACGCCGACCGGCAGCACGTCCAGCATGGCATCGTTTCGCTTGAACGGCGCCGCCTTGGCGTGCTTGGTCCAGTCGGGCCGGAAGGCGACCTGGGGCACCTTGCGGTGATCTGCCCAACGGGAAGCGATCAGTTCGGCTCCCTTCGGCGACCCGCCGTGCAGCAGCACCATCTCGGGGTGCTTGGCATGGACCTGATCGAGCTTCGCCCAGATCAGGCGGTGATCGTTGAAGTCCGCGCCGCCAGTCACGGCAACCTTCGGGCCGGCGGGCAGCATCACCTCGGTCTCGGCCCGGCGCTTCGCGGCAAGGAAGTCGCGGCTGTCGATCATCGCGGCGGTCAGGTTGCGATGGTTGACCATCGAGCCGCTGCGCGGCCGCCAGGCACTGCCGGTGTGGTGCTCGAAAGCCTCGGCCGCGAGGTCGCGGAAGAGTTCCATGCTGGCGCGCCGTTCGATCAGGGTCTGCCCCTCGGCCGTGAGGCGTTCGAGTTCGACCGACTTGACCTCGCTGCCGTCCTGTTCCCGCTGAAGCCGGCGCTGCGCCTGCTCGTTGTCGTCGAGATCGCGCTCCACCCGGCCGGTGGCGCGGTGGAAGAGATTGACGGTCCCCCAGAGCAGCTCTTCGAGGTCGGGCTCTAAGCGGGTGTCGCCGAGCGTCGCGACGAGGGCGTCGAAGATGTCGGTGACGGCGGCGGCGACGGTGTTGCCCTCGGGCAGCGGCCTCGGATCGGGTTCGTCCTGGAACGGGCGCCAGCCGTAGAGCTGGAGTTCGGTGAGGGTGTGATCGGTCTGGGAGGAGGTGTGGACCGGCTCGTCGCCTGCGGAATAGGTTTCGTTCGTCATCGGGAGCGTCCTTCGTCTGGAGACCGCGCCCATCGCGGCCTTCGCAGGCGTCGAAGCGCACGGGCGGGACGGGTTGGCAGCCCTCGCCCGCTCCGCGAGGGCCTTGATGGCCGGGGGTGGGCTATTTTGACTTTCGCGATGCAAAGGCGGGGTTCGTCCCCGCCGGCGGAAAATAGTCCAAACCCGGCCATTGCCTGCCCGGCCCGTTTGTGCGCCGATCGCCCTCTCCGAAGGCCGTGGGCGCGGGACTCTCCGACGATGGATGCACCTGCCGATGGCGAAAGACTGAAACCGGCAGAGGATGACGCTGGGCCGCGCCTCCGGGACCGATCACGACCTCACCTCTCCATGAACCGGCGGACGTCTTCAGGATGAAGCTGATCCTTCAGACGCGCCCGGAGGGCATCGGCGCCGTGGCGTCGCAGATCATCGTTGAAATCGCCGTTGAGCGGCGTGAGCGACATCGCCTCGATCCCGAGGCTCTCTGCTCTGGCGGCCAGGCCGTCTCTTGCACCGTCCCCGGCCGGGTCGCGATCCCTGACGACATAGAGCCGGCGCAGCGACGGCGGGAACAGGATGGCAGCGAGGTGAGCGGCCGAAAGCGCCGCCAGCATCGGCATGCGGGGCAGAACCTGACGGGGCGACAGCACGGTCTCGATGCCCTCGCCGGCGGCGAGAACCTCAGCGGCGGTTCCGAAGCGGACAGCGTGCCCGAGAAGGACGCCCATCGCCCGCCGCGGTGTTTCGACAGCCGCCTTGCCGGAACCTTCCGGGGCGAGCCAGGTGCGATGCGCGCCGGTCTGCTGGCCCGCAAGATCGGTGACGGCGGCAACGAGTGCCGGCCGGATCTCGGTGGGTGAAGACTCGTCGGGTCTATAGTAGCACCTCGGATGGTAGCGCAGCGCGGTGGTGTCCGAGAGGGAGGTGATCGCCCGCCCGTTGAGGTAGATCGCCGCAAGGGTGCCGTGGATCGGCTGCGCCATGGCGAAGAGGCGGCGCGACGCTTCAGGCGAACCGGGCACGCTGCTGGATGTGCTGCCGGTCGGCGTCCTCGTCTTCTCCGGTTCAGGATGCGGGAGGGCAAGGAAACGGCGCGCTTCCTCGGCCACTTCCTTGAAGTCGACAAGGCCAAGCGCCTCGCGGATGACGTCGAGCAGATCGCCATGCTCCCCGGTGGCCATGTCGGTCCATTTCCCCGCCGCGCCCTTGCCGGAACCCGGGCCGGTCAGGCGCACGAACATCGAGCGGCCAGGAGTGTTCTGCACATCGCCGACCAGCCAATATCGCCCGGCGCGGTGGCCGGACGAGAGATAGTGGCGGCAGACCGCCTCGGCCTCTCGGCCGAGACGGGTCGCCAGTTCGGAGGCGTCGTGACGCGGCATCAGGCTGCCTCCCGTTCACCGATGCGCTCGACCGGCCAGCGGTCGAAGAGCTTGGCCAGCACGGCGGGTCCGCTGGCATCGACTGGCACGAACATGCGCAGCTTCCAGGAGATGATCTCGTGGAAGAGGCCGTATGCCGTGAGACGCTGGCGCATGGTGTCGGTGAAGCCGGAAAGCTCGATGCGGTTCACCCCCATGACGCGGACCCGGCGAAGCTGGAGGCCCTCGGAGAGATCGAGGATCGTCCGGCCTTCCATCAGCGCCGCGAAAGCATCCTTCGGCGTGACCTTCGCGATGCCGGTCGTGGTCGCGTTCGCGGCCCAGGCCGGGGAGACCTTGCGGCCGATGATGCGCTCGCCCGCGTCAGACTGGAGGCGATAGACGCGGGTGGACTCGTTCGGCAGCCGTTTCCAGATCGGCAGCAGCAAGCCCGTCACCATATGCAGGGTGCTGTCTGCGAACTCCGGCACCTCCGCAAGTTCCGCATTCCAGGCCGCAGCGAATGCGTCCCGGTCGGCCTCGACCCAATGGGTCTCGCCCATCATCCTGATGGGGATATTGTGTGCTTCCATCGGCCGGATCAGCCTGACGCGGCGCTCGATCTCGCCATCGTCCAGCATGACGCTGGTGGTGGGGATTTGCACCGCCGCGCGGCCTGAGCGCCCGTTGATCAGGAGCTTCGCGCGCGGATCGTCGAGTTCCGCTAGGGCGGCATCGAGCATGACGGGCCGGTTGCGCTTGCGTTCGGTGATCGTCAGCAGGCTGGTCTCGGCCCCGGTGCGGGGATGGGTGTAGATCACCTGACGGTCGGTGACGGTGAAGCTCTCGGCGCGCAGCGTCTCCAGCCCAGCGTCATAGATGCCGGACGCGATGGCGCCCTCGATCCGCGCGGTCAGAAGCTGCTCGAAAGCGCTGAAGAGAACGCCCTGAAGCTCGACGGTCAGCGCCAGCAGCCGGTTCAAGAAAGTCGTGATGGCGGGCAGCTCGTCCTTGATGCCGTTCGCGTCCATCAGTTTCAACCCGGTGGCGGATTCGAAGCGTTCGAGCGAACATCCCTCGACCTTGCCGCGCACCAGCAGGAGATAGAGCTGGCGCAGCGCGTCGCGGGCGTAGGGACTTTCCAGATTGTCCTCGGGCCGGAACAGGCCCTGGCCGCCGGTCTGGCGCTGGCCGCGCGTGATCGCGCCCAAAGTGTCGAGGCGGCGGGCAATCGTGCTGAGGAAGCGCTTCTCGGCTTTCACATTGGTCGAGATCGGCCGGAACAGCGGCGGCTGCGCCTGATTGGTGCGATGCGTCCGGCCAAGGCCCTGGATGGCGGCGTCCGCCTTCCAGCCGGCTTCGAGCAGGTAATGGACGCGCAGCCGGGTGTTCTTCGCTGACAGTTCGGCGTGATAGCTGCGCCCGGTGCCGCCGGCATCGGAGAACACCAGCACCCGCTTCTGATCGTCCATGAAGGCTTGCGTCTCGGCCAGGTTGGCCGAACCGGCGCGACTTTCCACGACGAGCCGGTCGATGGTAACGCCGCCGCCGCGCTTGCAGACGATACGACGCGAGCGGCCCGTGACCTCCGCCACCGTGTCGGTGCCGAAATGCTGGATGATCTGGTCGAGCGCGCCGGGAACCGGCGGCAAGCTGGCGAGGTTGGCGATCATCTCGTCGCGCCGGGCCGCGGCCTCGCGGCTCTCGACCAGCTGGCCATCACGATAGACCGGGCGCGACGACAGGTTGCCCTCCGAATCCGTGAACGGCTCATAAAGCTGCACCGGGAAGGAATGAGCGAGGTAGTCTAGGACATACTCGCGCGGCGACAGGTCCATTTTCAGATCGCCCCATTCCTCGGTGGGGATCTCTGCCAGCCGCCGTTCCATCAGCGCCTCGCCGGTCGAGACGATCTGGATGACGGAAGAATGTCCCGCTTCCAGATCGGCCGTGATGGACCGGATCAGCGTCGGGGTTTTCATCGACGTCAACAGGTGCCCGAAGAACCTCTGCTTGGCGCTCTCAAAGGCCGAGCGGGCGGCGGACTTGGCCTGCCGGTTCAGCGTGCCGGACCCGCCCTCGCCGCCGGTGATGTTGGCGGCCTGCATCGCCGCATCGAGATTGTTATGGATGATGGCGAAGGCATCGGCATAGCTGTCGTAGATGCGGACCTGTTCAGGGGTCAGTTCGTGGTCGAGCAACTCGTATTCCACGCCTTTGAAGGACAGCGAGCGGGCGGTGTAGAGGCCAAGCGCCCGCAGGTCGCGCGCCAGCACCTCCATCGCCGCGACGCCGCCGGCCTCGATCGCCTCGACGAACTCCGCCCTGGTCGAGAATGGGAAATCCTCGCCGCCCCAGAGACCGAGCCGCTGCGCATAGGCGAGATTGTGGACGGTGGTGGCGCCGGTGGCCGAGACATAGACCACGCGGGCCTGCGGCAGGGCGTGCTGGAGGCGCAGCCCGGCACGGCCCTGCTGGCTGGCGGCGACATCGCCGCGTTCTCCCTTGCCTCCTGCGGCATTGGCCATTGCGTGCGCCTCGTCGAAAATCACCACTCCATCGAAGTCGGAACCCAACCATTCGACGATCTGCCTGACCCTGGAAATCCTTTCTCCGCGGTCGTCGGAGCGCAGCGTGGCATAGGTTAGAAATAGGATGCCTTCGTTCAGGGTGATCTTTGCGCCTTGCGGGAATCGCGACAGCGGCGTGACCAGCAGCCGCTCCATGCCAAGCGCCGACCAGTCGCGCTGCGCATCCTCCAGCAGCTTGTCGGACTTCGAGATCCAGACCGCCTTGCGCCGCCCCTGCATCCAGTTGTCGAGGATGATCGCTGCGGATTCCCGGCCCTTGCCGACGCCGGTGCCATCGCCGACCATGAACCCTTGGCGGAAGCGGACGGCGCCCTTGGCGTCCTCCGGCGTGGCAGCAAGATTGTCGAGCGTGTCGTCCACCGTCCAAGCCCCGGCGAGGAATCCCATATGGGCCTCGCCGGCATAGATCACCGTCTCCAACTGCGCCTCGGACAGCCTGCCGAGAATGTCTTTGGGCAGCACCGGACGATAGCTCGGCTTCGGCGGCGCGATGCTCGCCATCGAGGCCGACTGCACGAGCTGGGTCGGATGCGCCTGCGCCCCGGCGATGCGGATGGTCTGAAGACCGTATTCCTCGTAGATCGCGTCGGAGAGGCGGCCGCCCTCGGCCGGTTCCCAATCCACGATCTCGTAGGCGACCGGCACGGCCTCCGGTTCCGCAAGGGGCGCGTCGGGCGCGGATCGCGCGGCGCGGTTGACATAGCCGCGCACGGTGCGCGGCGCGGTCGGTCGTGCCACCGGCACGGCCAGGCCGGGATCGACGGGAAGCCTGGCCGGAAGCTGCTCCGCCAGCCAGCCCATCAGGGTGGCAACATCCGACGCCACACCGGGCGCTGCCGGGAACACCGCCGGGTCTTCGGCGGGCAGCTTGTCGATGACGGTCAGCCGCGTGTCGATGGTGGTGCCGTGCTTGGCATAGACCGATCCATCGATGACGGCCGAGAAGACCACGCGGCCGCGCTCCTGCAGCCGTTTCCAGTTAGCCGTCCAGGCCGGATTGTCGGGGGCGAAGCTCGCGCCGGTGATGGTGACGAGCCGCCCGCCGGGCGCAAGGCGCGCCAGCGTCGAGGCGACATGGCGGAAGGCGGCATCAGCCACGCGGCCCTCGACATGGGCCATGACCGAGAACGGCGGGTTCATCAGCACCACTGTCGGGATCAGGCCGGGATCGAGATGATCGTCGATCTGGGCGGCGTCGAAGCGGGTGACGGACAGGGCCGGAAAGAGGGAGGAAAGCAGGCCGGCGCGGACCTCGGCCAGTTCGTTGACGAGCAGCGCACCGCCGGCGATCTCGGCCAGGATGGCGAGGAGCCCGGTGCCGGCCGAGGGCTCCAGCACGCGGTCGGCGTGCGTGATCGCCGCCGCCGTCACCGCAGCGAAGCCGAGAGGGATCGGGGTGGAGAACTGCTGGAAGGTCTGCGCTTCCTCGGAACGCCGGGTGTGGGTCGGCAGGAGCCCGGCAATTTTCGTAAGCTGCGGCAGGATTGCCGACGGAGACCCGGCTTTGCGGAAAAGTGCATTGCCGTATTTGCGCAGGAAGAGGACGGTCGCCGCCTCGCAGGCATCATAGGCGGTCTTCCAGTCCCAAGCGCCGGTGGCATCGGACGTGCCGAAGGCGGCCTCCATGGCGCCGCGCAGCGTGGCGGCGTCGACACGCTGACCGCGTTCCAGATGCGGCAGCAGCAGACCGGCAGCGGTGAAAACGCAGGCCGCGGTCTCAGCGTCATGGTCGAACGGAAGCGGCGCGGTGGCGGATGCCGCCGCGGATGCGGAAATCATGTTCATCGGGGATTCCTCGGGAGAGCAAGTCAGGATCAAGCCGGGCAGCGCTCTCTCTCGACCGCACCGGCTCAAACCCCTTCCGGCCCATCTCTCGCTCTGAAGCCGTGGCGAAAGCAGGCATGAAACAAGCGCCCGACCGTCAGGCTGGGCGCTTGTGGGTTTCAGTCGATGGCCTGGAAAATCGCCGCCGCCTCCGCGTGATCGGCGGCATGCTCGTAGAGGCGACCATAGCCCTCGGCGAGTTCGTCGTCATCGTAGCGGAAGGAAAGATGCGAGAAGGCGAAGAGCGTGGCGATGATCCCGGCGGCATCGCTTGAGACCTCGCCCTCGAAGCCGTTGCCTTCGCAGAACAGGCGGCAACGGGGCTTTGAGGTCGGCGCGAGATAGAGCGGCTGGCCGGCGCGTTCGTAGAAATCCCAGAGCCCGCCGCCGTAATCGCCGGGGCTGAGTATCTCCATGAAGCGAAAGACGGTATGCTCGCCGATGATGAGCAGGCGCCGGCCAAAAAGGCGCGGCAGGAAGTCCATGCGGCGCTCGTCGGGGACGCGGATTGCGGATTGGGAAGCAAGTTCGGGCAAAGCCATGATCGGTCTCCGAGAGGGAAAGGGGCACCTGCCGGACGACCCTCTCTCAACCCGTCCGGGGGCACCTGTTCCCGGCCGTCCTTTCGCTCTGGGGGCTTGAAGTGGACCATTATCTGGACCATCTTGTGCAGAATAGCGGAGAACATCTGGAGTGATATGCGATGAGGGTTTCTGTCACCGAGGCGAAGGGGCAGCTCACCGAACTGGTGAAGCGGGCCGAAGCCGGCGACGAGGTGATCCTGACGCGGCGGGGCCACGAGGTCGCCCGCCTCGTGCCGGTTGCCGTGGTGGCGACCCCGAAAGGCCGGCGCGCGCTGATGGAGCGGGTCCGGGCCACGGCGCGGGGCAAGGCATTGCCCGGCGCGGCTGCCGCGCGCAGCCAGGATTTCCTCTACGGGGATGACGGGATGCCGGCATGATCGCCGTCGATACCTCGGCGCTGATGGCCATCGTGCTGGACGAGCCGCAGGCCGAGACCTGCATGGTGGCGATCGAGGCGGCAGACGGCCTGCTGATCTCGGCCGGAACAGTGGCCGAGGCGCTGATCGTCGCCGGGCGGCGCAATGTCGGTGAAGAGATCGCCGCCCTGGTCGAGGGCCTTGGGTTCGAGGTGGTCTCCGTCACTGAAGCCTCGGCACGCAGGATCGCCGAAGCCTATGCCCGCTGGGGCAAGGGCGTTCATCCCGCCGGACTCAACTACGGGGATTGCTTCGCCTATGAGGTCGCCAGCGAACGCGGCTGCCCGTTGCTCTTCGTCGGCGACGACTTCTCACGGACGGACCTGCTGTCGGTTCTGTGAGGCAGCGCAGAAGGGTTTCAGCCGAAGCGCTTTCCATCAACTGTGAAGCTGTATTCGTTGGCAACGATGGCCTCATCGACCGCCTCATCCGAAGTCAGGTAGTCGTATTCGCGCTCAAGCTGGCGATAAAGCCAACGGGCGAGATCGCGCAATGCCTCCATGACGGTCTCCTCGGCATCGGCGGTCATGTCCTGCCAGGTCGGGCTGTCGCGGGTGACCGAGATCGCCATGCAGTATTCGTGATAGTATCGCCCCCGATGGGTCGCCTCGGCGGTCAACTGGTAGAAGTTGCGGCGTTGCGCCTGGTGCAGGGCATCCGCGATGCGGTGCAGCTCCACATCCTTCGGCGCATAGGTACGGATTTCCGCCGCCGTGCCTTTGCGATAGGAATAGTGGCCTTCGAACGCGGCGCCATCGCCCTGCGACCAGAAGCCCGTAAACCAGATGCAAGGCTCTTGTCGCACGCCGCCGCCCATGAGGCGGACGGTGCGGGTCTTGATGCGGATGCCGAGGATGTCCGCGATCCGCCGGAAATCCTCATAGACGGCATCGTACCAATCGTAGTCGAAGCCGCCCTCGCGATACCAGGCGCGGGCATTGTCTTTCGCGGCTTCGGAAAGCTCGTCGAGCCGATAGACCGTGGTTTCGATGACGTCAGGCATTGGGGTCGCCCCCGTCCAGAACGGTGGAAAGCCAACCGTCGGTGTAGATCCAGTCCACCGTCTCGCCGGTGGCGAGGTCGAGGACATGCGCGCCGCCCCCGAACCCGTCGATTCTCGGACGTGAGCAGGTATTGGCGTATTGCATCCCCCATAGCCCGGTCAGGCCGAACGCGGCGGCACAGCGTTTGACGAACTGGATGACATGCTCGGGATCGCCGGTGCCGTCATCGCGCATCCAGAGCTGGGTGCCGCCATGTTCGGGCTGGATCGAAAGCATGAAGCCGTCCGAGGGCGGATCTTCGGCGGCGTTTTCGCGCGCCAGCGCGTTGTAGAGATCAAGCGCGCGGGCGGCGTTCTCGGGGCTGCCCACGTCGAGCAGGCAGGAGAAATGGGTGAAGTAGTCGGCCATGTCAGGCTCCTGAAACGAGAAGGCCCGGCGCGGGGCCGGGCCTAGTGGATGGAAAGGGGCGACAGGTCAGGCAGCTTGTGGCAGCCGCAGCAGATCGGCAGTCGTCTCGCGCCAGAAGGGATCGACCAGCCGCGCCTCGAGCAGGCTGGCGCGGTGGCGGAGATCACGAGCCGATACCGCATCGCCGCGCCCGGATGCCGTGAAGGCCATGCCCCGCAGACGGCTGGCCTCCGTGACGGTGCGGCGAGCCTCGGCGTCGGAGGCGACCGGATGCTGCCAGAGCACGATCCCGGCCCGGACCTCACCGGCAAGGACAAGGCCCAGTTCGTTGTCCTGAATGACCATGACGCGGGGGCGAAAGCGCAGCGCATCGCCCTGTCCAACGCGGAAATCACCGCGCGCAACGCGCTGGCTGGCGATGATCAGCGCCTCTTCGGGGGATTGGCACTGGCCGATGACGAGCGTGCGGTCGAAGCCGCCGACGTCATCGCTTTCGTCATCGCTGGCGATACCGATGCAGGAGATGCGCAGCGGCAGCTTCTGGGCATGACGCAGCCGGGGCAGGATCTGTCGCGCGACAATTTCGCCGATCGAGGCGAAAGTGGTGTGGTGGGAAAGGCTCATGGGGAATGCTCCGCGACGGACGGCGGAAGCCCCTCTCCCGCCTCACAATCCGTCACGGCCAACCGGCCCGCACTCTTACTCTCCCGTCCCGACGGTGGATCGTCCCGCACCTCGGCGGGACGATCCGGCGATCAGCACCAGGGCTCACGCCGCCCGGCCCAGGTTCTCGCCAGCCCTTCATCGACGAGAATATCGCCGACATCGCGGCCTTCGACGCGTATCGCCGCCAGGGTCCGGCCATAGCGGTCGGTCCCCTGACGCAGGATTTCGACCCGCCGACCTTGCAGGATTTCCGCCAGCCTGATCTTCGCTTGCCGGGCAAGGTCGGTTTCATGGATGCAGCGGCCCTCCATTTCGGGAGCGTCGATGTTGAATATCCGAACAGCTTCGGACTGCTGTCCCATACCCAGCCGGATCGAGTCACCGTCCCAGACGCGGATTTCCGCCGGTTCGCAGGAAGCCGTGCAGAGCAGGACGGAGATGACGATATGGCTGAGCATGGCAAGAGGCTTTCATAAGGGGGAGGCTGACGCGACTGCTCAGACTTCTTCCTGAAGTCGGCCATTGACGCAATGCGGATCGACCTCCGCCTCGATCCGCTGCGTCCGCCCCATCCAAGGCGCCGGGTGGATTGCCCGCGCCCAATCGGCGAAGGACGGGATACGGCCCAGATCCTCGCGGACATGCTGCTCCCCGACCCATCGGGCCGGGATCACCCTGCCGGTGGACAGGGTGATCGTCGCCCCGAAAATGGTCTCGGCCATGAAGATGCCCTCGGCATGGTGGCGAAGCGCGCGATGACGAAAATCGGCCAGGATCTCCTTGCTGGCATCGAACCAGCTATGGATGGGCAAGTAATCCTCGACCGTGCCGCCCCATTTCTTCACCGACGAGAGCGCATGATGATAGGGATGTGCCATTTCCGCCCCCTCAGAACTCGTGACTGTAGAATTCGGTGGCGGTGTAGCGCTCGTTGTAGTCGAGCGTGATGGTGCGCGCCGCCACATCGAAGCTGAACTCGCCATAGGCGCCATCATTGTTCTCCCAGCCGCCATGGGTTTCCGAGAGGAAGTCATAGGCGAGCTGTTCGATGGCCGCCTCAACGCCCATTGAGATTGCGGTCACCTTGTCGGTTCCCCATGCCACCGTGGCAATGGTGATCTCGCCCTGCGGCAGGTCCACGGTCCGGTCGTCCGATTGCGCGGTGATGTCCTCGATCTGGCCGCTGTCGCCAGAACCGTCGAAGGTGACGGTCACGAGAGTGATGCCTGCGGCGGCCAGCGCATCGAACAGCGCCGTCTTGTTGTCGGGACGGACCGCTTCAGCGCGACGGTTGCGCTCATCGCGCTCGGCGAAGAAGCGCGCGACGCTGGCGGCCATGTCGAATTCCGGCGTGGCTGGTTTGTCGGTATCGGTCATTGGATGATCCTCCAGGAGAGCGGGATGATATGGCCCGGCGGCGCTCTCCTCTCCTTCCGCCAGGCTCGCCCCGATCCCGGCCCAACTCTCCCTTTCCAGAGCCGAGGCGAGGCCTCGGCACCGCCGCTGGCGATGCGCAGCCTGCGCATGGCACAAGGCCCGGCTGCGCCTGACGCGGGCCGGGCCGTCGGGCGGAGGCGCTTTCGCGCCTCAGCCGAAGGGATCGAGTTCGAGCTTCACCATCTCTTCGTCGCCGTCGAACTCGTCGGCGGGCATGGCGCCGTGGGTGCCGTCCCCGGCCTGGAACACGACGATCACGACCATCAGCGTGGTGGCGAGGCTGGCGGCGAAAGCGGTGGCATCTGCGTAGGACATGGGTTCCGGCTCCTGTCTTTGGAGGCGGGGGACCATCCCCCGCGCGACAGGCGCCCGAAGTGTCTGACCGGATCTGCAATCACCCTCGGGCGTTCGGATTCTTTCCGAATCCCCGAGGGCGGCACGCGCGCGTAAGCCGACCCCACCGGGGTTGAATGCAAAGAGACGGTCGGACCAAGGTTAGCGAATGGAAGCGGGGGATGGTGCTTTGCGTCGAGCCGGTGCCGGAAACCCGTCGCAGATGCTTTGCTGCGCCAGCCTCGTTGCCGGCGGATATTCAGGGTGTGTTTCAGGCCGGGGACGGAACCCGTTGCCCCCACAACACCAAGGAGTTGGCGCAATGGTGAAGCTCGAACTCGATCCATCGCTGCTTGTGCAGCGATACCCGATAGCCCCGTGTGCAAGGTTCGGCTTTCAGGGCCGGTCAGTCCCAGAACCCATCGGCGATTTCGCGGGCGATCATGGCGCGGGCCTTCATCATCACATCGTCGCCGGAGGTGTCGATATGACCGAAAAAGCGCGTCCGGGCGCCATGGGCCGTCCAGTCGGCATAGCGGCAGTATTCGCGGGCATCGAGCCGGAAGGCGCGCATGTCCTCGGCCCAATGCGGTTTCGGTTCCACGATGACGGTGACGCCGTTGCGGGTTTCCTCCCAGGGAAGCGAGCGCTCCGATGGCGGATTGCGGCGGTCATCGGCGAAGATTTCATCGACCGTCATCATGATGCGCCCCCATCTTCGGCCTTCTCGACAAAGCCGGCAGGATCGTCGGGATCCGGCGGCAGATAGGCGTCATAGGGGTTGCCGCTTGCGAGATGGCCGAACGGCGTGAAGACGTAATCACCCCCGTCGCGGCCGACCGCGCACAGGACATAGCGTGTCTCACGGGTCGCGGCGTCGAGGCATTCCATAAGGGCGAGATTGCCGTCATCGGCAGCACGAAGCAGAGTGTCGAAGTTCGTTCGAACGGGATCGGGAATGGCCATTGTGTTCTCCTGAAACGAAGAAGGCCCGCCGTCACGGGACAAGCGGGCCGGATGAACGGGATCGGCGATGGTCACGCGGCAGCTCGACCCTCGACGGCATCGGCGCCTGCCTCGTCGGCGGTGATCTCCTCGAGGCGCGCGCGGCTGTAGCCGTTCCTGGCTAGCCAGAGTTCGGCCGCCTCGTGGTTCTCCGCGAGGTGCAGCAATTCGACGTTCTCTCCGACATCCTGCACAACACGGACCTGACCGATCTTCGGGCGTTCGACAACCCGGAAGCTCAGATCGCTGTCGATGCCGTAGCTGCGCATGATGGTGATGAGGATGATGCCGCCTTCGCCGAAATCACCCTCATGCAGGGTGAAGGACGGCGGCGTCGTGTAGGTCGGGCGCTCGCGGCCCGGTTCCTTGCGCACGAGGCGACCGGCCCCGTTGCGGGATTTCCACGCGGCGAGCTTCTTGGTGAAACGTGCGGGCGGTTTCGGCTGGCCGTCGCTATAGGCCACGAGCGAGCCGAGAGGCGCAATGTCGAAAATGAGGGAAGCGGACATGATCTTGCTCCTGAAACGAAAGCGGCCCGGCGAGATGCCGGGCCTTCAGATGGAAGGGATGGAATGCGGGGCGGCGGAGGCCGCCCCGCTGCTGCGCGTCACTCGGCGGCGACGAGGGCCTCTGGATCGTCGGCGGCCTCGGCCGTGTCCTCATGGCCACCGGCGAGGAAGTCGGGCAGCGCCACGCTGTCCTCGTCCTGATCGGTCGCGCCATCCACGGCCTGCGCCTCGATGGCGGGGCGCAGCGGCTCCGGCAGCCAGCCGGTATCGGCCAGGAGCCGTTCGGCCTCCTTCGCCATATCGCCCTTCTTGAGATGCGCGATGAGATCGGCCGCGCGATCGCCGGCGCCCTCGCGCACCGCCTCGATGATGCGGGTCTTGGTCACGCGACCCAGGTAGTTCTCGACCGTGGGCCTCCAGCCCGCTTCGACGAGATCGAGGCCGGTGGCCTGTGCCAGCCGTTCGGCCTCGGCCATGCGGCGGTCGAGACCGTGCTGCGAGATGCCATTCCCCGAATAGGGGTTGGGCCGCTCGTAAAGCGCGTTGACCCCGAAACTGACGCAATGGGCGAGCAGCGCCAGGCGGCTGGCATCGTCGAGACCGTCGATCCAGTCCCAGAGCCGGTCGTCATCGCCAGCGGGGATGTCGCCCCGCCAGGCGTCCGCGCGCTCGTCGATCATCTTCGCGGCGGCGCTGTCAGCGAGCCCGGTCGCATCCGTGGGAAGATAGATGTGACGCACGGCGGCATAGAGGCTGGTTCCCGAGGTGGCGGTGCGCTCGAAAGTATCGAGAACCAGCTTGTGCAGCAGCGCCGTCATGGCGACGCGCGGATTCTCGGCAAGCGCATTGCGCAACGCCAGCGTCCGCCAGGCGGTCAGGTCGGTCACCAGCCGCTCGGGCAGCGGCTTGACGGCATCGTCCTCCTCTTCATCGCCGTCCGGGACCGGCTCGCCGCCGACGGTGATAACCGCGCGCTGCACCGCATCGGGATCGGACGGGTCGGCACCTTCGCCCGCATCCTCACCATCGACGCTCTCGGGTTGTTCGTCCTCGGGGCGGACATAACCGGGACTGACGATCAACTCGCCATCGCGGTCGATGCTGACGAAAACACCGGCACGGGCGATGTCTTCCGGCGCGAAGGTGACGGGCCGGTTCTCGAAGCCTTCCAACTCGGCTTCGATCTCCCCGAGCCGCTGGTCGATCTCATCGGGCAGGTCGTCGGCTTCTGCATACTGCGCTTCGAGTTCGTCATACTCGTCGCGCAGCGCCTCGCGGGCGGTGCGCTCCTCGTCGGTCAGCTCCTGGGTCACACCGACCAGCCTGCGCAGGCCGTTGGCGTAGCCGTAGGGAAGTTCGACTGCCGCGTCGATCCACTTCCAGCCCTGTCCGGCGATCTCGTCGGCGACAGTGCGCAGCTTCTCGTCAACCAGGCGGTCGAGCAGCGTGACGTCCTGCAACCAACCGCCGTTCTCGTCGGAGAAGAGATCGCGCAGCACCGGGCCGCCCGCCGCCTCATAGGCGTCGATGCCGATGAAGCGGGCGCGCTTGTCGGCAGCCGGAACCGTGGTCTCGGTCAGCAGGCTGCGGATGTGCCAGGGCTCTTTCTGCCACGACGTGCTGATCCGCTCCCAGACCTGCTGCTGGCGCTCGTGGTCGGGATTGACGGTGAAGGCTTCCAGCATCGCCAGCGTCATCTCATTCCGCGCATAGGCGTCGTGCAGCGCCGGCGCGACCGTCGCGAGACGAAGGCGCTGCATGATGTAGCGCGGCGTGGTCCGCCAGGCGTCGGCGATCTCCTCCTTCGACATGCCCATGTCGAACATCCGCTTGAACGCCTTGAACTGGTCGAGCGGATGCAGGGCGAGGCGCAGCAGGTTCTCGGCCAGCGAGTCGTCGACTGCCGAGGTCTTGGCATCGGCCTTCTTGACGATGCAGGGGACGAGGCCATCGGCCGGGAAGCGACCGGCTTCGACGAGGCGCGCGATGGACCTGTAGCGGCGGCCGCCGGCCGGGGTCTCGAAATCGCCGGTCTCAACGCCGTCCGCGTCGAGGATGGCGCGAACGTTGAGGCCCTGCACGAGATCCTCGCGCCGGTCGATGTCATGGGTAAGTTCGTCCAGACCCGCCTCGACGTCAGCCTCGCGAACATTGCTGTCCGACAGCCTGATCCGGTTGAACGGAATGTCGCGCGCCCGTGAAAAGACGATCATCGGGGCGACGGGCTTCTTCCTGGCAGCTTTGGCCATGGTGATTTCTCCGCGACGGGCGGCCGGGAGCCACTCTCTCGACCTCCAACCCGTCACGAAGCGAAGCGCCGCCCTCTTCCTCTGAAGAGTGCGACGCCAGGCCACAAAGCCGGCAACCGGAAATCAGGATTCCCGGCTTTCCGTATCTGTGGATGTGCGGGTGAATGCCGCACCGGCGCGGTAGAGGGCTCGTTCCGCCGCCTGGATGCTGCCGGTTTCCCACGCAGCCTCCGCCCAGACCGAGATCGGGAAATCCCCGGTGAAGAGCAGATCCCGCTCGATCCCCATGCCGAAGGGCAACCGGACCCCACGCAGCTCTTCCAGGCTCCACGAGCCGAGTTCGGGGTAGCCGATATCGGCCAGGCCGAACATGATGTCGCCGCCCTGATCCAGCTCGGTGGCGAGCCAGACGCCCGCGCCGAAGGGATTGAAGAATTTGACGACGGGGACGTGATCGGCGCCGCGCTGCCGGCCATTGGCGAGGAGCTGCGCACGCTGGGTACGGGTCAGGAGGATCATGCCGCCACCCTCCGCTCGGTCGAGGCCGCAACCGATTCAGCGCCGTCCTCGTCGGGCAGATGCGACAGCAGCCAGTCGGCCGCCTTGCTCGCCTGCGAAGCGGCGCGGACGATGGCGCGGTTATCCTCGCGCAGCACCTCCAGCCAGGAGCCGATGTAGTCGGCGTGGCGCACGGTCGGCACGATGCCGAGCGAGGCGCAGCAGAAGGCCGCGTTCATCTCGGCGACTTATCTGAACAGTCAAGCTGTCTCAGCGGACTTTCATCAGCCGAAACCAGCCGATCTGGCGGCGTTGCGCGGTTTTAGAACGGGTGAGACACTCGGGAGTATCTGGAGGGCTGCTCTTCGCATTGCGGTTCGTGGTTTTTACGACTGCTCAGCGAACCGAATGCGACTGGTGAAGGGATTTCTTTCGTGCAGACTGCTCCGCGGCCGTACCGGTCGACCACCTCACTTACGCTCAAAGCATCTCGCCGATATCTGACGCGCCGCTGGGATATGCGAACATGGTGGTCTTCAACTGCTCTGCCGTCAGCCCTTGCCTGATCGCCAGTGCAAAGATGTTGATCACTTCGTCAGCGTGCGGACCGACAAGATGGGCGCCGAGGATGCGGTCAGTGTCCGCGTCGACCAACGTTTTGAAGCCATACACCGTCTCGGCCTGCTGGCGTGCGGTGAACCAGCCGTCCACGCGCTCGGTCTTTACGCGAACGTTCAGGCCTTTCTCACGCGCCTTGGCTTCGCTCATGCCGACGGCTGCGATCGGCGGGATGGTGAAGGCGACACTCGGAACGCCTGTGTATTCAGGCCTGACCGTGTTGCCGTTGAGCAGGTTCGCCGAGACTACCTTCGCGTCATGGCTTGATACCGGAGTGAGCGGCGGTCCTAGGCCGGCGGCATCACCTGCTGCGTAGACCGCGGGGTTGGAGACGCTTTGCAAAAATCCGTTCAACGCCAGCCGCCCGTTATGGTGCTTTACGCTCCCGGCATCGAGATCGAGCGTCGCGAGCGCCGGCGCCCGACCCGCGGCATGGACGACCAGATGTGCGTCCATATCGAGTTCGCCGTCAGGACAGTCCGCCCGGACGCGATAGCCGTCTGATACCTTCTCAATGGCGGTCACCCCTGCCTGTGTGCGGACATTGATGCCGCGCTCGCTGAACTTGTCCATCAGCCAGCCGACGAGATCGGGGTCGAATTGCTTGAGCATTCGCTTCCCGTGCTGAAGAATTGTGACCTGTGCTCCGGCGCGCGCCGCGATGTGCGAAAACTCGGCCGCGATATAACCGCCGCCGACAAGGACGATGCGTTCAGGCAGGCTCTCCAGTTCCAGGAAGCCTTCATTGGTGATCAGGTGCTGCTCGCCCGGAATGCCGAGCGGCACGGCCTCGGCGCCGGCGGCGATCACGATACGGTCCGCCTCGATCCTCTCTCCTCCGAACTCGAGCGCATTCGGGCCGATAAAGCGAACGTGACCGTGGAAGGCGTGAATCCCTTTGTCGGCAAAGGCTTTCTCACGCTTCTGCGGTACCGGATCGGTGAAGCTGCGCTTGAAGGCCATCAGTCCCGTCCAATCGAGCGTCGCGTCCCCTTCGATTCCACGTCCGCTCATGCGCCAGGCGTGATCAGCCGCCTCGGCGCCGCCGACCATCATCTTCTTCGGATCGCAACCGCGCAAGGCGCAGGTGCCCCCGAAGGGCCGGAAGTCCGCGACGGCGACGCTCCAGCCAGCCGCACGAACCCTGTGTGCTGTTACGATCGCAGCCGTTCCCGTGCCGATGATCGCAAGGTCATATCTCTTCGCCACTAGATCTCCTCCAACATTGTCACGTTCGACATCCGAGCCTTCACGGCTCAGCCGGCGCAGCATGAGAGCTTCGCCACGTCCTTGTCGAAGGCAAGAGCCGCGAGCTTCAGGCCCTCAACGGTGGTGAGATACGGAAAGAGCGTATCCGCGAGGTCGTCGACGGTGAGGCCGTGCCGGATTGCCAGGGCCGCCGTCTGGATGCTGTCGGCTCCCTCCGGTGCGAGGATATGCGCCCCGAGCAGCCGGCCGCTGCCAGCGTCGGCGACGAGCTTGATGAGCCCGCGTGTGTCTCGGGCGGCAATCGCGCGCGGCACCTGGTCGAGACCGATCGTGGAGACACGGACGGCGTGGCCGGCGGTCCGCGCAGCCGCCTCTGTCAGCCCGACGCTCGCCACCTGCGGATCGGTGAAGACGATGGCCGGCATGGCACTGTTGTCGTAGCGCAGGCTGTCGCCGTTGAGGGCGTTCTTCGCCGCGAGCTTGGCACCGTAGGCGGCCATGTAGACGAACTGATCGTGACCGGTGACGTCGCCGGCAGCGTACACGCCCGATCTTGTCGTGCGCATGCGGTCATCGACGAAGATGCCGCCCTTCGGCGAGAGAGCGATCCCATGCTCGGCGAGCCCGAGACCTTCGATATTGGGCGCGCGGCCCGTCGCCACGAGCACCTGATCGGCGTCGATCGTGACGTCCTTGCCGTCGCGATGGACAGTGAGTGCAACACCGTCCGCGGTCTTGCGGATCGTCCGGTACGTGATGCCGGAAATCACCGCGATGCTCTCGTCCATGAAATACCCCGTCAGCGCCGTGCCGATTTCGGGTTCGGCCTCCGGAAGGAGACGCGAGCGGCACACCAGCGTCACCTCGACGCCGGCGCGGGCGAACATCTGGGCGAGTTCGGCCCCGATATAGCCGCCGCCGATCACGAGCAGAGATCGGGGCAGCGCCTCGAGATCAAGCGCCGTCGTGCTCGTCAGGTATGGCACGGTCTCGATGCCGGGGATGACAGGGACGGCCGGTCGCGCGCCGGTCGCGATGATGATCTTGCCGGCTGAGACAAACGTGCCGTCCACCTGGACGCCGCCGTCCACGATGCGCGCCGGCCCTTCGCGATAGGCGATGCCGTTGTAAGCCGGGAGCAGGTCGGCGTACTTGGCCTGACGTAGCTCCGAAACCAGCGCGTCCTTCTGACGGACGGTTCCGCCCCAGTCGGTCAGTTCGGCCTCGGCCGTGATGCCGGCGAAACGTGCCGCGGCTCGGGCATTGTGGAGCGTCTCGGCGGCGCGGATCAGCGTCTTCGACGGCACGCAACCGATATTGACGCAGGTGCCGCCGATGGTGCCGCTGCCGATGAGGGCCACCTGGGCGCCCTGATCGGCTGCCGTGATCGCGGCCGAGAAGCCGGCCGAGCCGGCGCCGATGATGGCAAGGTCGTAGGAACCATTGTTGCGGCCATTCGTGCCAAGGCGCCGATGCGTCACGGGCCTGTCCGGCGATGCCGTATCGCCCGACGATTGAGGCTCACCTTGTGTCTCGGCCGCGTTGTTGCCGTGGCCGGCGATTGTGCCGATTCCGGCAAGGCTGGGCCCGAAGATCGCCCGACCTGCTTCGAGAGCTTCCTCGATCGACAGCCGGAATCCCGGCTCGTCTGCAGGACGCTGCCGGCGCCACGCGGCGAGGTGATCGTCGGAACAGAAGAAGGATGTTGCAGTGCACAGCGAGTTCGCAGCGCATCCGCCTTCGTAATGGACGCTGAGCCATACGACGGCCGTCGTCGGCTCAACGTCGGCCAGAGCCCGGCCCCGTTCCTGCGTGGTGATCCGGACCGGCGCGCCGCAGTGGCGGCAGCGCGAGACGATCGAGATGTCTTGGTCGGTCATAGCGCCGATGCCGAGCGCGTCGACCGCGCACATCGCAGTAAGAGTGCGTCCGTCCAGTGTGACCCGGTGGCCGGTGTCGCGGTCGGTGAAGGGATACGCGCCGACAATCATGTCGCCATCGAGTACGACGAGGTCGCGACGGCGGAGCTCTTCGAGCAGCGCACGGACGGCTTCCTCGCTCAGCCCCGCACGCTTGGCAAGCGCGCTTGGGGTCGGGGCTCGCCCGTGTTCGGCGTAGAGCTGTAGCAACGCAACGCGCACGCGATCCGTGGCCGCCTCGTAGCCGCTCCAGCGGTTGAGCACATGGTCGGAGCCGACCATGGCCAGCAGGGCCTCCTTCACCACGGGTGACGAAACCACCGACCAGTCCGGAAACGTCACACCCGGCCGCACGGCCAAGCTCGGCACCGTTGCGGATGTAGAAACCGTCACCTTGTCGCGGGACGCGGAGGATGTGCAGCAATCGTTCATGGCTTCAGGCCTTCATTCAGAATCTTCGTGTTGGAACAGACGACCTTTGCACGGCGATGATGGATGCCGCAGGCGACAAGCCCGAGGCCCGCGGCGATCAGGGAAAGCACGACCAGACCCGAACCCGTCAACCACGCGCCGAGGCCGGCCAGCGGCGGGGGCACGGCAAGGAGTGGCGCCGCGCAGCAGATCGCAACGACAATGGCGCCTGCGGCGCCGGTGCGGATCAGGGCGCGGTCATGCATGTCAACTGCCTTGCTCCTGCGTCGGGCGGGCCGGATAGCCGGCATTCATGCTGGCGGCCGCGATGGCATCCGGGGTCGTCTGCGCGTCGTCGAAGGTCACGGTCGCGGTCTTGGCTTCGAACGAGACGGCCACCGTCGAGACCCCGGGGACCGCCGCCATCGAGGTCTTCACGATGTAGGGGCAGGAGGCGCAGGTCATGTTGTCGATGGCGAAGGTGACTGTGCGTTCGGTAGCGAACACGGCAGGCGCGGTCATCACCGACATGATCAAAGCAAGAGCACTCAAACTCTTCTTCATGGGACGGGTCTCCTCTTGGTGTCAGGCGGAAAGCAGCAGCGGGGCGACGTAGTCGAATGCGAAGGCGGCCGCGACGAGCACCGTCGCAAACCAGAGCGCGATCTGGACAATGCGGCTGGGGATCGGGCGCGCGCAGGCAGCATCCTCGGCGCAGGCCCGCCTCGGCTTCCAGTAGACGAGATAGAAGCCGTAGCCGAGAACGCCCGTCGTCCCGGCGACGAAGAGCGGCTTGTAGGGCGCGAGCGCCGTCAGATTGCCGATCCAGGCGCCACCAATGCCTAGGCTAAACAGGATGAGCGGGACGATGCAGCACGAGGAGGCGGCAAGCGCGCCGAGAATGCCGCCGACGGCGACCAGGCGCTGCCGTCCGACTTCGGCTCGGTCCGACGCGAGCACGTCGGTCGTGGCGGACGTCATGCCCGCCGTGCTGGGTCGCGATATATCCATGTCCGATCTCGCTTTCCTTGCCGAAATCCTCATTGCGCAGTACCATGCGGTCTGTAGCAACTACAGGGTCAAGAGGGATTTTTGCGATGCGCGATCACGCTGGCGTGAAGGGCCTGCAGCGGGCTGAGCTCGCCCGGCGGACGGGCAGCAATCTGGAGACTGTGCGCTACTACGAGAAGGTCGGGCTCCTGCCCGAGCCACCGCGCACGGCGGCCGGCTACCGCAGCTACGACACGACGCACGAGCGGCGCCTTCGCTTTGTGCTGCGGGCACGCGAGCTCGGCTTCTCACTCGACGAAATCCGCGAGCTGTTGCGCCTGGTCGACGAACGCGACCAGCCCTGCGCCGAGGCAAGCGCGGTCGCCGCCGCGCATCTCGACGATGTGCGGGCGAAGATCGCTGACCTGAAGCGCATGGAGCGGGTGCTCAAGGACGTCGTCGCGCAATGCGCCGACGGCACGCGGCCGGAATGTCCGCTGATTGAGGCGCTGTTCCGGGAGCGAACTGTCAACTGATCGGGTCGAGGAGCGCCTATGCGGCGCCCCTGACGTCGTTCCGGCAAGCGTTGCCCTGCTGGGCGTGCAGCCAGTCGGCGATCTGCTGCGCCTTGGCTGCGGCGGTGAAGATCGCGCGCTTGTCGGAGCGAAGCACCTCGAGCCAGGAGGCGATATAGCTGGCGTGGTCGGGCCGCGGCTCGACGCTGAGATGGAGGTCGGCGCAGATCATGGCGCTCAGGAGCTCGACCGTGCATTCCTCCATAGCATAGGCGGCCGAGCCGAACCGTCCGGAGAGATCACGGTCGAGGCGATGCCTGGCGCCGGAGGCGTGCCCGCATTCGTGGAGCAGCACGGCGTAATAGGCTGCGGCATCGCGGAAGCAGGCGAAGTCGGGCATCTGCACGTGGTCGGTGGATGGGCGGTAACAGGCCTGCGATCCGCCGTGGCGGATGTCGATGCCGAGCGCTGCGCAGAACCGTTCGGCCCGCTCGATGCGCTCGGCCTCGGGTAGCACCGGTATCTCGGGCGGCGTGTAGCCGTCGACCTGCGCGCAGTTGAAGACCGTGTAGCCGCGGGCGAACATGCGCCGGGCGGGCTCGTCGCGATCCTCGTCGCCGTCCTGTACGTCTGCCTTGCCGTGGCGATCGACGGTCTTCCAGAACACGACGAGGTGCCCGCGCTCGCCCTTGCGGACCTGGGCGCCGAGCGCCTGCCACTGGCGATAGGTGCCCCAGATGCCGGCGGGAAAGCCGGCGGCGTGCGCGGCGGCCCAGAGTGCGATGACGTTGACGCCACGATAGGCCTTGCGCGAGGCGACGTTGACGGGCGTAGTGATGGCCGATCCGTCGTGGTGCCAGGGCATCCGGTACTGGTCGGCGCCGGCCTCGATGGCGGCGATGATCTGGCTGGTGACACGCTCGTAGATGTCGTTCCGGGGCTGGGGTGTGCGATCGGTGGTCATGGCTGCCTCCTGTGTTCGCCCTCTCCGTCGAGGGCGAGGCGGCAGGGGCAGACGCGGGAAGCCGGGCCGTCACACCCTGTTCTCGGTGCTGGTGCGGAACAGGGTTGATGGGCCGGCAGCGTCTGCCACAACCCGAGCCCTGCCTCGACGGGCGAGCACGGGAGGCAGCCATGACCGGCGAGCGGCGCCTGGACCGGTCAGGATGAAGCGCGGCTGTCAGCCGGTGCCGTCCAGAGGCGGACGCCGCAACGGGACGACCCTGGCGTCCACGGATCGAGACAGCTCCGCTCGCAGACCTTCGATGACGGCATCTCGCTCGGCGAGCTGCAACGTCAGCATCTGGATGTGCTGCGCGAGCGTCCGGGTGAGCGCCCGCAGCTCCGCCATCTCGGCACCACGCACGGCGCGTAGTTCCGCTTCCAGAGCATGGATGCGTTCCTTGAGGGCCCTGGGCGACGATCGCCGCAGGCGGGCTTCGGCCGCGCGGAGCTCGGCGAGAAGATCGCCGGCCCGGTTCGCCGTCGCTCGGCTGACGCCGGCCTCGCGCGCCAGGTTGGCGACGGTCAGCGCCCCGTCGGTGCGTTCAGGGCGGCCGTCGAGCAACCGCTTCATGGCAGCCCTTAGCGCCGCTTGGCTCTTCGGCCCGAGCGCGGTCATGCGTCACCGTCCATGAGAGGCGCGATCAGCCGGCACTTGCGCTCGTTGTCCCGCAGGATCGCCGTGCGCTGCAGCGGCGATAGACGCCGGTCGGCCAGAAGCGCTTCGCCCTCGACGATCGAGGCCTGCCACGGTTCGCGGTGCCGGGCGGTCAGGCAGGCGTTCGGGCACCGGTCGGGGCTGCAGCGCGATAGGGCCGGCGCCGTCCGCTCGGCATCTGGCGCGCCGGTGAGGCAGAGCGCGGTCGCTGCATCGAACAGGCAGTCGTTGAGGAAACCGACATGCAGGGTCCGCCCGAGATGGGCAACCATGGTGCGCAGCCGCTTGCGGTCCAAGATCCGGCCGGGAAGATCGCCAAGTTCCTCCTGCACGCGGCCGAACTCGCGTCGCAGTCGCGCAGCACCCGGTCCCGCCGGGCCTTCACGGCGAAGATAGGCCTCGTAATGGGCGACAATGTCGTCGAGCTGGCCGAGTGCACGTTCGCGCTCGATCGCCAAGCGGAAGTCGGCCTGCGCCGATCCGGCATAGCCTTCGAACATGGCGACCGAGGCGTGCTTGTACTGGATCTTGCCGGCGACCGTGCCGAACGGCCGGTTGGCGATGTACCAGGCGATCGTGCGTCGGAGCTGCCGGGTCGTAAACTTCCAAGGCTCGTCGCCGATGCGCGGAATCGCCGGCGCGGCCTCCGAGCGCGTGTCGAGGCCCTCGCGGAAAAGGTTGAGTGTCGGCGTTGCACCCATCCCGAGATGATCGTTGCTCCAGGGCCAGTCCTTCAGCGCCACCCACAAGGATGACAGTTCCTTCTCTCGGCGATTGCGTGCCGAGAGAACCTCCATCACCGCGACGGCGCGAGCGACGGGCTCGATCGTGATCCAGTCGGCCGTGACGCCGCGCGCGCCATGGCGCTTGTACACCGTGCTGCGCAGCCGGTACCGCTCGACCAGGCCGTCGGCGCTGCGCACCGGCGACACGCAACCCGGCTGCATCGCCTGCACCTCGCTGTCGCGCATGCCGGTGAGGTAGGCGCAGACGAGATAGCAGGCGCCCTGCAACATCCGTTCTTCGCGGGCGAGGCTGAGGCCGTCGAAGCGCTCGCGCCATGGCAGTCCGGTGTCCGGATCGATCGAGATCGGCGTATCGAGCCCGCCGATCTCGGTTCCGAGCTCGGCGGCTGCCTTCTCGATCAGTCGTGCAGTCGGCTCGGACTGGCTGATGCGGCCGCTCTGCGGAGCGCCGGCGTGAAGGCGCATCAGATGGAGATTGTAGGGCGGGGTCTCTTCGCCGGTGAGCGGGTCGATGCGGCGGGCCACATTGGGCGCGTGCTCCCAGATCGGCACGCCTCGGCCCATGGCCCGGCGCACGTCGAGCCACTTGGCCACGCGGGCGCGATAGTTCTTGGCCACGGCCCGTCCGGCCCGCGCGTCCCGCGCCATCAATCGGGCGCAGCGGGCTTCGAGAGCGTCAAGCTCGGCCCGCGCCGCGAGGATATCGGGCGCATAGACCTCGACATACTTGAGCGCCCAGCGCAGCATGGCGCCGATGACCGGCTCGGGAATGCGCGGCGTGGCGTTCTCGGCGGGCGCTGGCGGCCGGCCGGCAACGCGGTGCGCCGCACGTCCACGCCACGGCAGGAAACCGATGCCGCCGCCGGTTAGCCATGGCGCCAGGTGATGCAGGTCGATCGGCACCTCGACATACTTCACCGTCTCGTGAGGCGTTCGCCGTCCGCCGTCACGGGCATACGCCAGATAGGCGTCGAGCAGCGCCTGATCGATCCGGCTGAGATCGACGGCGCCAGTCCTTGCGCGGAGGAACGCGGCGAAATGCTGGATGTAGCGCAGCAGGCGGATCGCCGAGGTCGCGCCGCAGGGCGCCCGATATCCCGGCACATGGATGCGCAGGCGGGCGATCACGTACTCCTTCGCCAGCCGCCGCGTGACGGGATCGGCGATGCGGGCGAGGTTCAGCCGGTAATTGCTGTAGCGGGCGTTCACCCGGAAAATGGCGGCGCCCAGGTCCCAAAGATCGTCACCGAAGCGCGGAAGTCGCGTGCGGTCGGCATCGTCCCTGACCGCCACGCCGGCAAGCACGGGCTCGTCGTTGCCATAAATGGCCGAAGGCAGCGACGCGTGCTGCGGCAGCTTGATCGGTGCCGGCATCATGGCGCTCTCGCTTCGGGCGGCAGGTAGAGGAGCGCGGGGTCCGATGACCCAATCCGACGGGCTTCCTCGATCTCGGCGTCGGCGAACCGGGGCAGAATCTGTTCGGCGATGCGTCCGTGAACCCGGCCGAACTTGGCGATCCAGTCGGCTTCGCTCAGCACCTGCCGCTGCGCCCGGATGAAGTTGAGGAAGGCCAGGAGCGCGGGCACCTTGCGGGCGGTGACCACGGCATTGCTGCATTCGAGACACCCCCAGAAGGGGGACGGACAGGCCTCTCCCTCCGAGCCGAACGGGCTGTTGTAGAAGCCGCCGCAACTGGCGAGCCAGACGTCCTGCTCGCCGCCGAACAGCGCCTTGACCGCGGCGGCGCCGACAACGGGAAGGCCGGTCGCCTTGTCGGGATCGGTCTGGACGGCCGCTTCCTCCTCCGACGACAGGACACAGGGGGGGAACGCGGCGTCGAGCGCATCGGTCATGGCGTCGGCAATTGTCGCCTCGTGCAGATGACGAAGCGCGGGAATGTCGGCGTAGTGGTCGGCCGCGACCGCGACAGTGTGGCCGACGGCGAAGCGGTCGAGCTGGCCGCCCGTGCGCCGGTACCATGCCGCCTTATGCGTCTTGCGCAGGCGCGTCAGATTGAGGCGAAGGCGTTGGCCCCGCTCATCAAGGATGCCGTGCCGGCGCGTCCATGAAGCCGCGAGCTCCTTCATGCTGAGCACCCGAGGGGTCAGGCGGCCCCAGGCACAGTGCGCCCAGAGCGTGTCGGCGCCGAGCCGGCTTCTCGCCGGACCGGTCCACTGCAGCGCCTTGCGGATCAAGCCGCCCGGCGTCGAGGAACCGCCGTCGCGCACACGCAGCCGCTTCCACTCGGCGCCGCGCGCCCGACGCTTGCAATACTCGATCTCGACATAGCCGCCCGCCGGGTTCTTCAGGCAGTCCGCTCGCAAGCCCTTGATCGCTTCGATCTCCATGCCGGTGTCGAGCGAGATAAGCACGATGAGCGGCACGAGATCGGCGGCGATGAGATGCCGGCGGCCATGCAGATCGTGGATCAGGCGATCGTTCGGCAGGCCACTCTCGCGGCGGAGCGTGTAGAGTCGCTTGAAGAGAGGGTGCCTGTGCCCGATGACGCCTTCCGCGTCGATCACTTCCATTACCTGTTTGTGGGTTGCTGCCAGCGCCTTGCTCCGATCGGAATCCTCGACCGCCGGAATACGATCGGCCTCGCCCAAGCGGCGGATGATGGCGGCGAGATCGGTGCGCGCCGCCTTCCGCAATGCCGCGGCGACATCATCGCCATAGGCATCGCGCGGCCTGGCGCGCACGCCGGGCCGATCGCTCGTGTACATCAGCCGGCGTGAGGCATCGGGCGGCAGGTGGCTGGGCTCCGCGGCCTCGGCAAGCCGCAGCAGGTTGAGCACCTTGCTCATGCGGTGCAGGCGGTGATTGGGATGCAGGCCGCTCCCCTCCATCCAGGAATCGAAGCCGTCGATGCAGACGGCACTGACGTCGGAGAGACGGGCGACGTGCGATCCGGCGGAATCGAGATAGCGCCAAAATGTCTTGAGCGCATTGGCATAGGCGTAGGCCGTCGAGATCGAGCCGGCCGGACCACCGACCTGGCAGGCGCGCCAGAGCGCGCCGGCAAAGGTCCGCGCCAATGCCTTGCGGCCGGCGAGCATCGTCAGGTCGATCGTCTTGCTGCGATCCGCCAGCGTGACGGTAAAGCGCAGCGATGCGATCGCAGCGGCGGCCTCGCCCTCGGGATCGGGCAGCGCCTCGGGAAAGAGGGCGCGGCGACCCGGCCGCCGCACCGATGGAGCCGCCGCGGCGGTCATGCCGCGCCGCCAGCCGTGTCTTCGGCCCAGCGATCCGCGGCGGCCTCGACCAGCTCCTGCGCCTCGGCGAGGCTGTCGAGATAGATGTAGGTGCTGGTGATACTCGCATGCCCCAGCAGGTGCTGGAGCTTCTGCAGAGGATCGCCGAGAATCCGCCGATAGGCTGCGCCGTGCTGGTCCTGCGGATCGAACACGGATCCGATCTGCTCGCGGATCAGCATGGAGAGCATGTTGACGGCGAAGGTGTGCCGCAGCGTGTGTGGCGTCACCTCGACCTCGATGCCGAAACGGCGGCAGCGGGTGCAGGCCCGCCGAAAGGCAGCTTCCCAAGTCGCCGAGGGCACGGGCTTGCCGCCTTCAGTCAGCCAGAGCAAGGCATGCTGCGCCTGGCCGGGCGTGCCGACCAGCACGCGGCGGCGTTCGCCCAGCGTCAGACGGTCGAGCCGGACACGCTTGCCCGCCGCGTCTGTTGCCTTCCCGTCCTCCAGCATCAGCCAGAGCGGATCGGACACCGAAGGCTCTGAGCGCGCGGCAGAGACCGTGCGCTCGAGATCGACATAGTCGCCGATCAATCTCAGTACCCGGCGGGGAACGCGGATGCGCCGTGGTCGTCCGCCCTTGGCGATCGGACCGGGGAGATCGAACGGCACCGAGCGCGATTCGGGATCGGTCAGGCGCGGCAGCTCACTCAGCAGCAGACTGCCGGCCTCTGTCAGCCGCAGGCCGGTCGTGACGAGAAGCTCGGCAAACAACGCATTGCGCTCGCCGTTGCGGCCGCGCCACGTCGCGTCCTCCGAGCCGTCGGGAAGCCGGCCGCGCAATCCCACCTCGCGGAACAGCAGGTAGCGGCCAAGATCGATGTAACGGGTATCGTGGCGCCGCGCGGCGCGCTCGCGGGCACGGTTCGTCGTCACAGCGAGCACTGCGCGGCTACCGCCGGCCCTGCGAAGGGTGGCGCCGTAGCTGAAGGGCGAGATCGCAATGATTCCTTCCTCGACAGCCCAGCGATAGAGCTTGTCGAGCGCGGCAACGCTCCGGTTCCAGCTCGCAGCCGAGATGCGGTAGGGAGCTGCCGACAGCCGACGCGCCCGGTGAAAGGCCAGGACATCGTCGCGGCCGGCCTGCCAGACCGTCTTGCCGCCGCGCCGTTCGACAAGAAAGCGCGCCCAGACGAGAATGTCGCGGGCGTAGGAGCGCCACGTGTTCGGCGATCGCGCTCCCATAGCAGGACAGGCACGAAAGAACCGGTTGAGAGCGAGATCGTAGCTGCCGTCATCCATCAGGATGAACGGCATGCCGTGAATCAGCCCGGTGCGCTCGACCGCGTCGAGCGCACCGGGCGCGAGGCTCACTGCAAGGTCATCAAGGAAAAGCGGACGCGAAATAGTGTCAAGATCGGTAAAATACAAATGCACGCACGATACCCAAGCGGAGCGCCTTCGGCGCAACTTCATTGTTTAGAATGCGAGGGGTTCCCCTCGCGCTCTCCCGCTCGCCGCGTGGCAGGGGTGCAGGACTTAGCCTGCACCCCATGAACAGCTTGTCGTGCCGCCGCCGCGTCAAGCGTTGTCCTCGCTACGCTGCGGGAACGCTTGACCCGGACGTCTGAAGAGCTTCACCGGAGCCGTGGTGAGGCGCCTCCAATGCATGATTCTGAGACAGGATCACAGAGTCAGGATAAGGCGACCAGCTCCTCGAAGGCGTATTTCTTCGTGCCGAAGCTGCCCGAAAAATCCCGCCCCAAGCGCGAGGCATGGCCTGTGGCATGCCCCATCTCGTGGAGCGCCGTCCTGTGCCAGTTGATCGGCTCGAAATAGGCGGCCGGAGGCGGCACCTGCACGTAGTCGAGCGCCGGAACATAGAAGGCGCGATCCCCGCCGATGCGGAAATCGATCCCGGTCGCCTCGATCAGCGCCTCGACCTTCGGCTCGATCATGCCGGGCGGCGGTGGCGGGGCCTCGAAGGCGATGTCCTCGGGCAGGCCCTCGCATTGCGCCGCGTTGAACACGGTGAAGCGCTTCAGGAACGGAATGCTGCTGGCTTCTTCGCCCGACTCCTGGGCGCGGCGCTTCTCGTCCTCCGGCGTGAAGCGGTCGGCATAGACGACGGTGGTGCCGCGCTCGCCCTTGCGGACATTTCCGCCCAGCGAGAGTGCTTGCCGGAAGGTGAGCCAATGCTGGGTCGGATAGCCGTGCTGGACCACTGCGCCCCAGAGGATGAGGACATTGATCCCGGAATATTGCCGCGCGGTCGCGGCATTCCTCGGCATGGCGAGCGGCGCCTTCGCCGCCGCCGTCCCCCAGGGCTGGACCCAGGGCAGCCGCCCTTCCTCCAGCTCGGCGATGATCTTGTCGGTGATGTCGTCATAGAGATTGCTGCGGGCGCCGCCTGGGCGAGCGCGGTCCTTTCTGGCCATCGGGATGATCTCCGCGACGGGCGCCGGAGGCCACTCCTCCAGCCCTCAACCCGTCACGGAAAACCCGTCCGCACTCTCCCTCTCAGGGGGCGTTGCGGGGCAGGCTGTGCCAAAACGTCAGCCGTCGGAGCCGCAGCGCCTGCCAGGTGGAGCCGAAGCGAAGCGCCGCCTCGCGTCAGCTCGGGGTAACAACCCTCGTTCCGAATGTGTTCGCGGCGTGTAGGATGTTGAAGGCTAGGATCGACAGCGCCGCCTCCGCCTTTACCGCCCTAAGTCCTCTAGTTAGGAACCTTCCGCCACCCGACATTCGCTTTATGGTGCCGAATGGATGCTCGACCGTGCATCGCCTGATCGTCATCAAGCTGGGATTGGCATGGATTCGGGCCTCCATGCGATCGAGGGCACCTTGATCGACAAGCCGGTGAATTGTGCGCTGGGCTCCCGGCGTGCATCTCGGCTTCAACGCACAGGTCGCGCAGGCCGAGGTACGGTAGCGCATCGCCCGATTGCGAGTATGGATTCCGGACGGGCGTAGAGTTTGCCCGCCGGGGCAACGGACCGTGTCGCTGTCCTCGTCGTAGAGGAACTGTACCGGTCGAAAATGTTCGGAATTCATCGCGCCGCGCTTGATCGGCGCAGCGACCTCAATGTTCTCGCGTTCGCAACGGGCGACTTCTTCGGCGTTTGAGTAGCCGCCGTCGGTCAACACCTGGAGCTGATCTACCTCCAGCACGGCCTTAGCCGCGACTGACATCGGATGAAGAAGGTGGCTGTCGTTCGCGTCATTGTAGACGTCATGGTGGACGATCAGACCACTCGCAACATCGACGACGCTTTGCAGATTGTACGAGGGAAGCTTCGGCGCGTGGGCATATCCCATCGGTTTGGCCTCCGGCTCGCCAAACACGAGCACCTTCTCGACCCGTCGATCGAGTTCCTGCTGTCGCCTGGCCAGCCGGTCCTTCCGACGCTGCAGGGAGGCAATGGCGGACTTGAAGCCTTCGCGGTGCAGTGGTTGATCATCAAAGCCCCGCGCGACGGTCTCGTCGATTATGTCCAGGCGGTCGAGATAATAGGCGATCTCTTTTTCGGTATGCGCGATATCGCGCGCGAGCCGCTCCGCCCCGGCGATGTTCTTTGGACTGGCGACCGCTCGCATCTTGGTGCCGTCGAGTGCGACCGACCGGCCGCCTACCAAATTCTGCTCGCGACAGAACAGCACGAACGCGGCGCTGGCGGCGACGATCGCGTCGGGATAGTCGTGCCGGAAGGCGGCAATGGTCCGATAGTCCGGCGCGAGTTGCCGCATCAGCCACATTGCTTCAAGGTCGCGCTTGCAGGAGCGCTCCAGATGTCGCGATGAACGGGCTTGATTGAGGTAGCCCCAGATATACAGCCGGAGCATGTCGCTGGGATGATAGCCTGGTCGTCCGGTCGAGGCCGCAATGGCGCGTGTGAAGCCAAGCTCAATCATATCCAGACTGTCGACGAAAGCATCGACGACGCGGACGAGCGCGTCAGGCCCAACATAGTCATCGACACATGGGGGAAGCAGATTGGCCTGATCTCGCGCTATTCCCTCAATGAAGCTCATAGACACCTCGGCAAAGCAGATCAGGAGAGTCTGATTCTACACTTGTTTGCTCATAGGGAAAGGCTTTGTATTGGGTCTCGAATAACTACCCAGAGGCAGGATCGCGGCACCTCGCTGACCCTCCAAACTTCCGAGAAAAGGTGGCTTCCTGCTTTCGGCACTTTGGGCGACGAACCTGCGAAAGCTGTCATTCAAACAGTCTTCGCACTTCGACTGGATGCGCCTGACGTCAGCCACAGGCCCGACTTTTCCGTTTGCTGAAAGTGGGTATTACGAGGATGGAACATTAGGTCGCGGCCGCACCGGCTCAAGGGATTGGAATCGCGCCAACCTAACGTCGGGAACCGGTCACAGTCAGCGGACCATGGCGGGTGCCTGACTAAAGTGGGTTATCTTCGAAAAGGTCTGCGGCGCTTCCGGTATGCCTTGCCGTATCGCCTGTAGCCTTGGTGTCCGGTCCCAAGGCGCCTTACTCGCGATGCTCTTGCGCCTGTTGCAAGCCCGATACCTCGTAAGTCCATACTCGGAACGCCTTCAGAACATGCGGGCCGAAGGAGTTGACGAGCGGTATGTCGGCTGCGTCGCGGCCGCGCGCCACCACGATCCTGCCGATCCGCGGGACGTTGTTGCGCGGATCGAAGGTGTACCATTCGCCATCGAGGAACACTTCGATCCAGGCGCTGAAATCCATCGGATCGACGACCGGCACGCCGATGTCACCGAGATGGCCGTTGATATAGCGAGCGGGGATGTTGAGGCATCGGCAGAACGTGACCGCAAGATGCGCGAAATCGCGACAAACGCCAACGCGCTCATGGAACGCCTCGAAAGCCGTCCGCGTAGATCGAGCCTGCATGTAGTCGAAGCGGATGTGGTTGTGGACGAAATCGCAGATCGCCTGCACCCGGCTCCAACCGGGCGGCATCTTGCCGAACAGGTCCCAAGCGGTCTGGCTGAGACGGTCGGTTTCGCAGTAGCGGCTGCCCATGAGGTAGACGAGGCAATCGTCCGGCAAGTCCGGCACCGGCAGTTCCCGGGCACCCGGCACAATCCCGTCCGGCCTGCCGTCGTCCTCGATCGTGGCATCACCCCACATCGTCAGGTCGCCCGCAGGCGCGACCAGCCGCCGGCATTTGTTGCCGAAGAGATCGCGGTAGGTCGATACGTGCACATCGGGTGTGGTGAACGTCGTCTCCGGCACCCGTATGTCAGCCGCGCGATCCTCGTGCACCGACAGCAGACACACCAAGGCTGTCGGCTGCTGGCAGGTCAGTGTGATCTCATACCCGTAGCGGATCAGCATTGAGTGGTGTCTTTACCGGAAATCGGCAGCGGTCAGCGTATAGGAGGTTTGGCGACGATGCGAGTAGGCCTCGCGGGCGACATCGTGGATCGAACTGCGCGTCGCATCGAAGGTCGAGAGATACATCTCTTCCGACACCTCAGTGCTGCGCAATTCAGCAGGGGACCTGGCGAGCGCTTCCACTTCGACAAAGAACGGCACTTCGAACATGCCGTCGTGCCCGATAAAGCGAATGGCGTTGCGCACTTCGTCGAAGCTGCGGCTGGGGTTCAGGAATTCAAGGGTCATCGTTGATCTGCCCTTGCCGTTTGCAGCAGCAGTGGTACACGCATAAACCCGTTCATGTGCTCCTTGCGTCGCACATCATTCCGACGATTGAGGGAAAGCATCCCGTCGGTTGCGGCCGAGTGGCTAAGGCCGATCATCTCCTGCCCTTCGCGGCTGGCTGGAACGCCGGTGAAGACATGGTAGATGGTCCAGGACCGGTCGGCTTCGATCCGGCGGCCATATTGTTCGTCGCCTGGTGCGCGGGCGGATGCACCGCCTTCATTGTCCCAGACGCCGATCGCGCGGTCGTGCCGCTCCCGTTCGATTTCATCTATGTATCGGGTCATGATCGTGGCCTTTCTCTAGTGGTCACGTCGGCATCAATGATGCCGGAAAATAGCGCGTTACCGGATAAGTCGGTGATCGCGATGGCGTCGGGCCGTTGAGGCATATCGAGCGTCTGCGAAAGCAGTTGCGCAATCTCAATGGCGTTGGCGAGATCGACGGCTTCCACCGCCTCTCGGCCCACGACAGCATGGGCGTCATCCGTCTCCCGCGTGCGGTAGAACTCGATGACAACTTTCATGGCGCTACTTGCTCTTTCAGCCGGAGCAGCACTGCCTCAGTGCTTGCCTTTGCCTTGGGAAGCATTGGCATCATTGGCGGCAAACTTGATCTGGTTGCCGAAGGTGCTTTCAGGCTTTGGCGGGGCCTTCTCCTGTTTCGGCTTTCTGATCTCGCGATTGCTTCGTTTCTGGCCTTTAGCCATGTCCGAACGTCCTTTCGATGAGGGTTGCGCCATTACCGGATTGCGACATGTCGACCGGCTCGAGGCTGTCCTGCGTCGTCACTCGCTCATGGCGTTCGTCGTCGTTGCGGATGCGATATTGCAGTGAATCTCCCCGTGCCGGCAGTCTGCCGGTTATGCGGTAGATATCGGCGGGTAATGCCGGCCTCACGAAACCGCCCTTGAGCCGGACAGCCTGTCCGATCGCGAAGAGATGAGCAGGAGCCTCGTGGCGGGCGGGACGGTTCGTGCGCCGGATTGGGTTGGTTGATATCATGGCTGTTGGTGATCCTTTTCGAGGGCGGCGTCGAGATCGGCGGGATCTATCGGCGCCATCTGATACGTGTGGCCATCAATGCCGATGGCGGGCAGGTGGATGAAGGCGCCTACACGTCTCCAGGCAAGGCGGGAGGATCCCTCCAGCAGTTCCTCATCCTGGTCCACGCGATAGTCGCCGGCAGGCTGCGCAGCGTCGAAGCCGGACAGCATGAAGGGTGCGGAGAACCGGACGATTTTCTGCGTGGTGCGCGTTGTCATGGGTCGATACCTCCGCAGGAGCACGCAAACGCGCCTCCTGCATCATTCCCATTCGAACCGGAACGAACTTCCGTGCTGCCAGTACATCCGTGGTCAGCGGCGCGTTCATTCCAAGGTTCGAACAGAGCGATATGCGCGCCAGGTCGGCGCGTGATGCATTCGCTATCGAGAATTCGGTGGTGAATGGCGGGTCTCTGACACCGCAAAAAGCCAAGTCGGCCAAATCAACGAGTTTTATATATGGGCTGTCCCCACCCGGTAAACAAGGAGCGGGTCGCTATTATTTATCTAGAATTGAATAAATGGCTCTTCCATAAAAATAAAAATCCTTAAAAAGGCAGGAAATACGTATTGAAAACAACAAACATCGCATTGGTAGAAGTGATATAAATTTTCGCAATTCCACCTTTTCAACGAAATACGTTTAGCACTCCTATCATTCGAGTGCCAAAGTCGCTATCTATCCGAGGTGGTCGCCCTATGCGCCGGCCTCAGAAAGAACCCCATGAAATTCCGGCCCCTCCACGACCGCGTCGTCATCCGACGGGCGGAAGGCGATCTCAAATCCAAAGGCGGGATCATCATTCCCGATACCGCGAAGGAAAAGCCGCAGGAAGGCGAGGTGATCGCCGTCGGCCCGGGTTCGCGCGACGAAGCCGGCAAGCTGGTTCCACTCGACGTCAAGGCGGGCGACCTCATCCTGTTCGGCAAATGGTCCGGCACCGAGGTCAAGCTCGACGGCGAGGATCTCCTGATCATGAAGGAATCCGACATCATGGGCATCGTCGAGAAGACAACGGCGGCCGCCAGCAAAGCCGCCTGACCGGCCGATACCTGATAATCAAGCCCGAACTGGACGAACATCATGTCTGCCAAGGAAATCAAATTCGCCGGCGAAGCCCGCGACCGCATGCTGCGCGGCGTCGAACTGCTGAACAACGCCGTCAAGGTGACGCTCGGGCCAAAGGGACGCAACGTCGTCATCGACAAGGCCTATGGCGCGCCGCGCATCACCAAGGACGGCGTCACCGTCGCCAGGGAGATCGAACTCGAAGACAAGTTCGAGAACATGGGCGCGCAGATGGTGCGCGAGGTGGCCTCCAAGACCAACGACCTCGCCGGCGACGGAACCACGACGGCGACGGTGCTCGCGGCCTCCATCCTGCGCGAGGGCGCCAAGCTGGTCGCCGCCGGGATGAACCCGATGGACCTGAAGCGCGGCATCGACATTGGCGTCGCGGCCGTCGTCAAGGAAATCCAGGCGCGGGCCAGGAAGGTCAAGTCGTCGGCTGAGATCGCGCAGGTCGGCACGATCGCCGCCAATGGCGATGGCACCATCGGCGGGATGATTGCGAGTGCGATGGACAAGGTCGGCAACGAGGGTGTGATCACCGTCGAGGAAGCCAGGACCGCCGAAACCGAGCTCGACGTGGTCGAAGGCATGCAGTTCGATCGCGGCTACCTCTCTCCATACTTCGTCACCAACGCCGAAAAGATGCGCGTGGAACTGGATGACCCCTACATCCTCATCCACGAGAAGAAGCTCGGTAATCTTCAAGCCATGCTGCCGATCCTGGAGGCGGTGGTGCAAAGCGGCAAGCCGCTGCTGATCATCTCCGAGGACGTCGAGGGCGAGGCGCTCGCCACGCTGGTCGTCAACAAGTTGCGCGGCGGCCTGAAGGTCGCGGCCGTGAAAGCTCCGGGCTTTGGCGACCGCCGCAAGGCCATGCTCGAGGACATCGCCGTGCTGACCGCCGGCCAGGTGATCTCCGACGATCTCGGCATCAAGCTGGAAAATGTCACGCTCGACATGCTCGGCAGCGCCAAGCGTGTTGTCGTAGACAAGGACACGACAACGATCATCGACGGTTCCGGCGACAAGGCCGGCATCGCCGCTCGTATTGCCCAGATCAAGGCGCAGATCGAGGAAACGACCTCGGACTACGACAAGGAGAAGCTCCAGGAGCGGCTGGCCAAACTCGCCGGAGGCGTCGCGGTGATCCGCGTCGGCGGCGCGACCGAGACCGAGGTCAAGGAGAAGAAAGACCGCATCGACGATGCGCTCAACGCCACCCGAGCTGCGGTCGAGGAAGGCATCGTGCCCGGCGGCGGTGTGGCGCTGCTGCGCGTCAGGACCGTGCTGGCCTCTCTGACAGGCGCCAACGCCGATATAACCGCAGGCATTTCGATCGTGCGTCGGGCGCTCGAAGCGCCGGTCCGGCAGATCGCCGAGAATGCCGGCGTCGAAGGCTCGATCGTGGTCAGCAAGCTCACGGACAGCAAGGACCACAACCAGGGCTTCGACGCCCAGACCGAAACCTATGTCGACATGATCGAGGCCGGTATCGTCGACCCCGCCAAGGTCGTCAGAACCGCCCTGCAGAACGCCGGCTCGATCGCAGCGCTCCTGATCACCGCCGAGGCGATGATCGCCGACATTCGCGCGAAGGAATCCACCCCGTCGGCCGGCAACGGCGGCATGGGCGGAATGGGATACTGAGAACAGTGCCTGAACCGTTCGGCCGACGCCCAGACAAAGCAATCTGCATTCCAACCTGGAAGGAATCTCCATGGCCACACAAAGCACGACCAAACCATCTCTCTCCCGCCGCTGGGAAGACTATCAGCCTTCAAAGACCATTCTGGTCTGGGCATGCATCGCGGCGATGATCGCAACGATCGTTATAGGATTCAGCTGGGGCGGCTGGGTCACTGGCGGCACTTCGCAGACCATGGCGAAAGCGGCCGGCGACACGGCGCGCGGGGAGCTGGCATCCGCCATATGCGTCGAAAGGTTCAACGCGGCCCCAGATGCGGCGGCGAAACTTGCCGAGTTCAAGGCGATACCCGACAGCTACAAGAAGCGTCAGTTCGTGGAAGCCGGCGGCTGGGCGACGATGCCGGGGCAGACGACTGCCGACCGGCTTGGAGTCCAAGGCTGTGTCACCGGGCTTGGCGCATAATACCCCGTTTAAAGCGCTCAGGCAGGCGCCAGGGCGTTTCCACCCGCCACCGGAAGGAACTTCAGCAATGATCTCGTTTGTGAAGAAGACAGATACGCATCCGACGCTCAAGCAGGTCGAAGAAAATCGCTTCGAGCAGATCCGCAAGGCGGCGGCTGAACGGCACCGCAAATCGGATACCGACGGCACCCGCCGCCGCGCCCGCCAGAAGGCCGAGGACAACAGGCTGATCTGAGATGCATGTGCTCTACTCGAAAAGGCAGCATCCGATGCGATATCTTGATCGAATAAGAACGGAACCGTCCCTCTGGCTCCTGATACTGATGGTCGGTGGCTTGGCCGCCACGATCCTTTACGTGGTTCTGACTAGCATCACCTATTGAGTGAAGTGCAAGCCAGCTTCACCGATCCGACGTTGGGATGATGGATGGGCATGGGGATGCGATCAGCGTATCTCCGGTATCCAGCCGCCTGGGGAGCTTGCTCTGCTGATCGCAGAGGCATTAAGGGAAGGAGCAGGCTGACATGCCGAGGCTGTCCGACTTGGGTGCGGAATAGTTCCTCCGAGGCGGACCAATAAGGGCCAAGCAGCGGTCAGCCGCAGCGGCTCAACGGCAGCTTTCGGGATTTTGCGATCTCATAGCCGATGATGACAAAGAGGTCTTAAGCAGCCAAACGCTCATATTCCATAGAGCGGGCAAAATCATTCGCTGCGCTCGCACGATTGGTGGGTTTTAGCACAGCCTGGGGGTCTCCCCGCTGAAGGGGGTGCGCCGGCAACGATAGTGCCGGCCAGGGGGGAAGGCCTTCCCCCTTCAGGCCCACGACAAGATGCGCGTTTATTCGCGGGAACAATAAAACGAGCCCGCGCGAAGGAAGAATCAGAAGCGAATAGCCGTCGCCGGTGTTGGCGTCTCCCGGTATGATGAGGTGAGTTTGGCGCTCAGGCTTGGAAAACTAATGACGCAGCATGACCAGCACATCGCCGCGTGGCGGGATGCTTTTCGCGACGAGACAACGGGCATCCACAGAGCCATTCAGGATCTGCTCTGGAACTACGCCGCCTTTCGCACGACGGTTCGGATCGTCCGTCTTGCAAATGAGAAGAGAGGCTCGAGACCCCCGCTTAACCAGATGATGTTCAATCTCGTTTCCGAGGGATACTGGTCAAGCCTGCTTCTCGGCACTCGCCGACTTCTCGATAAGGCCCCGATAAAAGGCCCCAAGGGAGTTTACTCGATCCGATCTGTCGTCAACGACGTGAAAGCGAGCCAAAACTGGTTGACCAGGAGAATCTACGTCGAGAAAGTGCTTGACGCGCAATACGATCTCGATCGCCTGCATCAAGAACAACATGACCACCTCGTCGCCGCGAAGGGGCGTCCGGTGTGGGGCGATCCAGAGCTCATGAAAAGTGAGGCCGCGCATCGGCATTTCGATGTTTTGAGCGGCGTTTCTGCGTCAGAGCGTAACCCGAGCAATCTGATCTCGGACACGGTCTTCGAGAAGATCGAAACTCGGCTTGCCCGCCTTGATCGAATTGCCGAGCACGTTAACTCGCATGTTGCCCATGCCGGGAACAAGCAAAGTCGGCAGGACAGGGAGCTTGGTGATTTCGACATTCGCGATGCTGAAAAGACTCTCAGGCAGTTGAAGGAAATCGCGGATCTGGTCGGAGTGTGGTTCGCCAACGAAGGCGGTGCGGGCCTCGCCACATATCTCGGTGACCAATTCGAGGGCCTCGATCATCCTGTTGTAGACACCGCCGACCTTGCCGACCTTGCAGAACAATGGCGATTGATCGATAGAGAAATCGCAGAATGGTCGATCGGGCCAGAAGATCTGTGATCCCCGAGAGGCAAGCCGATTCCTTGGTTCGAACCGATACCGCCTTCTGTCAAAGCCACCGGCTTTACCGGAAATCCCGCGCCTTCACCCTGATGCCGCCGGCCACCGGCCCCTGCTTCTCGGCCGCAGCCGCCTCGCGCTGCCCGACACTCGCCAGATCCCGCGACAGATCGACGATCCGATGGGCGACAAGATGCACGACCTCGCCCTCGCGCTGAACGCGGCCCCTCACGGCGATCATGCTCGATGAGAGAATGACCCGCCGATAGCGCTCGAAGACCTTTTGCCACACGACGAGATTGGCGATGCCGGTCTCGTCCTCGAGCGTGACGAACATGACGCCATTAGCCGAGCCGGGGCGTTGGCGCACCAGGACGATCCCTGCCGCCTCCAGCCAGCGCCGGTCGCGCGCCGCCATCGCCTCGGCGCAGCTGACGATCCGGCGCTTCGCCAGGTCCTCGCGCAGGAAGGAGACCGGATGGCGGCGCAGCGACAGGCCGATATGCCCGTAATCCTCGACCACCTCGCGACCGGCGGGCATCGCTCTCAGCGCGATCGCAGGCTCGTCGAGTTCCGGAACGGTCCGCCCCTCACGGTCCGAGGCGGCGGCGAAGAGCGGCAGTTCCTCGTCGCGCAGCCCCTTGATGGCCCATTGCGCCTCGCGCCGGGCGAGGCCGAAAGCCGGACGGAATCCATCGGCCGCGGCGATCTGATCGAGCGCCGCGACGGGAACGCCGGCCCGCCGCCAGAGATCGGCGATCGAGGTGAAATTCTCATCGCCCCGCGCCGCCACGATGGCGGCGGCATGGGCATTGGCGAGGCCCTTGACCATTCGCAGTCCAAGACGGACCGCGAGACGGCTTTCGTCGCCGGTCGGCTCCAGCGTGCAATCCCAGCGGGAGGCATTGATGCAGACCGGGCGGACCTCCACCCCATGCTCGCGGGCGTCGCGCACGATCTGGGCCGGCGCATAAAAGCCCATGGGCTGGGCGTTGAGGAGCGCGGCGCAGAAGACATCCGGGTGCCAGCATTTGAGCCAGGCCGAGGCATAAGCGATCAGCGCGAAGCTCGCCGCATGGCTTTCGGGAAAACCATAGGAGCCGAAGCCTTCGAGCTGCTGGAAGGTCCGGGCCGCGAACGGCTCCTCATAGCCGCGCGCGATCATCCCCGAGATCAGCCGGTCGCGGAACTTCGAGACGCCGCCGGTATGTTTGAAGGTCGCCATGCTCTTGCGCAGGAGATCGGCCTCGCCCGCGGTAAAGCCCGCGCATTCGATGGCGACGCGCATCGCCTGTTCCTGGAACAGCGGCACGCCGAGCGTCTTTCCCAGCACCTTCTCCAGCTCGGGCCGGGGATAATCGACCTCTTCCAGGCCCTCGCGCCGGCGCAGATAGGGATGAACCATATCGCCCTGGATCGGCCCCGGCCGCACGATCGCGACCTGCACCACCAGGTCGTAATAGGTCCGGGGTTTCAAGCGCGGCAGCATCGACATCTGCGCCCGGCTCTCGATCTGGAAGGTGCCGAGCGTATCGGCTTTGCGGATCATCGCATAGGTGCGCGGATCCTCGGCCGGGATCGACGCCAGATCGAGGTGGATATCCTTGTGCTCGGCCAACAGGTCCAGCCCCCGGCGCATGCAACTCAGCATGCCGAGCGCCAGGACATCGACCTTCATGAAGCGCAGCGCGTCGATATCGTCCTTGTCCCATTCGATGATCTGGCGCCCCTCCATCGCCGCGGGCTCGATGGGCACGAGATCGTCGAGCCGGTCATGGGTCAGCACGAAACCGCCCGGATGCTGCGACAGATGCCGCGGCGCGCCGCGAAGCTGGGCGGCCAGTTCGAGCGTCAGGCGCAACCGGCGATCCTCCGGATTGAGGTTGAGATCGCGGAGCTGCTGCTCGGTGACACCAGCCTCGGACCCGCCCCAGAGCTGGCCGGACAGCGTCTGGATCAGGTCTTCGGGAAGCCCCAGGGCCTTGCCCACGTCCCGCAGCGCGCCCTTGGAGCGATAGCGGATGACGGTGGCGGTCAGAGCGGCGCGCTCGCGGCCGTAATGCTCATAGACCCACTGGATCACCTCCTCGCGCCGCTCATGCTCGAAATCCACGTCGATATCGGGCGGCTCGCGGCGCTCCTCGGAGACGAAGCGCTCGAACAGGAGATCGTTGCGGCCGGGATCGATCGCGGTGATGCCGAGCACATAGCAGACGGCCGAGTTCGCCGCCGATCCGCGCCCCTGGCAGAGGATGCCGCGCGACCGGGCGAAGCGGACGATGCTGTTCACCGTGAGGAAGTAGGGCGCGTAATCGAGCTTGCCGATCAGGGCCAGCTCATGCTCCAGCGCGGCGGTCACCTCCTCGGGCACGCCCTCGGGATAGCGGTGTGCGGCGCCCTCCCAGGTCAGCCGCTCCAGGGTTTCCTGCGGGGTCAGCGCCTGGTCGTCGCGCTCTTCGGGATATTGATAGCGCAGCTCGTCGAGCGAGAAGCGGCAGCGATCCGCGATCTCACGCGTCCGGGCCAAAGCCTCGGGCCAGCGCGCGAAGAGCCGGTGCATTTCGGCGGGCGGCTTCAGATAGCGGTCGGCATGGCGCTCGCGCCGGGCGCCGAGCGCATCGACGGTGACATTGTGGCGGATCGCGGTGACGACATCCTGCAGGATGCGGCGGCCGGGTTCGTGGAAGAGCACGTCATTGGTCACCACGGTGGGCACGCCGATCCGCGCGGCGAGCGTCGACAGCTCCCAGAGGCGCATCTGGTCATTGGGCCGCCGCCGCAGCGTCAGGCCGAGATAGGCGCGATCGCCGAAAGAGTCGCGCAGGCGCCTCAGGCGCAAACCGCAGGTCTCGTCGGCAAGGTCCGGCACGAGGACCGCGATCAGCCCTTCGCCATAGGCGGTGAGATCGTCCCATTCGAGATGACAGCGCGCCTTGCCCGCCCGCCCCTTGCCCAGCGACAGGAGTCGGCAGAGCCGCGACCAGGCCGCCCGGTCGGTCGGATAGACCAGCGCCGACATGCCGCAGACGAGATCGAGGCGGCAGCCGACGATCAGCCGCACGCCCGCCTCCTTCGCCGCCTCATGGGCGCGCACGATACCGGCCAGCGTGTTGCGATCGGTCACGGCCATGGCCTCGATCCCCATCGCCGCGGCGGCAGCGAGCAGCTCCTCGGCCGCGGAGGCTCCGCGCAGGAAGGAGAAATTCGACGTCACCTGCAATTCGGCGTAGGCGGGCGCGCTCATCCGAAAATCCCGTGCAGGAACCAGCGATGCGAGCCGGTGGCGGCATCCTCGCCATCGCCGGAGCGGAAGATCCAGAAGCGTTCGCCGGCATCGTCCTCGACCCGGAAATAGTCCCGCACCGCGATCAGCTCGGCATCGCGCTTCCACCATTCCCCGAAGATGCGCTCCGGTCCGTCGGCCCGTCGGACCCGGCGACGCACGCCCTTCCAGGAGAACCAGTTCGGCGGATGGTCCGGCAGGAGCGCCATGGTCTCGATCGGCTCCGGCCGGGAGAGCAGCCGCGAAGGGCGCGGCCAATGGTCGGGCCAGCCCGCACCCGTATCCTCGGCGAGTGCCGGCAGACGACGGACCGAGCGCTCGGGCACATCGCTCGCCACCGGCGCGAAACGATAGACCGCCCGCGCGCCGACCCGATTGGCCAGCGTGTCGATCAGGCCGGACAGATCCGGCGCGCCCTCCTCGATCAGGCTGCTGGCCGCCTGCCGCAAAGGCAGGGGTTCGGCAAGGGTGGCGGTCAGCGACATGATCTCGATGCCGAAGCCCGGCGCGATGGTCTCGATCCTGTCGCAGAGAAGCCGGGTCAGGCGCGCGGAATCCCGCACCGGCATGGCCAGGCCGATGCGCACCGTCTCGATCCGGTTGTCGACCCGGTGGCAGAGCAGGTCGAGACGGCGCGCGCCAAGACCCCGCCCCTCGAGCGCCTCGCAGAGCGCCATGACCAGCTTGCGAATATAGCGCGCGATGGTCTCGGCGGCGCCGATGGGCTCTGCGAAGACGCGGCGAACCGAGACCAGCTCCTCGGGCCGGATCGGTTCGATGGGTTCGGCGATCTCGCCCAGGGCCTGATCGAGACGCCGGCAGAGCTCCGGGCCGAAGCGCCGGGTCAGAGGCGCGCGCGGCTGCCCGATCAGGTCGCCGATGCGGACAAAGCCGAGGTCGTTCAGCCCCGCCGCGATCGCGGGTGGCAGGCGCAGGGCTTGCAGCGGCAGCGGTGCGAGTCCTGGGATGGTTTCGCCGGGAGGAGTGACAAACAGCGGATCGGCCGCGTAGCGCGCCAGCGCATGGGCCGCGCCCCAGCTATCGGCGATGGCTGCGCGGGCGGTGACGCCGGACATGACAAGCCGCCCGGTCAGCGCCTCCAGCATGGCCGCCTCACCGCCATGCAGATGGTCGGCGCCGGTCGCGTCGATGACGATCCCGTCCGGCGCGTCGGCGGCGGCGATAGGTGAGAAGCGTTGCAGCACCCAGAGCGCGAGGCGTTCGAGGCTGTCCAGGTCGGCCCGCGGGTCGGCGGGCTCGATGTGGAGGCCGGGCACCATCGCCTGGGCCTTGGTGACAGGCATTCCGGCGCGCAGGCCGAGCGCCCGCGCGGCCGGATCGGCCGCCGTCACCACCCGGCGGTTCTTCTCCCTTCCGGCGATGACCAGCGGCGCCTCACCGGGCGGCGCTGCGTCGCCCGCCTTCCGCCGCAACCGGTCTGTCGGCCAGTTCGGCAGGAAGACAGAGATGACCCGAGCCATCGCACGCCTCCAGTTCGATATCGAGACATTCGCCCGCCCGCGCCCGGATCAGCTCGACCAGCCAGCGCGGCCGCCCGACGCCGGGAACTGGAAGGGACGAGGACGGCAGCGCCGAGATCCGCCAGCGGGTCATCGCCGCCGTCGGCTGCCCGAAATCGCTGGCCTCCGCCTGTCGCCGCCAGCGGCGCAACGCGATGCAGATCGTCGCCGAGCCTTTCGCGGCCAGATGCAGCCGCCGCGAGGCGGTCATCGGCAGGCGCGCGACGTCGCCCACGACCGCCCCCAGCCCGCCATGCCGCAGCCCTTCCTCCATACAGGCCAGAACGGCCTTGTCGTCTCCGGCTTCGACGAAGATCACCCGGCCGGGCGGCAGTCCGGCCTGCTCCAGCCCCGGTGCGAAGAGATCCTGTAGCGCCACGCACCAGAGCACCTGCCCGGTGGTGCGGGCGGCGATCCCGGCCGTGAAACAGGCCGCAGCCGCGCCATCCACCGCCCCGTTGCCGCCTCCGGCGACTTCATGGAGGCATCCGAGCGCCAGCCCGCCACCGGGCAGCTTGCGATCCAGCGGCGCGATCCCGAAGGGCAGCACCTCGTGCGGATGCGCGCCATCGCCTTCGAGCCGCGCGATGCGCGCCCGAAGGTCGGCAATGGCTGGGCTGTCGGCACGGCTGGGCATATGAGGATGGCGTCTCCGGGGCTTTGCACTGGTCGATTCCGTTGCTATGTTCTTTATTTGTTCTCTTACAGGTCGAGAGTCAATCTCGGCCATCCCGGAAGTGATCGACGGGGTGCAATGCCCTATGGTGACGTAAAGTATTCGCAAGGAGAGTGGCGGGGCGATGTGCAATCTCTATCGCATTACGACCAATCAGCAGGCGATCCGGGATTTCGTGGCAGCCACCCATGACAGTATCGGCAATCTCGAACCGTCGATGGACGTCTATCCCGACCGGCCGGCGCCGGTGGTGCGCAACACCGACGGCGGGCGGGAACTGGCCTCATTGACCTGGGGTATGCCCACGCCCGTCGAATATCTGAAATCCCGCGACGCGCCGGACACCGGCGTCACCAATATCCGCAACACGGCCAGCCCTCACTGGCGCAAATGGCTCGGGCTCGAGAATCGCTGCGTGGTCCCGGCCACCGCCTTTTCCGAATATGGGCAAAAGCCCGATCCAGTCACGAAGCGCAAACCGCTGCACTGGTTCGCCCTCGATGAGACCCAGCCCCTGTTCTTCTTCGCGGGAATCTGGACGCCGTGGCGCGGAACCCGCGGCTCGAACCGGACCCCGCGTCCGGGCGATCATCAACTGTTCGCCTTCCTGACGACCGAGGCCAATGGCGTGGTGAAGCCGATCCATCCGAAGGCCATGCCCGTCATTCTGACGAGCCACGAAGAAGTCGAGACCTGGCTGACCGCCGACTGGAACGAAGCCAAGACGCTGCAGCGGCCGCTGCCCGATGATCGGTTGGTGATCCTGGAAACGCCAGCCAATACAGCCGCCGATGGCATGTTGCCGGGCATCTGACAATGATCCGGAGGACGAACATGGGCCGGAAGGAAGAAGAACAGTTAGCGGCGACGCTCGCCAAGGCGATGGCGATGATCTGCGTCCGCAACAGCATGCTGGAGGACCTGCATGCCGGCCCGGTCCCGGTCACGAAGACCGGCGACTATTCCGATGTCTTCGTCATCGACGCCGACGGCAATCGCATTCCCTGGAGAACCGTGTCGAGGTTCGACGATGACGAGATGCGCGACCTGATGCGCCAGGTGGTCAATCGGCTCTACACGTTCCAGACCTGCTTCGCCGAGCCGCAGTTTCAGGCGTTGATCGACAAGTGGCTCGATGTTGCGCGCCACTGGGACGAGCCGGTCATCGACGAGCGCCTCGCGGGAAGGCCCAGCTAGCCGATCGTACGGACTGTCGGTGGGACGGCTGAGGTGATAGCCGCAGCGCGATTTCCCAAAGCGGCCCTCCGTAATCCTTGAAGCATTCGCGCGCTTAGGGCTCAGACCAAGACGCGTGGGAGCGACCATGCCGGCGAATGATCGCCTGAGGGCTGCCTTCATCAAAGCGAGCAGTCAGCACACTTGGAGCGGCGTCAACCATACTTTGCCCAAGCATGGCTACCACTTTGAAGTCAGGCGTAAGAACCCACACGGCATTGTCTGTTTCGTCGACCTCGACCCGATATGGACTGGCCGGAACCGGAACGATCTGCCGCGTCGCCGGTTCGATATTTATACGCCAGTCGCGCGAGGTCCAACGCTGGCTGATGCGGTTCAGCATCTCGGCCCTGAATGCTTTCCAAATGTCGTTGGTCGCTGGCGTTGGCCAGTCTCCGGCATCTGTCATCGCGACAACTTCATTGGTTTCGAGCCAGACAACGAGACCATCGTTATCGATGAAAATCGGATCCTGATCATTAATTGCGGCGAGGGCCGCGGCTCTTGAAGGAAGTCCGGCGCGCACAAGCATCGCCATCGTGTAGCGCGGCAGCCCGGCCTCAAGACAGGCAGCGGCTGTGCCGGCAATGATCTCGGGTTGCCAGCCAAGCGCAACCCTTCGGGTACGAAGTGCCTCCAGCGCCCAGACGAGCCGATACGTAAATACGTCCTCGATGAAACGCATGTTGTCCGGCCCGATCTCGTGCACTGGCGTTCCGGAAACCCACGCGGCCAGGATCTCGCGCCAATTGCCCGGCAGAGGATCGTCAGGAACAAAGGGGCGGATAGCGAGTAAGCGCTCCGCAAGCGTGGTAAGCGATGCAACGAGCACCTCGCTATCGCCGGGCAACGCTGCCTCGTCGGCTTGGTCGAGCAACACGGCGAGCTCGTCGGCCATCGCGTCGAGTGTCAATCCGGACTCAAGCCCAACACCCATCGCAAAATGACCGCGCCTTTGATCGGCGTTCGTCTGCGACCAGATCAGCCCCGAGCGCGCCCTGAACAATTCAAGCTGGCGCTCACGCAGGTCATCGCCACGGCGGGCAAGCTGCCGCGCCCAAAGCGAACCGTTCAGCGACTCGTCGATGAGCCGCGGCAAGTCCGCATCATCAGCATCCAGCGCTTCGACAAGACCAAGGATCGCGTGATCGAGTTTCTCTAGCAGAAGCTCGAAAGGCTCGTCGTCTTCCTCGTCGACATGGATGTTCCAGGCATCTCGGTTGTTGGCGAGATACTCAAAGGCGTCGTCTCGACTTAGCGTCCCGCTGCGCGCCAGACGATTGAGAATTTCGCTGGCGATCTGAATAAGCCCGCTCTCAAGCGTCCGGGCCCTTGATGCGTTCACAAGCTCGCGCCATGCCTGCCTGCGCCAACGCAGCGGTTCGAACATTACGTGGATCACAAGCCCTTCGAGATCGACGAAGGCGCGTCCGGCGCGCCCCGCGACGTTCGCAAATTCCTCGCCGGTGAGGGGAGTTCCCGCGCGATACAGGGTCGGCACAAGCAGGACCGCTGCGTTGAGATTAAGCCCCTGGGCGAGGGTCGGCGATGCGATAGTCACAGTTAGAACGCCTTCGTTTAGCAGGCGTTCGACCTCGCGAAGGAAAGGGTTAGGTAAACGCGCGTGATGAATGGCCACGCCCAGTTCAAGGCAGCGGACGGCCGGATGCTCTGCACCTAGCCATTCAGCCCCAACCGATTTCGCCCTCTCTATTGCGCCTTCGTCAGCAAGAAGTGGAGCGATGAAGCCACGCCGGGCGAGGTCGACAATGCGCGTTGCGTAGCTCTCGACATGATCCCGCTGCGTACAGAATACCAATGTGCGCTTGCCCTCATCGGCAAACTGCCATGCCGCAGCAATGGTCAACTCGGGATTGTCTCTGGGAAACGGCGTTCGACGCGGAGCGATGGGAGGCTGCTCCGTGACAAAGTTCTGGATGAAGGGTCCGTCATCATCAAGATCGAATGTCAGGCGCGCTCCCTGTCCGCCCCACGCCAGCGTTCCGAAACGCTGACGGGTCGGCCGCCAGCTTGATTTCACCGCTTCGCCCTCGGCATCGCTACGCACCCACGCCGTCAGATCTTCGAGTTGTTCGCCATCGGGCAGGATCGCCGACAGGCAGACGATACGCCGGTCGACCGCGTCCGCGCGGCGCAGAAGCCTTTGCACGAGAATTTCGTAGCGGAGCTCGCGCTCGCTCGGCCCTATCAGATGTCCCTCATCCAGAACGATCAATCCGATATCATCCAGCAATTGCGGATTGCTTCTTAGCGCGAAGTCCAGCTTTTCCGGCGTCGCAATAACGATGTCGTGCGAGCGCAGTGCGTCCTGGTCTCCCGGCATTGCGCCGCTCGCACCGTAGAGCGAGGACACCGAAAATCCGAGAGGACCGAACGTCTTGCGAAAGGACCGCTCGGTCTGCGCCGACAGTGCCCGCAGCGGCGTCACGAGCAACACCCGCTTCTCTGCACTGAGCGACATGAGGGTGCAGATTTCCGCGACGCGGGTCTTTCCAGCACTCGTCGGCAGAGCCACCACGAGATCATCAGTCAAATCGGTTGCGCGGCGCGCCGCGCCGATCTGCGAAGGCCAGAGCTCAACCTCGGCCGTCTTGCGCGCATAAAGCGACGCAAGAAACATCTCCCGCAGCGCGGCATAACCATCCGTGCCGGCTGGCCCGATTTGAGGCAGCACATGGTGGAGGCTATTGCCCCAGAGATCGTCAATTAAATTTCGGGCTACGCGGATGATCCACCAATGGGATACCGCACCGACATTGCTGGCCACTCTCAGAGCGCGCCGGAGTATTGATAGCGCTCCGTCGTGCATAGCGGTATCGCCGGTGAGCAACGCGAATTCGAAGAACGCGAAAGCTCTGAAGACCGCCGTAGTCAGCATGATCGACAAGATGTCGTCGATCTCCTGATCGCCGACCTCGAGAGCAGCTTGGAGAGCATCGTCGCCGTATTCAGGATTGCGCAGCCAGGATCGCGCCTCGTCACGCAGAGTCCCGAGATCACTAAGGAGTAGCCGTACGATCACGCGTTCTGCGGGCGCAAGATTCGCTTCTTCTTCGGCCTGAGACATCAGCGAGAACGCCATCGCTGCGTACCCCGCGAGATGGTACGAGGCCGCGCCCATCACACGCCAGAAGCCACGCTGGGAGAGTTCCGGTGACCCGTTGCGGACAAGGGCCTCGAAGGCATTGCCAGCCTTGAGAAAGCCCTCGCGCCATATTGCTGGGTCGCCCTCGCCCCGCTCCCGCAGGGCGAGCGATGCACGGAGCAAAGAGAATCCATACTCGGACAAATCGGTGTCGAGACTCACCGCGAAAGCCGGAGCACCCTCGGGAAGTTGGCCGGCCCTCCTAATGATCGCCCGCGCGTCACCCCGTGCTTGAAGCCGACCGCGTACCGTCGGCTGCGCCATCACTTCGATAAATTCCTGAAGCTCCTCAATCGTTTCCAAGGCTCTCGGCCTCTTCATAAATCCAGGCGATGAACTCCTGGTGGTCGTTTATGCGGAGGTTCACCGAGATATGGCCGTGGTCACCGCCAGCACCTGCAAGATCGGCTTCGAGGTCGGCGCGCCGGTCGTTGCCGGTTAACGTGAACAGTCCATGCGTGACATCACGCGCCCGAATCGTGCCTCTGCCGACAGCATTGCGGATTTGGCGACCTAGCGCCTCGTCTTCTTCGCTCCCCTCCAGCAACCTATCGGCTACAAACAGTAGGGAGATCGGCGTGGGACGGCCATCGTCGTCATTGAGCCGGGCACGAGCGGCGTTTATCACACCTGCGGCCATCGCCTGACCGCTCTTGGCCTCGCCCTTCAGATAGGCAAGGCGTCCATCTACCTCCTCGATGCCGAGGAAATCATCGCCGCGCAGGGCCATTTCGCGACCGTCCTTGTAGCGCAGGCGGCGAACGGGGATCCGGAATCCAGTCTGGTGCTCCACAAACTCCGTAGCCAATATCTCGCCTACTTCGCCGGACCGCGTTCTGGCGTCGGTCGGCAAGCGCTCGCGAAGAATGGCAGCAGCGCCGGGGAATCCCAGCTCGGCAATGTCGTCGGCAATGTGCCGCGGATCGTCGTAGTGAGCGCGGACACGCTCCATGAGGTCCGCCTGGACTGCGACTCTACCGCCACCTCTCTCGCCAAGCACAAAGAGGCGCTTTGTTTCGCCGTGCTCCGCCTCCTCGATGTTCAGCCAGTCTTCAATCATAAATATTTGTTATCAGGCCCTGATGACTGAAGAAAGCAACCACGAACATGTAGCTTCTTACCGTAGCCATCAACTTCGGAGGTGACGCGCCGAATGGCTGATGTTCCGTGCGTGCCTCCGGATGTTGCACCTGCGAGGTTGGAAACTGCGCGTACGCAGCAACAAGGCGCATTGTCAGCATAACTGGCATCTCACCTCGCCGCTCCACGCGCGGTTCGCATTGCCGCACCTACCGGCTGCACCACCATTCATCGCCGTCAGGCCAGGAGCGAGCCAGCCCTTCTTCGATCAGGATGTCGCCGATGTCGCGACCACCGATTCTGATCGTCACGAGCGTCCGCGTGCCGGTGTTATCCCGCTCTCCATATTCGACAGTCCAGTTATGCGAGTTCAGCAGCTCGATCACCCGGTCGCTGGCTCGGTGTGCCAGCGCGACTTCGGCCTCGCCACCGCAGATGTGGGTTTGCGGTTCCGGGGTGTCATATCCCTCCATGCGCAGCTTTTCCCCGTCAATCCAGATCGTGTCACCGTCGACGAGACAATATTCGTCAGCGGTGCGCGCCTGACCGGGAACGCACTTCGCAATCTGCGGCCGAGGCTGAGCCTGGGCAGGTTCCGGCAGGCCGCCGACCGCCCAAGATAGAGCGAGGGAAAGCACGAACATCTGCCAGCGGAATGTGGACAATGGGGGGAGACGAATTTGCATGGGCAGATCTGGTCTACTGCAATCTGAGTGAACGGGCGGATCGCTGGGGTGAGGCCAGCCAAGCATTCAACCTCCAGCCTCACCGAGCGAGGCCGCGATGTCGTTGATCGATCGGAGCAGAACCAGGGGATCATCCCTGGACGGCTCAAAGCCGCGCCGCCTCCAGAATTCGGCGGCTTCACCATCGACGGCATTGACCAACAAGGCCCGTCCGCCGATCAGCGAAGCGGCCTGAACGCAGCGCTGGAGGGCGTGCTTCACAAGACCGGTCCCGATGCCCAGCCCTGCCCAACCCGTATCGGTCGCGAGCTGGCCGAGTAGCATGCACGGGACCGGATTGGGTGGCTGCCCCGTCCGGATCGAACGCGGCAGCACCGATGGCACAACGGCGGTCGGCGCCAGGCCATAGTAACCGACCACGCGTCCGGCCTCGTGCACGACAAGGACGGCGGTGAAGCCCTTCTGCTGATTGGAGAGGGCGCGCGTCTTCAGCCAGTGGTCAAGCGTGGGCTTGCCACAGGAGAAATCAGACACATCGTGAGCGGCGGTAAGCGGTTCGGGGCCTGACAGTTGCAATGGCTTACCGCTTCGCCACGTAGCCGGGCTCCCACGGCGCGGGCCGTTTCAGAACTTCGACCATCTCCGGAACGGGAGCGGCCGGACGCGCCAGCACATCCATGAACTCAGCGAAGCCCTCTGGACTCATCCGGATCAGCCCCTGCTCCATGACGACCTCCTCGGCCGCGCGCACTGCGGCGTCGCGCACGAAATCGGTGCGCGAGCGGCCGCGCAGGCTCGCTGCGCGATCGATCATTGCGACATCCGCCTCGGGCAGGCGCATCGAGATCGGATATTCCTTGCGTTCGGCGGTCGTGGCCATGGCGAATCTCCTTGGTCGGTATATAGCGCCTTGTATCGCGAATTACAATACGCTAGGGTTGCGTCAACAGTCAATGACCTCACGAGGAGAGGCGACGAGGCCAATGATGACCGGGTCAGCGAGGGATTCCGATAGGTTATTTTGCTACGCAAAGGCACGCCCGGCTGCGCTTGGCCACGCCATGGCACGATTGCCCGCGCCAATCGCCGCCGAATATTCGCCTTCAATTTCCGTTGCTTATGCTTCCCTCGGGGCGAATGCTGCAAGCTATGACCTTGCGAGCCCCAGGAAACCCGGCAAAGATGACAGGAGGAGAGCGCGAAGCGCTGCTCGAATCCTTGCTGCTGGACGCGCCGGAGCTGACGTTTACGCCGCGTGGCAATCCCGACCCTCGCCTTCTGCGTCTGGTCGGCATCCTGGCGAGGCAGGCGGCGCAGGAGTGCTATGCAGAGGAAGTGAAGATGTCACGGCAAAGGAGGAAGCGCTCCTCCTGATACGGACGGGAGCCAGGTTTTGAAAGTCGCGATCTACGCCCGCTATTCTTCCGACAATCAACGCGACGCCTCCATCGCCGACCAGTTCCGTATGTGCCGTCTCCATGCCGAGAAGCAGGGCTGGCATATCGTCGAGGAGTATTCGGACCACGCGATCTCCGGCGCCTCGCTGATCCGCCCAGGCATTCAGGCGCTCATGGCCGACGCAATGGGCGGCCGTTTCGACCTGATCCTGGCCGAAGCGATGGACCGCCTCTCCCGCGATCAGGAAGACATCGCGGGCATCTTCAAGCGCATGTCCTATGCCGACGTGAAGATGTTCACCCTGTCGGAAGGCGAGGTGACGCATCTGCATGTCGGTCTCAAGGGCACGATGAATGCGCTGTTCCTGAAGGATCTGGCCGACAAGACCCGCCGCGGGCAGCGCGGCCGCGTCGAGGCGGGCAAATCGGGTGGTGGCAATGCCTATGGCTACGATGTGGTCAAGAAACTCGATGCGAACGGCGAGCCGATCCGCGGCGATCGCACCATCAACGAGTTCCAGGCCGAGGTGGTCCGCCGCATCTTGCGCGACTACGCCGCCGGCAAGTCGGCCAAGACCATCGCCTTCGCCCTGAACAAGGAAGGCATTCCCGCTCCGTCAGGCGGCGATTGGGGGTTCAGCACGATCAACGGCAACCCGAAACGGGGCAATGGCATCCTCAACAATGAGATGTATATCGGCAAGATCGTCTGGAACCGGCAGCGCTTCGTCAAGGATCCGAACACCGGCAAGCGGCAGGCCCGCCCCAACCCGGAAGAGGAATGGGTCATCCAGGAAACGCCGGAGCTGCGCATCCTCGATGACGATCTCTGGAACGCCGTGAAGGCGCGGCAGGAGAAGAACAAGATCGCCCGGAAGGAAAACGGCGAGGCCGATCTCTCCCGGATCAATACCCGCCGCCGCCCCAAATACCTCTTCTCGGGATTGACCAAATGTTCCTGCTGTGGTGGCGGCTATTCCGCGATCTCGGCGACGCTGATCGGATGTGCGACGGCGCGCAACAAGGGGACCTGCGACAACCGGGTCAACATCCGCCGCGACGAGTTGGAAGCGCGTGTGCTGAACGCACTGCGTACCAAACTCGTCGATCCGGAGCTCTTCACCCATTTCTGCGAGGTCTTCACGCAGGAGATGAACCGGCTGCGCATGGAGGGCCGCGCCGAGATCGCGTCGGCCGAGGCGGAGATTGCGAAGATCGATCGGGAACTCGAGACCCTCCTCAATTTGATACTGAAGGGTGGGGCCGCTGACGCGCTCAACGCGAAGATGGTGGCGATTGAGAAACGCAAGAAGGAACTTGAACTGTTCCTGGCCGAAGCCGACGAGCCGCCACCCCTGCTGCACCCGAGCATGGCACTGCAATACCGCAAGCGGGTCCAACAGCTTTACGACGCCCTGCAGGACGAAGACGAGGGGAAGCGGATCGAGGCCGCCGACACGCTGCGCTCGCTCGTGGATCAGATCGAGCTGACGCCGGTCGACGGCAAGGTGGAGATCGCCGTTCAGGGCGATCTCGCTGGAATCCTTACGATTTCCACGCAAAGCAAAAACCCCGCAGCGGGGGCTACGGGGTCGCAAGTAAAGATGGTTGCGGGGGCAGGATTTGAACCTGCGACCTTCAGGTTATGAGCCTGACGAGCTACCGGGCTGCTCCACCCCGCGTCACCGATGCGAGCGCTTTTGCGCTGCGGTGATGCGGATATAAGCGACACTTTGATGAATGAAAAGGCCGAATCGCCCAGGCGAGGCAAAAAACTTCGGTGCGCCGCGAAGAGCTCCCCGCAGCCCATGCATGTACCCCTTTCCAAATTAAGCCATGAAGCGGCCGCCGGCACAAGCCGGCGCCGCCGATCCGACATTTCCGCCTAGTCTCGCAATTCGCGTCGCAGCACCTTGCCGACATTCGTCTTCGGCAACTCGTCCCGGAACTCGACGACCTTCGGCCGCTTGTAGCCCGTCAGATTGTCGCGACAGAACGCCTTTACCGCTTCCTCGGTGACGGACGGATCGCTCGTCACCACGAACAGCTTGACCGCCTCGCCGGAATTCTCGTCCTCCATGCCGATGGCGGCTGCTTCCACGACGCCGGGCATGCGTGTCACCACGTCTTCGACCTCGTTCGGGTAGACGTTGAAGCCGGACACGTTGATCATGTCCTTCTTGCGATCCACGATCCTTGTGGCGCCCGTCTCGTCCATGAGGCCGATGTCGCCCGTCAGGAAATAGCCGTCGCTGGTGAAGGATTTCTTCGTGTCGTCCGGGCGGTTCCAGTAGCCCGCCGTCACCTGCGGGCCCTTGATGGCCAGTTCGCCGCGCTCGCCGAACGGCAGCGGGTTGCCATCGTCATCCACGATACGGCAGTCGGTGGACGGCACCGGATAGCCGATCGTGCCGGTATACTCCTTGTCGGTCACGATGTTGCAGCAGGCCACAGGGGCGGTCTCCGACAGGCCATAGCCCTGGCAGATCGTGCAGCCCGTCACCTGCTTCCACAGATCGGCCGTCGCGCCCTGCACCGCCATGCCGCCGCCGACCGAGATGCGCAGCGAGGACCAGTCGACGCTCCTGGCATCCGGATGGCGGGCTATCGCGCCGAACAGCGTGTTCACGGCCGGGAACAGGTGGAAGGGTTGCGCCTTCAACTCCTTGATCACGGCGGGAATGTCGCGTGGGTTGATGATCAGGATGTTGCAGCCGCCCTGCCGCATCGACAGCATCATGTTCACCGTGAAGCCGAAGATATGATACAGCGGCAGCGCGCAGATCGTGTTCGTCTGCTCGCCGGCGGGCACGTTGCGCATGGCCGGCTCGTGCCACAGCTCCGACTGGATGACGTTGGAAACGAGATTTCGGTGCGACAGGATGCACCCCTTGGAAACACCCGTCGTACCGCCCGTATATTGCAGGCTCGCCATGTCGTCGGGCTTGGGAGCAACGCGCTCGAAGGTCGAGGCCGCGCCCGTCCTGATCGCCTGGTTCCAGCGCTCGGCGCCCGGCAATTCATAGGCCGGCACCATCTTCTTGACCCGCCGCAGCACGAAATTGACGATCGTGCCCTTCAGCATGGGCAGCATGTCGCCCACGGATGCGACGATGACATGCTCCACCGGAACGTCCGGCAGGCACTTCTGCAGGGTCGTCGCCATGTTTTCCAGGATCACGATGGCGCGCGCCCCGGAATCGGTCAGCTGATGCTTGAGTTCGCGCGGGGTGTAGAGCGGATTGGTATTCACCACCACCATGCCGGCGCGCAGCACGCCGGCGACGGCTACTGGATATTGCAGGACGTTCGGCATCATCAGCGCAACGCGGTCGCCGCGCTTCAGGCCCTTCGCCTGCAGATAGGCCGCGAAATTGCGCGAGGCGACGTCCATCTCGCGGTAGGTGATCGAGCGGCCCATGAACTTGAAGACGGGGCGATCCGCGAAGCGCTTGAACGAATCTTCCAAAAGATCGACCAGCGAGGCAAACGGCAGTTCGGGCAACTCGGCCGGTACGCCCTCCGGATAGTACTGCAGCCACGGCTTGTTCATGAGTTTCGGCACCTCCCAGTTTCCGATACCCCATCGATATAGGCTAAAAGCGCCCTCGAAAAGGTAATTTACGTAAGCGTAAGATCAGACCGTCGTGACCCGCCTGCCCTGCGCAACCGCGTCCCTTGCGGAGATATCCACTGTGGTCGCCCGGATCACCTCGACATTGTCGATCAGCCGGACGTCACCCAGCCAGGCCGCGGCCAGGATCCGTGTCGGCACGTTGCCCAAGCTGTTCACGGGCGCAAGGCTGGCCTCGTCCCGCAGTTCGAGATACTCCACCGCCCGGAAGCCGCCCGCCAGGATCGCATCCCGCGCCTGTGCAAGCGTAGCCTTCACATCCGAGCCGGCCCCGATGGCGCCCGCAGCCCTGAACAGCGCGTCGGGGAGGGCCCGGGCGAGAATGCGCTCCTCTGCCGACAGCCTCCTGTTGCGGCTGGACATGGCAAGCCCGTCCTCCTCGCGGACCGTTCCGCAGGCGACGATCCGCGTCGGCAGGTCGAGGTCCGACACCATGCGGCGCACCACCATGAGCTGCTGGAAATCCTTCTCGCCGAAGAAGGCGCGGTCGGCCGCCGTCTGGATCAGCAGCTTGGCGACGACCGTCGCCACACCGTCGAAATGGCCCGGCCGGAACGCGCCGCACAGCCCTTCGCTGACCCCGGCAACCGATACCGTCGTGGCGAAGCCCTCGGGATACATGTCCACCCCGTCCGGCACATAGAGAACATGCACTCCCAGCGGCTCCAGCATGGCCGCATCGGCATCTTCGGTGCGCGGATAGGCGGCCAGATCCGCCGGATTGTTGAACTGGCGGGGATTGACGAAAAGCGTCACGACGACCCTGTCGGTCTCGGCCAGGGCGTGGCGGACGAGGCTCAGATGGCCCTCGTGCAGGGCGCCCATCGTGGGCACCACGCCGACCGTCAGCCCGCCCTGCTTCCAGTCGTGGACCATGGCCCGCAGCGCGCGCGGGCTGCGAACGATCGCGACCGCGCCCATCAGAGTGCACCCGCCCTTTCGCCGAACGTATGCTCGGCCGCCGGAAAACGCCCCTCCCGCACGTCACGGACATAAGCGGCGATGGCGTCTTCCGCGGCCATGCCGAGTTCGGCGTAGCGACGCACGAATTTCGGCTGGAAGTCGGTGAATACGCCGAGGATATCGTCCAGAACGAGAATCTGGCCGTCGCAGGCCGGCGATGCTCCGATGCCGATGGTGGGCACCGGCAGGCGTTCGGTGATCTCACGCGCGAGAGGCTCCACCACCTTCTCCAGCACCACGGCGAAGGCGCCGGCCTCGGCCATGGCGACGGCGTCGGCGAGGATCCTGTCGCGGGCCGCGCCGCGGCCCTGCACCTTGTAGCCGCCGAAGCTCTGCACCCGTTGCGGCACCAGCCCGACATGGGCGCACACGGGGATGCCCCGCGCCGTCAGGAAGGCGACCGTCCCGGCCATCTCGACGCCCCCCTCCAGCTTGACCGCCGCGCATCCCGTCTCGGCCATCACCCGGGCCGAAGCCTCGAAGGCCTGCCCCGCGCCGGCCTCGTAGCTCCCGAAGGGAAGGTCCACCACCACCAGCGCGCGCCCGGCCCCGCGCATCACCGCCTTGCCGTGCAGGATCATCATGTCCAGCGTCACGCCCAGCGTGTTGGGCAGGCCGTGCACGACCATGCCAAGGCTGTCGCCCACCAGGATGAGATCGCAATGCCGGTCGGCCAACCGCGCCATCGGTGTCGTATAAGCCGTCAGGCAGGCGATCTTCTCGCCGCCCTTCCGGGCGATCAGCTCTGGTGGCGTGATCGATCTGATCTTCGCATCGACGCTCACGTCCGGTCCCTCCCCGCTTCCAGATTGGGGCTTCCCCACCCCGCGAGGCTGCCTTATAGGGCAGGTGTGACCAATATGACAGAAGCTCCTATCGATGCGCGTTACGGCGCACCGCCGCCCGACCTCGTCGCGGAGGACGCATCGGTATCGCGTATCCAGCTTTCGCCGTTCGTGCCCGGCTCGACGGCGCTGGAGGCCGTTCCGGATGGCGGTATCGCATCGCTCGTGATGCTGGCACCCCCCGGCTCGCTCGAGCGGCGCTACGTCCTGGCGCACGGGCTGCGCGCGCTTGCGCCGGGTGGCCGGCTGGTGGCACTCGCACCGAAGGACAAGGGCGGCGCCCGCCTGGCGGGAGAGCTGCAAGCCTTCGGCTGCGATCCGACGGAAAGCTTCCGGCGTCGCCACCGCATCTGTATCCTCGACAGGCCGGCCGGCACGTTGAGCCTCCAGGCCGCGATGGACGAAGGGGCTCCACGCCTCGTGCCGGAACTCGACCTCTGGTCGCAACCGGGCGTCTTTTCATGGGACAGGCTCGATCCCGGCAGCCGCCTGTTGATGGAGGTGCTGCCGCCGCTGGCGGGCAAGGGAGCCGATCTCGGATGCGGCATCGGCATCCTGAGCCGGCACGCCCTGCGGTCGGACAAGGTCGAGAGCCTCGCCCTTCTGGATATCGACAGGCGGGCGGTGGACTGCGCGCGGCGCAATGTCACCGATCCACGCGCGTCCTTCCTGTGGGCCGATGCGTTGACGGAGCCGCTCGGCCCCCTGGACTTCGTCATCAGCAATCCCCCGTTCCATGCCGAGGGGAGCGAAAGCCGGGAACTGGGACAGGACTTCATCCGGGCCGCGCGGCGCGCCCTGCGCAAGGGCGGCACCCTATGGCTGGTCGCCAACCGGCATTTGCCCTACGAGGCCGTCCTGGCCGCTGCGTTCCGCCGCGTCGAGGCGCGTGCCGACAAGGGCGGCTACAAGGTCGTCGAGGCCACGGCATGAGCGGCAGGACGCCAACCGCACGGCTGGACAAGCTGCTGGCCAATCTCGGCTACGGCTCGCGTCGGGAAATCCAGATGCTGGCCAGGAACGGCCATATCCTCCTGGACGGCGCGCCCTTCCAGGCTGCCGACAGCCGGATCGCCCTGACGCCCGACCTGGAAGACCGCCTCATCGTGGACGGCGAGCGGCTGGACCCGTTGCCAGGCGTCGTCCTGGCGATGCACAAGCCCCTTGGCGTTACCTGCTCGCACAAGGAAGCCGGGCCGCTCGTCTATGACCTCCTGCCCGCGCGATGGCGCCGGCGCGATCCGGCCCTGTCGACCGTCGGGCGGCTGGACAAGGAAACCTCCGGCCTGCTTCTCATCACCGACGACGGCGCCTTCCTGCACAAGGTCATCGCGCCGCGCAGCCATGTGGAGAAACGGTATCGCGCCGTGCTGGCGCGCCCGCTGCGGGGCGACGAGGGCCAGATTTTCGCCGCCGGCACCTTGCTGCTCGAGGGTGAGGACAAGCCCCTCCTGCCGGCGACGCTGGAGGCCATCGGCGAACGCGAGGCGTTCCTGACCGTCGGCGAAGGCCGATACCATCAGGTGCGCCGCATGTTCGCCGCGCTCGGCAACCATGTCGAAGAGCTGCATCGCGACAGGCTGGGCGGCCTTGCCTTGCCCGGCGATCTCGCGCCCGGCGCCTACCGCGCCCTCGACGCGGCCGAAAGGGCGTCGATCTTTTCGGGACGATCGTAAAAGGGGCCGCGATGGCGGCCCCGGACGATGCTGAAACGGCGGATCAGACCGCCGGCCATTGATGGTGGAAGACGCCATCCTTGTCGGTACGATGGAAGGTGTGCGCGCCGAACAGGTCGCGCTGGGCCTGCGTCAGGTTGGTGGTGCCGCGCGCCCGCCGGTAATCGTCGAAATAGGACAAGGCCGCCGCCAACGCCGGAACGGCGATGCCGGCCATGGCCGCCTTGGCGACCACATGGCGCAAAGCGCTTTCACCCGCGCTGACCCGCGCCACGAATTCCGGCGCATGCAGGAGATTTGCCGGCGGTTCAGCGCCCTCGTACGCCTTGGTGATATCATCCAGGAACTGCGAGCGGATGATGCAGCCGGCACGCCAGATGCGGGCGATCTCGCCCAGCGGCAGGTTCCAGGAATGCTCGGCGGACGCAGCCGTCAGCACTGCAAAGCCCTGTGCGTAGGCGATGATCTTGGCCGTCTCCAAAGCGGCTTCCAGCTCGTTCAAGCCCTCCTTGTCGCCATGGAACTCGGCTTTGGCGGGCGCGACCGACGAATAGAGGCTTTCGGTCAGCTCGCGCTCGGCCTTGCGGGAAGATACGCTGCGCGCCGACACGGCGGCTTCGATGGTGGTGGCGCCGACGCCCAGCTTCTGCGACTCGATGACGGACCAGCGGCCCGTGCCCTTCTGCCCGGCCTCGTCCAGGATCACGTCCACCATCGGCTTGCCGGTCTCGGAATCCTTTTCCGCCAGCGTCACAGCGGTGATCTCGATGAGATAGGACGACAGGCCGCGCGTGTTCCAGTCGGCGAAGATGTCGGCCATCTCGCCTGCGGAAAGCCCCACCCCATCGCGCAGGATGCCGTAGATCTCGGCGATCATCTGCATGTCGGCATATTCGATGCCGTTATGGATGGTCTTCACAAAGTGGCCCGCGCCGTCCGGCCCCAGCCACGCCACGCAGGGCTCGCCCTCGTACTTGGCTGAAATCGGCTCGAGGATCGGCTTCAGCGATGCATAGGTTTCGGGCGCGCCGCCCACCATCATCGAAGGGCCGTGCCGCGCGCCGAGCTCGCCGCCGGAAACGCCCATGCCGACGAAATGAAACGGCGTCTCTTCCACCAGCTTCGAACGGCGCACGGTATCGTTGAAATCGGCATTGCCGGCATCGATGATGATGTCGCCCGGCGACAACAGCGGCATGATGCGCTTCATCTCTTCGTCGACGATGGGGCCGGCCGGAACCATGAACAGCACCAGCCGCGGTGCCTTCAACCGCGACAGGAAATCCTCGATCGAGTCGGTGGGGACGATATTCTGGCCGATCTCACCGTTTTCGTCGCGCAGGGCATACCCCTTCTCGACGGTGCGGTTGTTGACGGCGACCTTGAACCCCTTCTCGGCCATGTTGAGCGCCAGGTTGGCTCCCATGGTTCCGAGACCCAGAACGCCGATATCGGCAATACGCTCGCTCATGATGAGACTCCGAGTTGCAAAATCTGCGGTTGTATCGATCCTGGGGCGGCTGCCGTCAATCGCCAATACCGCGGGCCAGGCAAAAGCGGCCGGCGATTTTCAGATTTCCACCAATCGATCCGGTATCTCGTTCAGGCCGGCATCGTCCTGCGGGAAATGCTGAGCCAGCAACGCCCCGGCTGCCGCGATGGCCTCCACGAAACCATCGGCAAGGGTGTCGTCGCGGCCCGCGCGGATGAGCGTATCGACGATGTCGGTCCACGCCTCCGGCGGCACTCGGGCAGCGATGCCGTCATCGGCGATCACCTCGGCATAATGCTCCGCCTCCGACAGGAACAGGAGCACGCCGGTGCGCCCCGCCGTGGAGTGCAGATTATGGGCCAGGAACTGCTCCCGTGCGACGCGCGCCGCCGCCATCCGCGCCAGGAAGCCCGGCACGAACAGGCGGCGCAACCGTGGCACGAAACGCAGCAGCGCGAGCAGGAGGCATGCGCCGACGATCTGCCCGAAGGCAAGGTCCACCGCTGAAACGGCATGCCCGGCGAGCGCCCCCAGGACTGCGGCAACAAAGCCGGAGAGGATGCAGAGCGTTAGTGCGACCGCATAGGAAATGGGCGTCACATCGGCGCTTGCCCGGGCGAAGACCGCGTAGATCTCGCCGCTGGTGCCGTTTTCGGCACGGGCGATGGAGGCGGCGACGCGGTCGTGATCCTGTTTCGTGAAACGCAGCGGCATCGCGCCTTCTCCTGTCTACCAGCTTCCGGAGGCGCCACCGCCTCCGAAAGAGCCGCCGCCGCCGGAAAAGCCACCGCCGGAGGATCCGCCACCCCAGCCGCCGCCCAGGCCGCCGCCGGCCATGCCGCCGCCCCAGTACCCCGCATTGCCGCGCCTGCGCCGGCCCGACCGGCCGCCGAACTCCATACCCATGAACCTGCGGCGGCCACCCGGCAGTTTCGTTCCGAAGATCCGTGCCAGCAACATCAGGGCCACCGGGCCGAAGGCCGTGGCCAGGATGAACAGCACGACCGCGAGGCTGATCCAGTCATCGACGCCCTCACCGCTCCATCCGGCGTTGCGCTCGGCGCGCGCCCGGACCTCATCGGCGTTGCCGGACAGGATCGAGACGATGGCGTCGGCCCCCGCCGCGATGCCGCCGGCAAAGTCGGAGCTGCGGAAGCGGGGAAGGATGTCGTTTTCGATGACGATGCGGGACAGGGCATCGGTCAACGTCCCTTCCAGTCCGTAGCCGACTTCGATGCGCACCTGGCGCTCGTCCCGCGCGACAAGCAGCAGGACGCCGTTGTTCTCGCCCTGCTGCCCGATGCCCCAGTGCCGCGCCAGGCGGTTTGCAAAATCCGCGATCTCGTAGCCTTGCAGGTTCGGGACCGTGGCTACCACGACCTGGTCGGTCGATGATGCCTCGTGCGCGGCCAGGCGCGCCTGCAACGCCTCGGCCTGCGCACGCGTCATCATGCCGGCCGCATCGACGACCCGTCCGCTGAGAATGGGGAAATCCTGTGCGAACGCCTGCGGGGACAGCAGTGACAGCACCATGGCCAGCATGACGCCCCATGTACGGGCGAACCGCCCGAGCGTATCGAAGGTCCGTGTCATGCCGGGAGGGCTCAGTTGGTGCCGAAGTTGACGCTGGGCGGTGTCGCGGCACCTTCGGTTGCTTCGAATGCCTGCATCGGCTCAGCCTCGGGATAGAGAATACCCGCGATCCACCGGCCGGGAATCGTGCGCAGCTCCGTGTTGTAGACCCGCACCCGCTCGATGTAGTCCCGCCGCGCCACGGCGATGCGGTTTTCGGTCCCTTCGAGCTGGCTCTGCAGCGCCAGGAAATTCTGGTTGGACTTCAGGTCCGGATAGCGTTCCACCGTTACCAGCAGGCGCGACAGCGCGCCGGACAATTCGTTTTGTGCGGCCTGGAACCGCTCGACGGCGGCCGGGTCTGTGAGCTGGTCGGCGTTGATGGTGGTCTGCGTGGCCTTGGCACGCGCCTCAACCACCGCCGTCAGGACCTCGCGCTCCTGTGCGGCGAAGCCGCGCACCGTCTCGACCAGGTTGGGAATCAGGTCGGCGCGGCGCTGATACTGATTCTGTACCTCGGCCCATGCGGCCTTGGCCTGTTCCTCGTAAGTCGGAACGTTGTTCACGCCGCAGGCGCCCAGCAGCGGCAGAAGAACCGCCGCCATCAGGAACCATGCGAGGGGGCGCGATGAACGGCCGCTGGTCAGGGGAATGGCATTCGACATGGACGAGTCGCCTTCGGCAGATGGAGCATCCCACCATACAGCGCGTTCGACGGCGGTTGTAGTGCTGGATCGCAGATCACCCGAGCAAGACACGGCGGCCAAGGCACACCAGCAGAATGATGATGCACCACAGCGATGCGGAAGCGGTCACGATCCACACCAGATTGCTCATGGAGGCGCATCCCCTTCCGCTCCTTGTCGAGGCATTGGACACCAAACGAGTGTACCGTTCGCAAATCGAAAGGGTTTCCAAACAGGAAAGATTGTCCATCGAGTGCACCGCAAAAATCCAGCGGGATCGAACTCCTTTCCAGATTGTTAATAGCATCGAATACCGGTCGGGCCTCGTCCAGGCCCGGCGGGCCATACGATCGAACAGGAGTTGGACATGAAGCGCATTCTTGCCGCCGCTGTCTTTGCCCAGGCCGCCCTTCTGGGCCCGACCATCGCCAATGCCGCCGATGTCGGGGGTTATGCCCCGGCCGAACCCTACCCCGAAGTCGTCGAGCGCGATGGCGTGCGCATCGGTTACCTGACCTGCGATGTCGGCGGTGGCGTCGGCTACGTCCTCGGGTCCGCGAAAACCCTCGATTGCACCTTCCAGTCCACGACCGGTGCGCGTACATCGGAGGTCTACACGGGCGTCATGCGCAAGATGGGCGTGGACCTCGGCTTCACGACGCGCGGGCAGCTCGTCTGGGCCGTCTTCGCCCCGACGGCCGGTTACCACAAGGGCTCCCTGAGCGGCGTCTACCAGGGCGCGACCGTGGAGGCGACCCTGGGTGCCGGAGCCGGCGCCAATCTCCTGATCGGCGGCACCGCCGGCTCCATTCAGCTACAGACGATCAGCGTCAGCGGCCAGCTGGGCCTGAACGCGGCGGCAACCGGCACGTCGGTGACGTTGACGCCGACAGCCTGACCGCGTCGAACGGTCCATGCCGCGCCATCGCGCGCGGCATGGCTTCAAGCGCGGTTCAGCCGCGCCGCATGCCAGGCGATGTGATCGTCCATGAAGGTGGATATGAAGTTGTAGGAGTGGTCGTACCCCTCCCGCATGTTCAACGTCAGCGCAATGCCGGCCTTTTCGCAGGCGACCTTCAGGATATTGGGCCTCAGGCCCGTCTCCAGGAACTGGTCGGCCGTGCCCTGGTCCACCAGAAACTCCGGAAACCGCTTGCCATCCTCGATCAGGAGGCAGGTGTCATACTGGCGCCATGCCATCGCGTCGTGGCCGAGGTATTTTTCCAGCGCCGGGCGCGACCAGTCCGCGGTCGTGGGATGGACGATGGGCGCGAAGGCGCTGCAACTGCGATAGAGCTCGGGGTTCCTGAGGGCGATCGTCATGGCGCCGTGGCCACCCATGGAATGGCCGAAAATGCCGTGCCGCGCTACGTCCGCCGGAAAGTTGACCGCCACCAGCGACGGAAGCTCGTCCACGACATAGGAGTACATGCGGTAATTGTGGCGCCATGGCGACTGGGTCGCATCGACATAAAAGCCGGCGCCCGACCCCATCTGCCAGTTGTCGGCCTCGTCCGGCACGTTCGGCCCGCGCGGGCTGGTGTCCGGCATCACGACGATCAGCCTGTGCTCGGCGGCCGCGCGGCGAAACTCTCCCTTGTCCATCGCATTCTGGTGCGTGCAGGTCAGCCCGGAAAGGTAAGTCACGACGGGCAGCTTTTCGCCGGGCGCATGCTCCGGCACGAAAACCGCGAACGTCATCTCGCAGTCGGTGGTGCGGGACTGATGGCGATACACCCCTTGCGTTCCGCCATGCGCCTTCGACGTCGACACCAGATCCATCGCGAATATTCCTCGTCAGTCGTTTCCGTTGAACCGAGCCCGGCCGGCACGCGGCGGCCGGGCCAAACCGTCAATATAGGACGACGGAGCGGATCGACTTGCCCTCGTGCATCAAATCGAAGGCGGTGTTTATCTCGTCCAGCGGCATGGTGTGGGTGATCAGGTCGTCGATGTTGATCTTGCCCTCCATGTACCAGTCCACGATCTTCGGCACGTCGGTGCGGCCGCGCGCGCCGCCAAAGGCCGTGCCCTTCCAGACCCGGCCGGTGACGAGCTGGAAGGGCCGTGTGGCGACTTCCTTGCCGGCCTCGGCCACGCCGATGATGATGGATTCGCCCCAGCCGCGGTGGCAGCACTCCAGCGCCTGGCGCATCACGTTGACGTTGCCCGTCGCGTCGAACGAGAAGTCCGCGCCGCCATCGGTCAGGTCTTGGATGGCCTGCACCACCTTGTCATTGCCGATTTCGGCCGGATTGACGAAATGCGTCATGCCGAACTTGCGCGCCATCTCTTCCTTGCCGGGGTTGATGTCCACGCCGATGATGCGGTCCGCACCCACCATGCGGGCGGCCTGCAGCACGTTGAGGCCGATGCCGCCAAGCCCGAACACCACCACATTGGCGCCCGGCCACACCTTGGCCGTGTAGATGACGGCCCCGATGCCGGTGGTGACGCCGCAGCCGATATAGCAGATCTTGTCGAAGGGGGCGTCCTCGCGCACCTTCGCAACCGCGATCTCGGGCAGCACGGTGAAATTGGAGAAGGTGGAACAGCCCATGTAATGGAACACCTCCCCGCCATGGCAGGCAAAGCGGGACGTGCCGTCCGGCATGACGCCCTGCCCCTGCGTGGCCCGGATGGACGTGCACAGGTTGGAACGGCGCGACAGGCACGTCTTGCACTGCCGGCATTCGGGCGTATAGAGCGGAATCACATGGTCGCCGGGCTTGACGCTGGTGACGCCCGCGCCCACCTCGCGCACGATGCCGGCGCCCTCGTGCCCCAGGATCGCCGGGAACTTGCCTTCGGAATCCAGCCCGGACAGGGTATAGGCATCGGTATGGCAGACGCCCGTCGCCATGATTTCGACAAGCACCTCTCCGGGCCGCGGCCCACCGATCTCGACGGTTTCGATGGTCAGGGGCTTGTTGGCCTCCCAGGCGACGGCGGCACGTGACTGCATTTTCCGGCGATCCTCATTCATGGATGGTCCGGGCGGGGCAGTCCCTGCCATTCGCCCTTCAACTGCAGGGATAGCTGATTCGACCCGGCCCGCGCCACCGTGGCGCGCCTGAATTTCGTCAACGCGCCGCCGGTTGCAGAGCGTACCACAGCGACACCGCGTCAATCTGCTCCTGCGTCATGGACACGGCGATGGGCTCCATCACATGCGCATGCGGCCCGCCCGCCCGGTCGCGGTGCTTCCACAACTCGAGCTGCGCGGCCAGGTACCATTCGGGCTGTCCGGAAAGATACGGATAGTTGGGGTTGGCGGACCGTGCGGCAGCGCCATGGCAGGATTCGCAGGCGGCGATCTTGCGGTCGGGCAGGCCGGCCTCGGCGATCGTTTGCCCCAGTTCGGCCAGACCCTCGGCCTCGTAAGGCGGACCGAAGGCGGAGGCCACATGCACGGTGTCGTCGCTCAACTGCACTTCCAGCGTGCGGTCCGCCGCGACGCTGCCGCGCGGAAGCCGGGCCTTGCCCTCCTCGCCCACCGTGGCGCCGAAGGGCCTGTCGATGGCGGCGGCCTCGTTCCGCGCCGGCGGGGTCTGGCCCGCATACCATTCGGCCAGCCGCGCCAGCATCGCATCGTCGTGGATGCTGGCTGCCGGCTGCATGATGCCGCTGTCGCGGCTGCCAACGGCGAATGCCTTGAGGTTGGCCAGAAGATAAGCCGAAGACTGACCCGCGATCACCGGCACCGAGCCGGCAGGCGGCTGCCCTGCGCCATCCATGCCATGGCAGCGCGCGCAGTCGGCCAGCGCGGTTTCGAACGGGCCGCCGCCACGCCCCGCCCCAGCGGGCGGCCCCTCGCCGAAGGCGAGCGCGCGGTAGCCGTCTTCGTCCAGCGTCGGAAGCGCCCGCAGAAAGGCGACCATGGCCCAGACCTCGTCGGGGCGCGACTGCGTCGTCCAGGCGGGCATGCCCGAATATTTGATGCCATGCCGGACGATCCAGAAAAGCTCCCGGTCGCGCCAGTCGCCGATCTTGTCCGCCAATGGCGGCGGCGGCGGCATCATCGCCGTCATGGCCGCGGATTGCGGCTGGCCCGGCGCGCCGTGGCAGGTAACGCAGTTGGTCTGGAAATGCCCCGCCCCGCGCCGCACGAGGGCCGGGTCGGACAGGCTGACGCCTTCCGGCACCGAGATGCCGATGGACTGCGTGTCCACGGCATTGCCCATGGTCCAGTGCAGGAACCAGCCTACCGGCGCGAAATGCCCGGTGTTGGCGGCAATGGACACGAGGCCCGACCACCCCACGGCCAGCGCCGCGATGCCCGCGCCGATGCCGGCCAGGAGCAGGCGCTTCCATGTCAGGGTCACGGACAATCTCATCGGCAATCCACGATCATCAGGGCCGGCAGCGCGGTGAAGACGACACCCAGGAAGGACAGGCCCGCCAGCAGGAACGAAGAGAATTCCAGGAAGCGTTCGCGCACCTCGGCCGAGTCGCCGTCATGCGGCACGGTGCCGCCATTGGCGCGCCATTCCGAGATCGCCCGCCAGCCGATGACGCCGCAACCGGACAGGGCCGCCACGGTCAGGACGAGGATCAGCACCCGGACGCCGCCGATGGGCTCGAACACCGCGACATTGGGGGCGCATCGCCAGGCCGCCGCCACATAGCAGACCAGGAAGTGCACCGCCCAGATGGTGGGCGTCGCGATCAGCGTCCAGAGATTGTCGCGCGTGCGGTTGCTGACGGCCATCAGGCGGCTCCTCCCGCAAGCGGTACGAGCACCAGCGTTGCGACGGTTATCAGCGCCGTCGCCGCCAGGAAATGGAAATACAGGCGGACATTGGCAAGGTCGATGTCGTAGCGCGGCGTCAGGCGGCCCGTCAGCGTACCGGCCAGGCAGAACCCCAGCATCAGCGCCCCCACTGCGCCGTGCAGGGCCGTCCAGATGGCAAGCAGCCAGACGATGGCCGGATAGACGTGGGCGCGCGGCGCCATGCCGGTGACGTACGGGCCGTACAGCAGTGCAGCCGCGGCGGCCAGCACCAGCACGATGCCGGCAGCCAGCAGGACGCGGGCCGTCGACACCGCTCCGGCGCGCAGCCGCAGGTGCGACAGGATCGCCGCGCCGAAGGCCATCAGGAAGAGCGCCAGCGAGACGCCCGGCCATACCACGCCCGGCCCGGCAAGCTCCGGTCCGGGAAATCGCTCATGGATCGTGAAGTAGAAGAAATAACCGAAGACCAGCGACAGGAAGGCCGTCATGTCGCCGAGCATGGTAATGAACATCGCCCACCAGGAGACCGAGTGCGGACCGGAGACGTAGATGGGCAGCGAAAGGCCCAGCCCGACATCCTTCTCTTCCTTTTCGGGGATGACGCTGGTGGCGCGCCACAGCCAGTGGATGATGGCGGCGACGGCCAGGAACAGCGTGCCGAACATCCACCACCACCAATGGAAGGTGGCCGCGATGAAGCTTGCGCCGAGGAAACCGGCGGCGATCATCGGCACGAAGGACGGGCCCGGAACGCGCAGGCACTGGACCGGCTCTGCATCGAGAACGGTCGTCACGATGGTCTCGCGTTTTCCTTCCTCCGCATCGGGAAGGTAGAAGCGGCCCTTGTCGATATCGTCGATGAAATTCGGCTGGTCCCAGATGGGGTAGCGCGACGAGATGATGGGCACGGACCGGACGCCCCAGGGCTGGTCCGGCACCTCGCCCGCCCATTCCAGCGTGCCGGCGTTCCAGACGTTGCGGTCGGCCAGCGGCCCCTTGCGCGGGCGCAGGACGTCGGCGACGACGATAAGGAAGCCGGCCGCGAAGACGAAGGCGCCGATCGTGGAGACGAGATTGGGGAGATCGAGGTTGATCCCGGCCGGATAGGTCCAGATGCGGCGGGGCATGCCGATCAGGCCCGAAAGATGCATCGGGAAGAAGGCCGTATTGAAGCCGATGAACATCAGCCAGAAGGCCCATTTGCCGGCGCGGGTCGACAGGCGGCGCGACGAGACGATGGGCCAGTAATAATAGAGGCCGGCGAGGATGGGAAAGAGCACGCCGCCGATGATGACGTAATGCAGGTGGGCCACGATGAAATAGGTGTCGTGCGCCTGCCAGTCGAAGGGGGCCAGCGCCACCATGACGCCGGTAAGCCCGCCCAGTACGAACACGGCCAGCGAGCCGGACACGAACAGCATGGGCACGCTGTAGATGACGCGCCCCGTCAGGCAGGTGGCCAGGAAGACGAAGATCTGCACGCCGGTCGGAATGGCCACCGCTTCGGAGGCGGCGGAGAAGAAGCCGAGCGAGATGGCCGGCAGGCCGGTGGTGAACATGTGGTGGGCCCACAGCCCGAAGGACAGGAAGCCCGTGCCCACCGCCGCCAGAACGATCCACGAATAGCCGAGCAGCGGCCGCTGCGCGAATGTGGGGATGATCATCGCGAACAGGGCGATGGACGGCAGGAAGATGATGTAGACTTCCGGATGCCCGAAGATCCAGAACAGGTGCTGCCATAAAAGCGGGTCGCCGCCGCGCTCCGGGTCGAAGAAGGCCCAGTCGAAAAGGCGCTCCATCTCGAACAGGATGTCGCCGGCGATCAGCGGCGGAAAGGCGAACAGGATCATCGCCGCCACCACCAGGACGTACCAGGCATAGGGCGGCATGAGATTGAGCCGCATGCCCGGCGGGCGGCATTTGAGGGTCCCGACGATCAGTTCCACCGCCGCGGCGATGGACGCGACCTCGATGAAGGAAAGGCCGAGCAACCAGATATCGGCGCCATAGCCCGGCGTGAAGCGCTCCTGCGTCGTCAGCGGCGGATACATGAACCAGCCGGAATCCGGTGCGGAATCGAAAAAGATCGAGCCGCAGACGAAGATGCCGCCGATCAGGAAGCACCAGTAGCCGAAGGCCGACAGGCGCGGAAACGGAAGGTCCCGGGCGCCCAGCATCTGCGGCAGAAGGATGATCGCCACCGCCTCGAAGATCGGCACCGCGAACAGGAACATCATCACCGTTCCGTGCAGCGTATAGACCTGGTTGTAGAAGGTTGCCGTCAGGAAGTCGTTGTCGGGCACGGCAAGCTGCACCCGGATCATCAGGCCCAGCACGCCGGCGAACAGCAGGAAGGCGAAGGCCGTGGCGGTGTACCAGACACCCACCGTCGTGTTGTTGACGTCGGACCAGTAGCGCCAGCCGGGCGGCGTCTCCCAGGTCGCTATCAAACGCTTCTCCTGGCCCTTGCGGACCTCCGGATCGTTCTGGTCGCGGGTGGAGGCAGGCGGGATGGCCGTCGTATCGCTCACTTCAGCCCCTCCAGCCATTCCGCGATCGCCATGACCTCATTCTGCGGGATCATGCCGAAGGCCGGCATCTCCACGCCTTGCTTGACGTGGCCCGGCGCCGCGATGAAGGCAGCCAGATTGTCGACGCTCATTTCCAGCGTTCCAGCGCCCAGCGTGCCGCGTCCGCCGACATGGGTCAGGTCCGGCCCGACGCCGCCCTCGGCCTGTGTGCCGCGCACCGCGTGGCAGGCGCCGCATCCATTGGCCATGAAGGCATCCCGGCCGGTGCCCCCCGAAGGATCCGCCGGTCGGCCTTGGGCGTCGACATAGGCGGCGAAGGCATCCCTGGAGACGACCCTGACGCGAAATGCCATCTGGGCATGGGCCGTACCGCAGAATTCAGCGCAGACGCCGTTGAACACGCCTTCGCGCGTTGGCTCCAGCACCAGCCGGTTGACCCGGCCGGGGATCATGTCGACCTTGCCGCCCAGCGCCGGCACCCAGAAGGAGTGGATCACGTCCGGGCTGCCGAGAAGCAGTTCGGTCCGCACGCCGACCGGCAGCCACAGCTCGTTGGCGCTCTCGACGCCGGCGCGCGGCAGGGCGCGCTGCACGCCGGGCTCGGCGGGCGTGTCGTAGAAGATCCGCCACCAGAAACGCTCGCCGGAAACGGCGATCCGCATGCCCTCCCCCTCGCGCCGCAGCTCCGGCATCAGCCACAGGCCGAAGGCGAGCAGAAGGGTCAGGGTCACGACGGGAAAGGCAACGCCGCCCCACACGATCAGGCGGACCCCGGCGCGTTCGCGATGGGCGCCAGGATGGGCGCGCGTGGCATAGATGCTGATGGCGATGACGAAGAGCCAGATCAGAACCGCGCCACCCAGCATCCAGAAGAACAGGGCGTTGACGGCGGCGGACTCGGTTCCGGCGGACAGGAAGGTCGATTGCGGGCTGCCGCAGCCGCCAAGGCCGGCCAGCATGGCGCCTGTCAGCGCGCAGAGTCCGAGTGTGTGCTGTCTTTGTCCTGGCATGCGCGCCCGATGATCCCCGTCTCGTGATCGAAAATAGCGCCATGTCACGATCCGGCGAGATGCTGGAACGGCTCCAGATCGTCCGTGTGGTGGACAAAGTGTGAAAGCAACTTTACCTGCCCGCCGCGAGGCGTATGATTGGATCGATCCAACCGCAAATGAAACGTCGGTGGTCCCATCGTTTCGGGAGGCGACGGGTGAGTGAAAGATCCAAGGCAGGGCGCGTTCCGACGCTTGTCGATGTCGCCGCCGAGGCAGGCGTATCGCGCGCGACGGCGTCGCTTGTGCTGCGCGGCAGCAAGGCGATCACGCCCGCCACGCGCAGCCGCGTCGAAGCGGCCATGCAGGCCCTTGGATACGTCTACAATCGGAACGCGGCAAGGCTGCGCGCGCACAGTACGCAGACCGTCGGCGTGATCCTGCCCAACCTGACCAATCCGTTCTTCGCAACCCTTCTGGCGGGTGTGGAATCGCAGGTGGAACCGGAAGGGTTTTCGGTCCTTTTGGGCAATTGCAACGAGGATCCCGACCGCCAGGATCTCTTCATCAACCGCATGCGGGAAAACGGCGTCGACGGCTTCATCGTCTGTCCGGCCGACCGGACCGAGCGCGCCTCCCTGCAGCGACTGACCGACCATGCGATCCCGCTGGTGCAGATCCTGCGCAGGGTCGACGGGGCGGACAGCGACTTTGCCGGCGTCGACTTCAAGGCGTTGACGGCGGATGTCGTCCAGCGTCTTGTCGCCCTCGGCCACAGGCGCATCGCCTTCGTCTCGGGCAATATGGATCACAGCGTCCAGCGCGAGCGTATACAAGGGTTCCGCGCTGGCATGAAGGCGGCCGGGCTCGACCCGTTCCTCATCATGTCCATTCCGCTCACGCATGCGGACGGACGCGCCAGCGCCCCTTTCCTGATGCAACGCACCAGCCCGCCGACGGCCATCCTGTGCTTTAACGACGTGGTCGCGCTGGGTCTTCATCGCGGACTCCAGGACCTTGGCCTGGTCATCGGCCGGGACGTATCCCTGGTCGGCATCGACAATGTCGCCGAATGCGACCTGATGGTGCCGGGCCTCGCTTCGGTCGAAACCGCGCCCTTCCGCATCGGGGCGGCGGCCGGCGAACTTTTCCTGCGGCGTCTTGCCACGCCGGAAGCGCCCACCAGCGCCAGGCTGGAAGAGACGGCATTCGTGCCGCGTCCGTCCTGCGGACCGGTTGCGCCTTGACGACAGCCCGAAAACGTCGTTAGATCGATCTAACGACGTGACGGCCGGCGCGGTTGGGAGACCGCTCATCTTCTGGCTTCGCTGGGGAGGAAACGGTGTACCAGCTCAATTTCGCGCCCGTATTCGACAACATGGACCGGCTTCTGGCCGGCGCCTGGACCACGGTGCAACTGTCCTTTTGGGCCATGGTCATCGGTCTGGTGGTGTCCGTCGCCTGCGCGGTCGGCAAGCTGGCCGGGCCACGGCCGCTGCGATGGGTAATCGACCTCTACATTGAAGTCATCCGCAATACGCCGTTCCTGGTCCAGATATTCTTCATCTATTTCGCCCTGCCGTCGCTGGGCATCCGCTTCTCTCCCAACACGGCGGCGCTGGTGGCGCTGGTGGTCAATGTGGGCGCCTATGCCACGGAGATCATCCGGGCCGGCATCGAGTCCATCCAGAAGGGCCAGGTCGAGGCGGGCGTGGCGCTGGGGCTCTCGCGCCCGCAGATCTTCCGCTACATCGTCATCAAGCCGGCCCTGCGCACGGTCTATCCGGCGCTGACCAGCCAGTTCATCTATCTGATGCTGAACACCAGCGTCGTCTCGGTCATCTCGGCGACGGACCTTGCCGCGGCGGGCAACGACATCCAGTCGCAGACCTTCACCGCCTTCGAGGTCTACCTGGTGATCACCGGCATCTATCTTCTGTTGTCGCTGGCCTTTTCGGGGCTGTTCAGCCTCGTGCAGCGGCTCGCCTTCAACTATCCGCTGAGCCGCTGAGGAGGACGCCGCCATGATCCGCCCCTTCGGCATCAACGAAGCCTGGTTCATCTTCACCGCCATCCAGTGGACGCTTGCGCTGTCGGCCGTCGCCTTTGCGGGCGGGGCCGTCGGCGGGCTGCTGGTCGCGCTGGCGCGCGTGTCCAGGAGCCGCCTGCTGAACGTCCCGGCGCTGGCCTTCATCCGGCTGTTCCAGGGCACGCCGCTGCTCATGCAGCTCTTCCTGACCTATTTCGGCCTGCGCATGCTCGGCCTTGGCCTGGGCCCGTGGACGGCCGCCGCCATCGCGCTGACGCTCCATGCCTCCGCCTTCCTCGGGGAAATCTGGCGCGGCTGCATCGAGGCCGTGCCCGAAGGGCAGAGCGAGGCCAGCTGGGCGCTCGGCCTCTCCTATTTCGACAGGATGCAGTCGGTTGTCCTGCCGCAGGCGGCGCGCATCGCGGTGGCGCCCACCGTCGGCTTCCTGGTGCAGCTGATCAAGGGGACGTCGCTGGCCTCCATCATCGGCTTCGTCGAATTGATGCGCGCCGGGCAGATCGTCAACAACGCGACCTTCTCGCCTTTCAAGGTCTATGGCCTCGTCGCGCTCATCTATTTCTTCCTGTGCTGGCCGCTGTCGATCCTGGCGCGGCGCATGGAAGGCCGCTACGCCGCCATGGCCAAGCGCTGACCCTTTGCAACCGGGCCCGGCAGGCGCCGGGCCGAACCAACCCGGGAGGTATTTCATGAACACGTTCGCAAAGGCTTTCGCCGCCGGTTTCACGGCGCTGATCGCATGCACGACCGCACTCGCGCCGGCCAAGGCGCAGACGGTGGAGGAGATCAAGCAGCGCGGCACCGTCAACATCGGCATGCTGGTGGATTTCCCGCCCTTCGGCATCCTGGACCTCAATGGCCAGCCCGACGGCTACGACGCCGACGTGTCGAAGCTCCTGGCCGAAGACCTCGGCGTGGAGGTGAACATCGTTCCGGTGACGGGACCGAACCGTATTCCCTATCTCCTGTCATCGCAGGTCGACGTCCTCGTCGCCTCGCTCGGCATCTCGCCCGAGCGCGCGCAGCAGGTGGACTTCTCGCAGCCCTACGCCGGTATCGAGATCTTCGTTTTCGGTGACAAGGACGTCGCCGTGGCGGATGCCGCGGCCCTCGCCGGCAAGAATATCGGCGTCGCCCGCGCCTCGACGCAGGATGTCGCGGTGACGGCCATCGCGCCCGAGGGCGCCACGATCCAGCGTTTCGACGACGATGCGTCAGCCGTACAGGCCCTTCTGTCGGGGCAGGTGCCGTTGATCGGCGTATCCAATGTCGTGATCGCCCAGATCCAGCAGACGGCGCCCGACCGCTTCGACGAGAAGTTCAGCCTGCGCCAGCAGGTGCAGGGCATCGCCACCCGCAAGGGTTCGGACGAGTTCCTTGCCTATGTGAACGACTTCATCAAGCGCAAGAAGGAAGACGGTTCGCTGAACGAGATCCACGAAAAGTGGCTCCAGCAGCCTCTGCCCGACTTCATCGCGCAGGCTTCGGAATAATCGTGGCGGACGCCGCCGGGGAGGATCGGATCATGACTGAAGAAAGCGGCCCGGACACCGCCTCCCAGGCGGTCGTCATGGAGCATGTGGAAAAATACTACGGCGATTTCCATGCCCTGAAGGACATCAACCTCGATGTCGCCAAGGGCGAGAAGATCGTGCTGTGCGGCCCGTCCGGATCGGGCAAGTCGACACTCATCCGGTGCATCAACCAGCTCGAACCCGTGCGCTCCGGCAGGATCGTGGTGGACGGGATCGAGCTGACCGCCGGTCCGAAGAACGTCGAGGCCATCCGCCGCGAGGTCGGCATGGTGTTCCAGCAGTTCAATCTGTTTCCGCACATGACCGTGCTGGAAAACTGCATCCTCGCGCCGATGAAGGTGCGCGGCACCAAGCGCGCCGAGGCGGAAGAGATCGCCCGCAAATACCTGGCGCGCGTCCGCATTCCGGAGCAGGCCGACAAGTATCCGGCGCAGCTTTCGGGCGGCCAGCAGCAGCGCGTGGCCATTGCCCGCGCGCTGTGCATGAACCCGCGCATCATGCTGTTCGACGAGCCCACATCCGCCCTCGACCCGGAGATGGTCAAGGAGGTGCTCGACACGATGATCGACCTCGCCAACGAAGGCATGACGATGCTCTGCGTCACGCATGAGATGGGCTTCGCGCGGCAGGTGGCCGACCGCATCATCTTCATGGACAAGGGCGAGATCGTCGAGATCGGCACGCCCGACACCTTCTTCGACAACCCCCGGGAAGAACGCACCCGCGCCTTCCTCGGCCAGATTTCCCACTGAGACCTGCCATGAAACCCGCCATTCTTCTGGTCGAGCCGATGATGGATGCCATCGAGCGCGAACTCGATGCCGCCTATACCGTGCACCGCCTGTATGACGCTTCGCAGCAGACCCGCATCCAGTCGGAACTCGGCACCATCCGTGCGGTGGTGACCGGGGGCGGCACGGGGCTGTCCGCCGAATGGGTCGCCCGGCTGCCGGCACTCGGCCTTATCGCCATCAACGGCGTCGGAACCGACAAGGTGGATCTGGCCGAAACGGCCCGGCGCGGCATTCATGTGTCGACCACGCCCGGAGTGCTGACCGGCGATGTCGCGGACATGGCAATGGCCCTTTTGCTGGCGGTGCTGCGCCGCATCGTCGACGGCGACCGGATGGTGCGGGAGGGACGATGGGCATCCGGCGGCAAGCTGCCGCTCGGCACGCGGCTCGGGGGGCGCAAGCTCGGCATTCTCGGCCTCGGCCAGATCGGGCGCGCCATCGCCCGGCGGGCTGAGGCCTTCGATGCCGACATTCTTTATTGGAACCGCTCGGATATCGAGACCCCGTCAAACTGGACGAGGGCCGAGACGCCGGAACGGCTGGCCGCCCGGTCGGACATCCTCGTGGCAGCGGTGGCCGCGACGCCACAGACGGAAAATATCGTATCCGCAGCCGTCCTCGAGGCGCTCGGCGGCGTCGGGATCTTCGTCAACGTGGCGCGCGGCAACGTGGTGGACGAGGCCGCTCTCCTCCACGCGCTCCAGAATGGCGGCATCGCGGCAGCGGGCCTCGACGTCTTCCGCAACGAGCCGACGATCGACCCGGCCTTCGCAAGCCTCGACACCGTCGTGCTGGCACCGCATCAGGGCAGCGCCACCGTGGCCACCCGCGAGGACATGGGCCGGCTGGTGCTGGCAAACCTTGCCGATCACTTTGCCGGGCGCACGCCGCAGACCTCGGTCAATGCCGATAGAATCAAGGAGACCCGCAGCGCATGATCGTCCGCCAGGCATTCTTTCGCGGCACCATCGCCGCCGGCCGCGAGGCCGAGTTCCGTGCCTTCGTGCAGGACCGGCTCAAGCCGCTGTGGCTGACCTTCCCGGGGCTGGTGGACCTTCGCATCCAGTTCGAGACGGCGCGTGACGAGGGCGCGGAACCGATCCCGCTGGCCCTGGCGATGGTGTTTCCCGACGCCGAGGCCCTGGCCGCGGCACTCCAGGCGCCCATCCGCTTCGAGAGCCGGGGCGTGACGGCCGAGCTGATGCAGATGTTCGATGGCCGGATCGAGCACCACGTCTTCGACGCGGGCTGATCGTCCCGCCCCCGGAATGGGCGATGGCCTGACTCAATCTCCGGTCCGGGCGGCGGTGTCGTAGGACCAGCCCCATTTGGTGATCTCGGGCATGTCCTCGCCATACTCGCGCGTGTAGCGCTCGTGCTCTTCCAGTTTGCGCCGGAACAGCTCCACCGCGCCGGACGCGCGGTCGGCCAGGCCCGGTACGCGGCGGATGGCCTCGAGCGCCAGGTGAAACCGGTCCAGACCGTTCATGACCACCATGTCGAAGGGCGTTGTCGTGGTCCCCTCCTCCACGAAGCCGCGCACATGCATGTTGGCGTGGTTCGTCCGGGCATAGGTCAGGCGATGGATGAGGTAGGGATAGCCGTGATAGGCGAAGATGACCGGCTTGTCCGTGGTGAAGAGCGCGTTGAAATCCGCGTCGTCGAGGCCGTGCGGATGGGCAGATCGCGGTTGCAGCGCCATCAGGTCCACCACGTTGACGACCCGGATCTTCAGGTCGGGCACATGCTGGCGTAAGAGATCCACGGCGGCCAGCGACTCCATCGTCGGAACGTCCCCGGCCGACGCCATCACCACATCCGGCTCGCCGCCGTCCTCGGTGCCGGCCCAGTCCCAGATGCCGATACCGGCCTCGCAATGGCGCACCGCAGCGTCCATCGACAGCCATTGCGGCGCCGGCTGCTTGCCGGCGACGATGACGTTGATCCGGTCGTAGGTCCGCAGGCAGTGATCCGTGACCCAGAGAAGCGTATTGGCGTCCGGCGGAAGATAGATGCGAACGATGTCGGCCTTCTTGTTGGCCACGAGGTCGACGAAGCCGGGGTCCTGGTGGCTGAATCCGTTATGGTCCTGCCGCCAGACGTGGCTGGTCAGAAGATAGTTCAACGACGAGATCGGGGCGCGCCATTCCAGCTCGCGCGAGACCTTCAGCCATTTGGCATGCTGGTTGAACATCGAATCCACGATGTGGATGAACGCTTCGTAGCATGAGAACAGCCCGTGGCGACCGGTCAAAAGATATCCTTCGAGCCAGCCCTGACAGCAATGCTCGGACAGGATTTCCATGACCCGGCCCTCCGGCGCCAGATGGACGTCATAGGGCTTCAATTGCTCCATCCAGGCCCGATCCGTCACGTCGAAGACGGCGTCCAGCCGGTTCGACGCGGTCTCGTCCGGACCGAACAGGCGAAAATTCTTCGTGTCCGCATTGAGACGCGCGACCTCGCGGATGAGCGTACCCATGACGCGGGTGGCTTCCGCGGTGACCGCACCCGGCCGCGGCACGTCGACGGCAAGGCTGCGATAGTCCGGCATCGCGAGTTCCCGGCGCAGCCTGCCGCCATTGGCCACGGGCACGGCACCCATCCGGCGGTCTCCCCGGGGTGCGATCTCGCGCAGTTCCGGCACGAGCCGGCCCGCCTCGTCGAACAGGGTCTGCGGCTCATAGGAGTGCATCCACTGCTCCAGCAGCTTCAGGTGTTCCGCGTTCTTCTTCACGTTGGACAGCGGAACCTGGTGCGAGCGCCAGAAGCCTTCCACCTTCAGCCCGTCGACCTCCTTCGGCCCGGTCCAGCCCTTGGGGCTGCGCAACACGATCATCGGCCAGTGCACGGGGCCGGATCCGGAGCCGTTGCGCGCTGTTTCGCGAATCTGAGCGATCGCGTCGAAGCATTGGTCCAGCGCCGCCGCCATGGCCTGGTGCATGGGCGCATGCTCCTCGCCGCAGACGAAGATCGGGCGATATCCGTAGCCTTCGAATATCTTGGCGATGTCGGCATCGTCCATCCGGCCCATCACGGTGGGATTGGCGATCTTGTAGCCGTTGAGATGCAGGATCGGCAGGACCGCACCATCGCGGGACGGGTTCAGGAACCGGGCCGACTGCCAGGACCCCGATAGCGGTCCGGTCTCGGCCTCGCCGTCGCCGACGACGCAGGCCACCACGAGGTCCGGATTGTCGAAGGCGGCCCCGAAGGCATGCAGGAGGGCATAGCCGAGTTCGCCGCCCTCATGGATGGAGCCCGGCGTTTCCGGGGCGGCGTGGCTGGGAATGCCGCCGGGAAAGGAGAACTGCCGGAACAGTTTGCGGATGCCGTCTTCGCTTTCCGGGACATCCGGGTAGATCTCGCTGTAGACACCCTCCAGATAGGTGTTGGCGACCATGCCGGGCCCGCCATGGCCGGGGCCGCAGACATAAAGGATCTCTTCGTCGCGCCGGGCGATGATACGGTTGAGATGGACATAGATGAAGTTCAGGCCCGGTGTCGTGCCCCAGTGGCCCAGAAGCCGCGCCTTGACGTGGTCCGCAGTCAGCGGCTCCTTCAACAGCGGATTGTCCAGCAGGTAGATCTGGCCGACCGACAGGTAGTTGGCAGCGCGCCAGTAGCGATCGATCAACGACAGCTCGGTTTGGGAGAGCGTACCGGTTCCGTGTGCCGACGTCTGGTCCATGGATCTCAATCCCTTCCTTGTTGCGCTAAGACTAAGGCACCGGACCGGGATTGACAGTCCAAAAGCCGCAGATATTATGAACGAACGATCATTTTTGGCTGCACGCGTGTCGTACCTCAAAGGGCTTCAGACTGCTTCCAGCATCCGCAAAGAGGCCGAGCGCCTGTTCGCGGCGCGCGGCTATGCGGCCGTATCCATGCGCGACATCGCCGAGGCGGTCGGCATACGGGTCGGCGGTCTCTACAATCATTTCGCGACCAAGCAGGACATCCTGCGCGACCTTCTCGTCAAGCACATGGAAGAGCTGCTTGCCGCGTGGGCGCAGGCGGACCCGTCGGGTACTTCGGCAGAGGCGCGGCTGACGGCCTTTGCGCGCTTTCACATCCGCTACCACTTCGAGCGGCCCGACGCCGTCTTCATCGCCTATATGGAACTGCGCAACCTGGAGCCGGCCAATTTCGCCGTGGTCGAGGGCCTTCGGCGCAGCTACGAGGGGCGGCTGCGGGCCATCCTTTCCGAGGGGCGCGGGCTTTTCAAAGTCGAGGACGAAGCCGTCGCGACGCGCGCGCTGATCGCCATGCTGACCGGCGTCACCACATGGTTTCGCCCGGGCGGGCGGCTCAGCATAACAGACATCGAGACGATCTACGTCGATATGGCACGTCGGAGCGTGGGCCTTCCGGCCCTCTCCGACGCCGGAAAGACCGTGCGGGAGGACAGTGCACATGTATGAGGGCGGACTGCAATTCGGCCATGGCGAGGATATCGCGGCCCTGCGGGATATGGTGCGGCGTTTTGCGCAGGAGCGGATCGCGCCGCGCGCCGAAGAAATCGACCGCACCAACACCTTCCCGAACGAGCTTTGGACGGAACTGGGGGCCCTCGGCCTGCTCGGGCTGACGGTCGAGGAAGAGTATGGCGGTTCCGGCCTCGGCTACCTCGCGCATTGCGTGGCGGTGGAGGAGATCAGCCGGGCATCGGCATCCGTCGGCTTGTCCTACGGCGCGCATTCCAACCTGTGCGTCAACCAGATCCGGCGCAACGGCACGGAAGCGCAGAAGCGCAGATACCTGCCGAAACTCCTCAGCGGCGAGCATGTCGGCGCACTGGCCATGTCGGAAAGCGGCTCCGGATCGGACGTGGTGTCGATGCGGTTACGCGCCGAACGGCAAGGCGACACCTATGTGCTCAACGGCACCAAGATGTGGATCACCAACGGCCCCGACGCATCGACCCTCGTCGTCTATGCCCGGACGGACCCGGACGCCGGGCCGCGCGGCATCACCGCCTTTCTGATCGAGAAGGGAATGGCGGGGTTTTCCACGGCGCAGAAGCTGGACAAGCTCGGCATGCGCGGCTCCAACACCTGCGAACTCGTCTTCGACAATTGCGTGGTGCCGGCCGAGAACGTGCTGGGCGCCATCGGCGGCGGGGTCAAGGTTCTGATGAGCGGGCTGGATTACGAGCGGATCGTGCTGGCGGCCGGCCCGCTGGGCATCATGGCCGCCTGCCTCGACATCGTGGTTCCCTACGTCCACGAGCGCAAGCAGTTCGGCCAAGCCATCGGCGAATTCCAGCTCATGCAGGGCAAGCTGGCCGATATGTATGTGACGGCCAATGCGGCCCGCGCCTACGTCTATACGGTGGCGCAGGCGGCCGACCGGGGCGAAACCAGCCGCAAGGACGCCGCCGGCTGCATTCTCTACAGCGCGGAAGCCGCGACGCAGATGGCGCTGCAGGCCATCCAGGCCCTCGGAGGCAACGGCTACATCAACGAATATGCCACGGGCCGCCTGCTTCGCGATGCCAAGCTGTACGAGATCGGGGCCGGCACCTCGGAAATCCGCCGCATGCTGATCGGCCGCGAACTCTTCAAGGAAAGCGCGTGATGGCCGCCATCGCCTCTTCGCTGTCGCCGCGCTCCGCACCGTTTGCCGCCAACCGGGCGGCGATGGATAGCCAGCTGGACGCCGTCCGGCAGGTGGCCGAACGCGTCCTCGCCGGCGGCGGCGAAGCCGCCCGCCAGCGCCATGTCGCACGCGGCAAGCTGCTCCCGCGCGAGCGGGTCGACCGGCTGCTCGATCCCGGTTCGCCCTTCCTGGAAATCGGACTGCTGGCCGCCAACGGCCAGTATGACGACGCCGTGCCCGGCGCCGGCATGATCTGCGGCGTCGGCCGCGTGTCGGGCCGGCCGACGATGGTGGTCTGCAACGACGCCACGGTAAAGGGCGGCACGTATTATCCGCTGACGGTCAAGAAGCACCTGCGGGCGCAGGAGATCGCATCGGAAAATGAGCTGCCATGCGTCTATCTCGTGGATTCGGGCGGCGCGAACCTGCCCAACCAGGACGAGGTCTTCCCCGATCGCGACCATTTCGGCCGCATCTTCTACAATCAGGCGAACCTGTCGGCGCGCGGCCTGAAGCAGGTGGCCGTGGTGATGGGCTCCTGCACGGCCGGCGGCGCCTACATCCCCGCCATGAGCGACGAGACCATCATCGTCCGCGACCAGGGCACCATCTTTCTGGCCGGCCCGCCCTTGGTGCGCCAGGCCACCGGCGAGGTCGTCTCCGCCGAAGAGCTCGGCGGCGGCATGACGCATGCCCGGCTGTCGGGCGTCGTCGACCATCTGGCTGAAAACGACGAGCATGCCTTGTCGCTGGCGCGCGCCGCCATCGCGGCGATGAACGCCAGGCCCGCCTGCCACGCCGAGTGCCTGCCGGTCGAAGCGCCCTTGTACGATCCGGCCGAGTTGCCCGGCATCGTGCCCGCCGATGCGCGCACGCCCTATGACATCCGTGAGGTGATCGCCCGGATCGTCGATGGCTCGCGCTTCGACGAGTTCAAGCGGCTTTACGGCGAAACGCTGGTGTGCGGTTTCGCCCACATTCATGGCATGCCGGTCGGCATCCTCGCCAATAACGGGGTGCTGTTCTCCGAAAGCGCGATGAAGGGCGCCCATTTCATCGAATTGTGCTCCCAGCGGAAGATTCCGCTGCTGTTCCTGCAGAACATCACCGGTTTCATGGTGGGCCGCGCCTACGAGGCGGGCGGTATCGCCAAGCATGGGGCCAAGCTCGTCACCGCGGTGTCCAGCACCGCGGTTCCGAAGATCACGATGATCGTCGGCGGGTCGTACGGCGCGGGCAATTACGGCATGTGCGGGCGCGCCTTTTCGCCTCGCTTCCTGTGGAGCTGGCCCAATGCGCGCATTGCGGTGATGGGCGGCGAGCAGGCGGCCGGGGTGCTGGCGACGGTGCGCCGCGAGGGTTTGGAGCGCAAGGGCGAAAGCTGGAGCGCGGAGGCGGAAGCCGAGTTCAAGCGTCCGACGATCGACCTTTTCGAGCGGCAGAGCCATCCACTCTATGCCACGTCGCGCCTGTGGGACGACGGCATCGTGGATCCCGCGAAAAGCCGCGACGTGCTTGGCCTGTCGCTGGCCACGGCGCTCAATGCGCCCGTTGCCGATACACGCTTCGGCCTGTTCCGGATGTGAGGGAGAGCATCATGTTCGATACGATCCTGATCGCCAATCGCGGCGAAATCGCCGTACGCGTCATCCGCACCGCGCGGCGCATGGGGCTTGCCACCGTTGCGGTGCATTCCGACGCCGACGCCGGTGCGCCGCATGTGCGGCTGGCCGACAAGGCCGTGCGCATCGGGCCCGCGCCGGCAGCGGAAAGCTATCTGCGGGCCGACGCCATCATCGAGGCGGCATTGGCCACGGGGGCGGGCGCGATCCACCCCGGCTACGGTTTCCTTTCGGAAAACCCTGATTTCGTGGAGGCGGTCGAGGCTGCCGGCATCAGCTTCATAGGGCCCGACGCAGCGGCCATCCGCGCCATGGGCCTGAAGGATGCCGCCAAGCGGCTGATGGAGGAGGCCGCCGTTCCGGTCGTGCCGGGCTATCACGGGCTGGAGCAGGATGCCGACCTTTTGGCCGCCGAGGCGGCGCGCATCGGCTTTCCCGTCCTCGTCAAGGCGCGCGCCGGCGGCGGCGGCAAGGGCATGCGGCGCGTCGACCGCGCCGACGACTTCGCCGCCGCACTCGAAGGGGCCCGGCGGGAGGCGCAATCCGCCTTCGGCGACCCGGCCTGCCTGATCGAGAAATATGTCCAGCGGCCCAGGCATATCGAAATCCAGGTGTTCGGCGATACGCATGGCAACGCGGTCCATCTGTTCGAGCGCGACTGCTCGTTGCAACGGCGCCACCAGAAAGTGATCGAGGAAGCGCCCGCGCCCGGCATGACGGACGACATGCGCGAAGCCATGGGCGTCGCCGCCGTGCGGGCCGCGCGCGCCATCGCCTATCGCGGGGCAGGCACCGTGGAGTTCATCATCGACGGGTCCGACGGGCTGCGCCCCGACCGGTTCTGGTTCATGGAAATGAACACCCGCCTGCAGGTGGAGCATCCCGTCACCGAGGCCATCACCGGACTGGATCTCGTGGAATGGCAGATCCGTGTCGCTGCCGGCGAGGCGCTGCCACTGGCCCAGGAGGATATCGCCATGCGGGGGCATGCGGTGGAGGCGAGGATCTACGCCGAAAATCCCGCCAAGGGCTTCCTGCCGGCCATCGGAACGCTCGATTGCCTGGAGTTTCCTGCGGGCGTGCGCGTCGACAGCGGCGTCCGCCAGGGCGATGCGGTGACGCCGCACTACGACCCCATGATCGCCAAGCTGACGGCGCATGGGGAAAGCCGCGCGGCGGCATTGGGCAGGCTGCGCACGTCCTTGCGGCAGACGCGCATCTGCGGGCTGGCCAACAATGTCGCCTTCCTCGAAAAGCTCGTCGCCGAACCGGACTTCAGATCCGGTACGATGGACACCGGGCTGATCGAACGGGTCCTGCCCTCGCTGCTGCCGCCGGCAGAGGCGCCTTCCCTCGCCTATGCGCTGGCGGCGCTGGTGTTTCAGGACCGCTTTGCCGCTCCGGCCAACGCTGCCGGCCCGTGGGGCACCCTCGACGGATTCCGCATCTTCGGAACGGCGGTCATGCCGATCCGGGTGGAGATCGACGGACGCATCGTGGAACTGCGGTCCGAAGGCGGCGATGGGCATTACCGGATCCTGCAGGATGGCGCTTCCCACACGGTCGACATCGTCGAGCGCGGTCAGGAACCGCTTGTCCGGATCGACGGGATCGCCCGCCGCTTCGGCTGGCGAAGAAGCGGGTGGACGGCAACGCTGTTCATCGACGGGGAAAGCTATGTGGCGACGCGCCCGCAGCCCGGCCTTTCCGACCGTCCGGCGGACGGCGCGGGCGTCGTCCTGTCACCCATGCCGGGCACGGTCCGCGTCGTATCCGCCGTGCCGGGGCAGGCGGTGGAACGGGGCGCGGCGCTGATCGTGGTGGAGGCGATGAAGATGGAGCACACGTTGACGGCTCCGCGGGACGGCATCGTCGAAGCCGTCTTCGTCGGCGTCGGCGACCGGGCCGATGACGGCATGGTGCTCCTGCGCCTGCAGGAGGACGATGCCGCATGACCCATGTGACGATCGTGGAGATGAGCCCGCGCGACGGGCTGCAGAACGAAAAACGCACCGTGCCCACCGCCGACAAGATCCGGCTGGTGGACATGGCGTCGGCCTGCGGCTTCGAACGGATAGAGGCTGCAAGCTTCGTTTCGCCCCGCTGGGTGCCACAAATGGCCGATGCGGCGGAGGTTCTGGCCGGCATCGATCGTCGCCCCGGCACCCGCTATGCCGCGCTGACACCCAACAGACAGGGCCTGGAAGCGGCCATCGAGGCCGGGGCCGACGAAGTCGCCATCTTCGGGTCGGCTTCGGAGGCATTCTCCAAGGCCAACATCAACTGCAGCATCGCCGAAAGCCTCGAACGGTTCGGGCCCGTGGTCGAACGCGCGCGGCAGGTCGGCCTGCCGGTCCGCGGCTACATATCCTGCGTGGTCGCCTGCCCCTATTCAGGCCCGGTGGAGCCGGCATCGGTGGCCGATCTGGCGGGCAAGCTCCTGGCGCTCGGCTGCTACGAGGTCAGCCTCGGCGATACGATCGGCGCAGGCACGCCGGATACGGTGGGCGCCATGCTCGATGCGGTGCTGCCGCTGGTTCCGGCCCGGCTCCTGGCCGGCCACTACCACGACACCAACGGGCGCGCGCTCGACAATATCGAGGCGAGCCTTGCCCGTGGGCTGCGCGTCTTCGACGCCTCCCTCGGCGGCCTTGGAGGCTGTCCCTACGCACCGGGCGCGAAAGGCAATGTCGATACGATCGCGGTTTGCGACCGGCTCGACGCTCTGGGCTATCGTGCGGGGCTGGACCCCGCGCGGCTGGCCGAGGCCGCAGCCTTCGCCCGCTCGCTCAGACCGGAGGCCTGACTTATGAACCACCTGACGCTCGCCGTGGATGTCGCGGGCATTGCGACGCTGACGCTCAATCGTCCGGACAAGCATAATGCCCTGAACGCGGCGATGATCGCCGAGCTTGCCGAAGCGACGCGGCGGATCGCCGATGACGAGGGCATACATGCAGCCGTGCTGACGGGCTCGGGCCGCAGCTTCTGCGCCGGCGCGGACCTGAACTGGATGCGCATGCAGTTCGATGCCACGCGGTCGGAGCGGATCGACCAGGCCCGCGCGCTGGCCTCCATGCTGGATGGGCTCAACCGCCTGCCCAAGCCGCTGATCGGAAGAATCAACGGGCCAGCCTATGGCGGCGGCCTTGGCTTGATGGCCGTCTGCGACGTGGCAATCGCAGCGACGAACGCCAAATTCGCCTTCACCGAGACCCGGCTCGGCATCATCCCCGCGACCATCGGCCCTTTCGTGATGGCCCGCATGGGTGAGGCTGCCGCCAGGCGCGTCTTCTTCTCGGCGCGCCCGTTCGGCCCCGCCGAGGCTGTCACGCTTGGCCTTGTCGCTGCGACCGCGGATCCCGCCGCGCTGGACGACGCGGTCATGGCGGAGTTGGCGCCCTATGCCGCAACCGAGCCTGCCGCCGTGGCGCGCGCCAAGGCGTTGACCCGCTCGCTCGGCATGCGGATCGATGCCGATACGCTGGAGCGTACGGCAGAAGCCCTCGCCGACGCCTGGGAAAGTCCCAAGGCGCGCCAACGCATCGGCGCCTTTTTGGCCAAAGGATAGCAGCGGCGCAGCCGAGCCATAACCACGGGTTGACATCCCGGCTAAAACGAATGATCGTTCGTATTGTCATTCGGAGATGTCGCCGTGCCCGGCAGCCTACGCAAGCGCACCATCGGACAGGGAGAGCATACGGCCGACGCCATTCGGCGCGCCGGCCTCGCCCTCATCTATGAAAAGGGCTACGCCGCCGTATCCATGCGCGATCTGGCGCAGGAGGTCGGCATCGGCCTCTCGTCCATATACAATCATATCTCCACCAAGCAGGCCCTTTTGGTCGAGTTGCTGCTCGGCCATATGAAGGACCTGATAGACGGCCTGCAGCCGGTGCTGGAGGCGCATCGCCACGAAAGCGGCCGCGATCGGCTTCTCGCCTTCGCCGACTTTCACCTGCGCTATCATCTGACGCGGCGGGTGGAAGTGTTCGTAATCAACTCGGAATTGCGCAGCCTGGAGCCCGCGCATCGCGGAACCGTCATTGCGCTGCGTCGCCGCTACGAAACGCACCTGGTCGAGATCCTGGAGGCGGGCGAAGCCGACGGAACGCTGCGCGTGGAGGATGCGCGCGTCACCGCCTATGCGCTCATCGCCATGCTGACGGGCGTCTGCAACTGGTATCGCCCGGACGGGCGGCTGACGCAGGACGCCATCGTGCGCATGCACCTGAACCTGCTCGTGGACGGGCTGGAATGCCGGTTCGCCGCCGCGGACACCGTCGACGACAGTGCGGAGGCACGGCTGCGGGCAGGCTAGACGTATCTTGAAACGGATGGCCGAAGGCGCGCGAAGACGACGCCACGGCCGAGGAAACGGGAGGGATGGATTGAGCAACGGCAACGGCCCGGTCGCCGCACTGGACTGCGAGGGCGTCAGCCGCTGGTTCGGCGGCCTGCATGCCCTGCGCGAGGTGACCCTGTCGATCGCGCCCGGCGAAATCTTCGGTCTTGTCGGACCGAACGGGTCCGGCAAGACGACCCTCGTCAATGCCGTCACCGGCTTCTACCCGCCGCAGAAGGGCGCGATCCGCCTGTCGGGCCGGGAGATCACCGGTATGCGTCCGCACAGGATCGCGCGGGCGGGCGTCGCCCGCACCTTCCAGAACGTGGCGCTGTTCCGGGGCATGAGCGTCGTCGACAATATCCTCATGGGCCGGCACATCTTCATGCGGCCGAGCGCCCTTTCCGCCCTGTTCTATCCGTTCGCGGCGCAGCCGGCCGAGATCGCCAACCGCCGCAAGGTGGAGGACATCATCGACCTCCTGCAACTCGAGAGCGTGCGCGACGAGCATGTCGATACGATCCCGCTCGGCTTGCAGAAGCGGGTTGAGCTGGCGCGCGCACTGGCGGCGGAGCCGCGCTTCCTCGTGCTGGACGAACCGATGGCCGGCATGAACCAGGAAGAAAAGGAGTACATGGTCCGCTTCATCCTCGACGCGCGGGACGAGCTGGGGCTGACCGTCCTTCTGATCGAGCATCATCTGGACGTCGTCACCGCCATCTGCGACCGCGTCGCGGTGCTGAACAACGGCACCAAGATCGCCGAAGGTCCGTCGCGGGAGGCGATGAGCGACCCGGCCGTGGTGGCCGCCTATATCGGGGGCTTACGCGATGCCGCTTGAGACCGACAAGTCCGATCATCTCATCGCCCTTCTCGCCCGGAATGCGGAACGCCATGGAGGCGAGGTCGCGCTGATGGAGCGCGACATGGGCATATGGCAGGAATGGACCTGGCGCGCCTATTGCGACCATGTGCTGTCGCTGGCCGCGGGCTTCGAGGCGGCGGGCGTCAAGGCGGGCGACATCGTGCTGGTCATCGGCGACAATCGCCGTGCCCTGTATGCGGCCATGCTGGCGCTGATCGCCCTGCGCGCCATCCCGTCACCCGCCTATTCCGACGTGAATGCCGACGAGCTGTCCGGCCAGGTCGGGCGCGAGGGTATCACGATCGCCGTCGCGGAAGACCAGGAGCAGGTCGACAAGCTGATGCAGGTGCGGCAGGCCAACCCTGCCCTCGCGCTGATCGCCTATGACGATCCGCGCGGCCTGAAGGGGCATGAGCCGGCCGGCGTCGTCGCGCTGGCGACGCTGGTGGAGCAAGGGGCGCGGCGGCTGGACGCCGAGGCAGGCCTGCGCGAGGCGTTGGTGGCTCGTCCGCAAGCCGGCGATATCGCCGTCCTGCTCCACTCGTCCGGCACGACGGGCGTGCCGAAGGGCGTTCCGCTGCGCCATTCCCATGTTCTGAGCGGGGTGCGTAACGCCGCCAATGCCGGCTATTTCGGCGAGGGCGAAGTGCACATGGCCTATCTGCCCATGGCCTGGGTGGGCGATTTCATCTTTTCCATCGGGGCGGCGCTGGCGCTGCGCTTCAAGGTCGCCATACCCGAACGGCAGGAGACCGCCCTCCACGACCTGCGCGAGATCGCGCCGACGATCTATTTTTCGTCGCCGCGCGCTTGGTCGGCGATGCTGACGCGCATTCAGGTCGGCATGCAGGAATCCACGAAGCTGAAACGCGCTCTGTTCGATCACTTCACCGGCTTCGCCGTCGCCACCGAGCGCAAGCGGCTCGACGGCCGGCAGCCCGGTATCGGAGCGCGCCTGCACTGGTGGCTCGGGCGGGTCCTCGTCTTCGCCCCGCTGCTCGACCAGCTCGGACTGTCCCGCGTGAAGCGCCCCTACACGGCCGGCGAGGCCATCGGCGAGGACGTATTCCTGTTCTTCCGCGCACTGGGCCTCAACCTTCGGCAGTTCTACGGCCAGACCGAGAATTGCGCGCTCGCCGTCGCCCAGTCGCCGGGCGACCTCAAGCTGCATACGGTCGGCCGCCCCTTCCCGGGCGTGGAGATCCGCATCGCCGATGATGGCGAGATCCTGATGCGCGGCGGGAACGTGTTCGACGGCTACCACCAGAACGAGACGGCCAGCGCCGAGGCCATCCGCGACGGCTGGCTGCACACCGGCGACGCAGGACATATGGAGCCCGACGGCCAGCTCGTCGTCCTGGGGCGTGTGTCGGAGGTCGTCCATGCCGGCAACGGAGAGCGCTATATCCCGACCTATATCGAGAACCGCATGAAGTTCTCGCAGTATATCAAGGATGCCTGCATCATCGGCGAAGGGCGGCCCTATCTGTCCGCGCTGGTCAGCATCGATTTCGACGCCGCGGGCCATTACGCGCAGGAACACGGCATCGCATACACCTCCTATGCCGACCTGTCGCAGAAGCCGGAAATCGCGCAGCTGGTGCGCGGCGTCATCGCCGCGGTCAACAAGCGCCTTCCCGAAAACCTCGCCATCCGCCGCTTTGTGAACCTGCACAAGGAGTTCGACCCCGACGACGGCGAGGTGACCCGTACGCGCAAGCTGCGGCGCAACGTCATCGACGCGAATTACGCGCCCATCATCGCCGCGCTCTACGAAGACGGGGACGAAATCCTGTACGAGGCGCGCGTGACATACGAAACGGGCGCGGAAGGCACGCTCAGCCGCCGATTGGCGCTGGTTGGCGTCGACAACCGGGAGAGCGCCTGATGGAGTATTTCGTCGAACTGTTGGTCAACGGCGCGCTGACGGGGCTGATGTACAGCCTCGTCGCCCTCGGTATCGTGCTCATCTACAAATCGGCCGGCGTGCCGAACCTTGCGCAGGGCGCCATCGTCATGACGGCTGCCTATGCCGTCTGGCTGCTGGTCGGGGCGGGGCTGCCGCTGTACGCCGCGATCGCGCTGGCGGCCGTTCTCATGTTCGCCCTCGGCCTCGCCGTCGAGCGGCTGCTCCTGCGGCGCATGGTGGGCCAGCCCATCATCATGGTCGTCATGCTGACGCTGGGGCTGGAAATTTTCCTGCGCGGCTTCGGCCCCGGCCTTCTGGGCGCCGGGCCGAAATCGCTCGACATCGGGATCGGCCTTGCGCCCGTGATCATAGGCGATGTCTTCATCAACCGCGCCTATCTCATCGGCGGCGTGGTTGCGCTGGTCATGGTGGCCGCCTCGCTTCTGTTCTTCCGCACCCGCCTCGGCACCAAATTGCGCGCCGTTTCGGACGATCATGTCTCGTCCTGGGCGGTGGGCATCTCCGTCGAGAAGGCCATCGGCATCTCGTGGGGGCTTGCCGGCGTGTCGGCCGTCGCCGCCGGCGTGCTGTGGGGCTCGGTCCAGAGCATCGACTGGACCCTCTCGGCATTGCTGTTTCCGGCGGTCGCCGTGGTGATCCTGGGCGGGGTCGACTCCATCTGGGGCGTGCTCGTGGGCGGTCTCGTCGTCGGCATCCTCGGCTCGGTCATCCCGGGCTATCTCGACAGCATGGTCGGCGGCGGCACACGCGATGTCGTCACCTCGCTCGTCATCCTCCTGACCATCATGATCCGGCCTTACGGCATCTTCGGCCGCGAGAATATCGAGAGGATCTGAGTCCATGTTCTACCGTCTCGCGGGCGTCCACCACACCAGCTACAGATCGGCCATGCGGCTCTGGCCGGTTCCCGCGGATCGCTGGCAGGTGCTGGCCATCCTGGCCCTGGCGCTCGCCGCCCCCTTTTTCCTGTCCAGCCTGCACCTCGGCTCCTATGTGCTGCCCTGGCTGATCTGGAGCGCGGCCAGCCTTTCGCTGACGCTTCTGATGGGATTTGCCGGACAACTGCATTTCGGCTTCGCCGCCGTCATGGCCATCGGCGCCTATACCTCCATCCACCTGACGCGGGCCGGCCTGCCCTTCGAGCTGGCGCTGCTCGGCGCGGGCCTCGTCTCGGCGGTCATCGGCTGCATCTTCGGCGCGGCCGCATTGCGGGTGAAGGGGCTGTACCTCGTCATGGCGACACTGGCCATGCAGTATCTGGTGGACTGGGTCATCATCAACGTGCCGGTGATCTCGGGCGGCGCGCAGGCGACGCTGCAGACACCGTCGGTCAGTCTGTTCTTCATCCCCCTGGACGGGCCGCTCTCGCGCTATTACGCCGCGCTCGCCTGGACGGTGGTCGTGACGCTGTTCCTGCTCAACGTGCAACGCAGCGCGTTTGGGCGGGCCCTCGTCGCCATCCGCGAAAAGGATTTCGCGGCCGCCGTCATCGGCGTCGACCCGTTCCGCACCAAGCTCGGGGCATTCTTCACCTCGTCCTTCCTGGGCGGCGTTTCGGGCGCGGTCCTGGCCTTCTGCTACTATCGGGCCGTCACGCCGGAGCAGTTCAGCTTCAACATCTCCATCCAGCTCGTCGCCATGGTGCTGGTGGGCGGTCTCGGCAGCGTCATCGGCGCCTTCTTCGGCGCCGGGTTCGTGCTCCTGCTGCCCATCATCCTCACCAACATCGCGGCCGAGCTGTCGGCGGCCGGCTGGCTGCAGGTATCCGCCAACCTGCTCGCCCACCTGCCCCTGATGGTCTACGGCGCGCTCATCGTCGGCTTCCTCGTCTTCGAGCCGCTGGGCCTTGCCAAGATCTACGACAATATCCGCAACACCTTGCTCGTCTGGCCATTCCGCCACGCGAAAAACTAGCCGGCCGGCAACACGGGCCGGCATCTGGGAGGAACCGCAATCATGTCCATGAGGAAGCTTCTGTCGGCAGGGCTTGCCGCCATCGCGCTCCTGACCGGCCCGGCCGCCGCACAGGAGCCGGTCAAGTTCGGCCTGCTTCAGGATTTCACGGCGGTCTATACGTTCGTGACCGGAGAGTACAACCAGGGCCAGCGCGACTACCTGACCCTCGTCAACGAGGAAGGCGGCATCGACGGCACCACTTTCGAGGCCATCGTGCGCGATACGGGCAACCAGCCGCAGCGCGGCATTGAAGCCTATAACCGGGCGCGCGACGAAGGGGCGATCCTGTTCGACTTCCTGTCGACGCCCGTTTCCCGGGCCATCGTCCCCTCTGCATTGCAGGACAAGGTCGTGATGATCACGCCCGTGCACGGGCGCGGCGACGCTTCCGACGGAGAGACATTCCCCTACGTCTTCCCGGTCATGGCCACCTACTGGTCGCAGGCCGCGATCCTGGCGAAATGGATCGAGGACAATGGCGGGCTCGAAGGCAAGAAGATCGCCCTGGTACACATCGACTCGCCCTTCGGGCGCGAGCCGATTCCCGTGCTCCAGGACCTTGCGTCGGACAAGAATTTCGAGCTCCGCACCTTTGCCTATGCCAGCCCCGGCAACGAACAGACGTCCACCTGGACGGAGGTGCGCCGCTATCGGCCGGACTACGCCATCATCTGGGGTGCCGGCGGCGGACAGGCCGTATCGGTGCGCGAGGCGGTGCGCAACGGCATCCCGCCCGAGAACATCATGTCGGTCGTCTGGCTTGCCGAAACGGATGCCAACACCGTCGGCGCTGACACGATGGTGGGCGTCAAGCGTTTCGAGGCCGTCGCACCCGGCATGGATACGCCGATCCTGCAGCGCATCAAGGAAAAGGTCGTCGACACCGGCAAGGGTGCGGGCGACGCGGCCAAGGTCGGCTCGTCCTATTACAATCTCGGAGTCGCCACCATGGCGGTCGCGGTGGAGGCTGCGCGCCTTGCTTTGGCCGAAGGCGATGGCCCGCTGACGGGCGAGCGGCTGAAGGATGGGTTCCAGAAAATCTCCGGCTTCGACGCCGAAGGCCTGATGCCCCCGATCACCATCACCGCGCAGGACCATCAGGGCGGCGGCATGGGCCGCGTATCGCAATGGAACGGAACCGCCTTCGAGCCCGTGGGCGAGTGGGGCAACGCCTACCCGGACATCGTCCAGAAGGAGATCGACGAAGGGGCGGCGGGCTTCCGCGAAGGGCGCTGAACCATGGCGCTGCTGACGCTCTCCAACGTCGAAGTCGTCTACGACAAGGTCTTCCTGGCCATAAAGGGCGTATCGATGAGCATCGAAGAGGGCGGCATGATCGCCCTTCTCGGCGCCAACGGGGCCGGCAAGTCTACCACGCTGAAGGCGATTTCCGGCCTGCTCGGGCCGGAACGCGGCGCCGTGACGCGCGGCGAAATCCGCTTCGCCGACCGCAACCTGCTGGCCCTGGGCCCGCCGGCGCGGGTGGATGCGGGGCTGGTGCACGTTCTGGAAGGGCGGCGCATCTTCGGGCACCTGACGCCCGATGAAAACCTTGTCGCGGCCTATCCTTTGACGGGGTCTCGCGCCCGGCTCGACGAACTGCGAGAGCGTGTCTACGCCTATTTCCCGCGCCTGAAGGAGCGCGCCCGGTCGAAGGCAGGCTACCTCTCGGGCGGCGAGCAGCAGATGCTGGCCATCGGCCGCGCGCTGATGACCAGCCCGAAGCTCTTGATGCTGGACGAGCCGAGCCTCGGCCTGTCGCCGCTTCTGGTATCGGAAATCTTTGCGATGATCCGCGACATCAACCGGGAGGAAGGGTTGTCGGTGCTTCTGGTGGAACAGAACGCCGCCGCCGCGCTGGAAATCGTCGACCACGCCTATCTGATCGAAAACGGTCATGTGGTGATGGACGGCAGCGCCGACGCGCTGCGCTCCAACCCGGATGTGCAGGAATTCTACCTCGGCGGGCATGGCAAGGTGGATTATCATAGCGTCAAGCATTACCGGCGTCGCAAGCGCTGGCTGGCATGAGGGTGGGCTGATGTGGCGTTTCGACCCCGATCTGGAAGGGCGCAGGCCGGAGACCCGGCAGGCGGAGCAATTCCTGCATCTGCGCGCGCTCCTGTCGCGCGCGATGGCCGAGGCGCCGGGCTGGCGGCAACGGCTTGCCGGCATCGACCTGGACGGAATCGTCGCGCCGCCGGACCTTGCGCGCCTGCCATTGCTGCGCAAGTCGGACCTGCCGGCATTGCAACAGGCCGATCCACCCTTCGGCGGCCTGACCCTGTCGAAGCCCGGACGTCTCGCAAGGTTGTATCTGTCGCCCGGCCCGATCGCCGATCCCGAAGGGTCCGGGCCCGACTGGTGGGGCGCGGCGCGGGCCTTTCATGCCCTGGGCCTCAAGCCCGGCGACATCGTCCACAATGCGTTCTCCTACCACCTCACGCCGGCCGGGACGATGTTCGAAAGCGGCGCGCATGCACTGGGATGCGCCGTCATACCGGCGGGCACCGGCGGCACCGAAGGCCAGTTGGACGCCATGGCGCGCTTCCGGCCGACGGCCTATTGCGGCACGCCGGATTTCCTGAAGATCCTGATCGACAAGGCTGGGGAAACGGCAAGGGACGTCAGCTTCCTGACACGAGCATTGGTGTCCGGCGCCGCCCTGCCGCCATCGCTGCGCGCCACGCTGGAAGGCCATGGGCTGACGGTTCGCCAGGCATTCGGCACGGCGGACCTCGGCATCGTGGCGTACGAGACAGGCGCGCCCGAACACGGCATGGTCGTGGGCGAGGACGTGATCGTGGAGATCGTCGCGCCGGGCACCGGGGAGCCGCTGCCGGACGGCGAGGTGGGCGAACTGGTGATCACGCGGCTGAACGCCGACTATCCGCTGTTCCGCTTCGCTACCGGCGACCTGTCCGCCTTCATGACGGAGCCCGTGCCGGACGGCCGGACCAACCGGCGCATCCGTGGCTGGATGGGGCGTGCCGACCAGGCGACCAAGGTGCGCGGCATGTTCGTGCGGCCGGAGCAGATCGCCGAGATCGGCCGGCGACACCCCGGCCTGAAGCGGCTGCGGCTCGTGGTCAGCCGTACCGACGAACGGGACGAGATGCGGCTTCTTGCCGAAAGCGCGGAGACGGGCATCGACGCCGCATTGCGCGAGACGCTTGCCGATGTGACGAAGCTCAAGGGTGCGGTCTCCATCGTCGCGCCCGGCACGCTGCCGCAGGACGGCAAGGTTATCTCCGACGAACGCGGATAGGACCGCAAGAACCGGGATGCGGCGCGAAGGCCGGGCCGGCATTCTCATGGCAGTCGACGATCGAAGGGGCTATCCTGCCCCGCAAGGAGACCGCCATGTTGTCACGTGACGACGATCAATTCTGGCAGGCCGTGAAGATGCGCGACGCAGCCTTCGACGGCCGCTTCGTCTATGCCGTCCGCACGACCGGCGTCTACTGCCGCCCGTCCTGCGCCTCGCGCCCGAAGCGGCGCGAGAATGTGTCCTTCCACCCGGACGCTTCGGCCGCCGAGGCGGCCGGCTTCCGGGCCTGCCTTCGCTGCCGCCCGCACGAAACCCGGCCCGATGCCGCACTGGACGACATGGTCGCTGCGGCCTGCCAGCACATCGAGGCTGCCGAGACAGAGCCGACCCTGGCGCAGTTGTCGGCGGCGGCGGGCTACAGCCCCTTCCATTTCCAACGGCTGTTCAAGGATCGTATCGGGCTGACGCCGAAGCAATATGCGAAGGCACGCCGCAAGCTGCGGCTGCGCGACGGCCTTGCCGGCGCCGCATCGGTGACGGATGCCATCTACGCGGCCGGCTATGGCGCCAGCTCGCGCGCCTATGATGACGGCGACGGGCTGGGCATGACGCCGCGAAGCTTTCTTCGGGGCGCCAGGGGCGAGCGTATCGTCCACGCTATGGCGCGCTCCAGCCTGGGCCCGCTGCTGGTGGCGGCGACTGCGCGCGGCATCTGCATGATCGAGTTCGGAGAAGAGCCCCTGTTGCTCCAGCGGCTTGCCGCGCGGTTTCCCGGCGCCGAACTGGCCGCCGGAGACGCGGCCTTTGCCGATCTCGTCGCGCGTGTCGTCGCCCTTGTGGATGCGCCGGGCTCGACCAGCGAAGGCCTGCCGCTGGATATCAGGGGTACTGCCTTCCAGGAGCGTGTCTGGCAGGCTCTGATGCGGATTCCCGCCGGGGAGACGGTCAGCTATGCCGGGCTTGCCGAGCGGATCGGCCGCCCCGGATCGGCGCGGGCCGTGGCACGGGCCTGTGCCGGCAATGGTATCGCGGTCGCAATACCCTGCCACCGCGTGGTCCGCGGCGATGGCGACATCTCCGGCTATCGCTGGGGGGTCGAGCGCAAGCGCGCCCTTCTGGACGCGGAGCGCCTCGCTTCGAAGCCCCGATAGGAAGCGGCCGGCGCTGGCGGGGGCTTACGCCCCCGTGGCGTGCTGCTCGTCCGGCGCCTTCGGCAGACGTTTCGAGACGCGGCGCGCCAGGCCATCCAGGAAGGTCAGGATGACCGGCACGAAGATCAGCGTCAGCACCGTGGACGAGATCAGCCCGCCGATCACTGCATGGGCCATCGGCGCGCGTTGCTCCCCTCCTTCGCCGAGGCCCAGCGCCAGCGGCAGCATGCCGAAGATCATCGCCAGCGTGGTCATGACGATGGGGCGCAGCCGTACCGCACCCGCCTCGGCAAGGCTGTCGCGCAGCGACAGTCCGCGCGCGCGCCCCTGGTTGGAGTAATCCACCAGCAGGATCGCGTTCTTGGTGACGAGGCCCATCAGCATGATGAAACCGATGATCGAGAAGATGTTGAGCGTAGAGCCCGTCACCAGCAGGCCGACGAGCACGCCGATGAGCGACAGCGGCAGCGTCATCATGATGGCGAGCGGCTGGATGAAGGAGCCGAACTGGGAGGCGAGGATCAGGTAGATGAAGATCACCGCCAGCGACAGCGCCTCCACCGCATAGCCCATGCTTTCGGCCATGTCCTCGGCCTCGCCGCCGAAGACGATCCGGTATCCCGCCGGCACGTCGACGGCCGCGATCTCGCGCGTCAGATCGGCGGTGACGTCGCCCAGCGCCCTGCCCTGCACATTGGCCGAGATGCGGATTTCCCGCGAGAGGTCCTTGCGGGTGATCGATTCCGGTGCGACGCTTTCGATAACGTCCGCCACCTGCGACAGGAGAACGGTCGTCGGCCGCCCGTCCTCGCCGGTACGCCCTGTGGTCAGCGACAGGTTGCGAAGCTGGTCGGCGACCTCCCGGCCCTCGCGCGGCAGCCGCACCACGACGTCGTAGCTTTCGCCGTCCGGCGCATTCCAGACCGATATGGCGTCGCCCGCGATCAGCGGCCGCAGCGTTTCACCCACGGCCTCGATGGATACGCCAAGGTCGCTGGCCGCCTCGCGCCGGACCCGGATGGCATAGGTCGGCTTTTCGTTGTCGATCGAGGATTCCACCTCGACCGCGCCCGGTATCGCCTGCAGCCGTGTCTTGATCTCGTCCGAAATGCGCCGAAGCTCCTCCGGCCCGTCGCCCAGAACCGACACCTGAAGGGGTTTGGAAGCGGCGCCCCCGCCACCGTCGCCCATCGAGCTCTGGTTCACCGAAACCTCGAGGCCCGCCACGGAGGACAGGCGGTGGCGGATGGGCTCCGCGATGGCGCTGGTGGAGATGGATCGATCGCGCGCCGGCACCAGTTGCACGGCCACATTGGCGGCATTGACGCCGCGCGCACCGCCGGCGTTGATGGTGGAATAGAAGCTCTGAACCTCTGGAAACTCGCGCAGCGCGGCCTCCACCTGCCGCACCTTGATGCCCATGTAGTCGAGCGATGAGCCCTGCGGACCCTCCACATAGACCGAGAACTCACCATTGTCGCTCGGCGGCAGGAACTCGCCGCCGATCCGCGGCACCAGCATGAGGCTGCCGACGAAAATGGCGACTGCAGCAAATACCGTCAGGTAGCGATGCCGGAAACTCCAGTGGATGACCGACTTGTAGCGCACCGCCAGTCCTTCGAAGGCACGGTCGAAACGCGCCACCAGGCGGCCCAGCAGACCGCGTTTCGCATTGGGCGCCGTCGCCGGGTCGTACCAGACGCTCGACAACATCGGATCGAGCGTAAAGGCGACGAACAGCGAGATGAGGACCGCAACCGAGACGGTGACGCCGAACTGCAGGAAGAACCGGCCGATGATGCCGCCCATGAAGGCGACGGGAAGGAACACGGCGACGATGCACAGGGTCGTCGCTACGACGGCGAGGCCGATCTCGTTGGTGCCGTCCAGCGCCGCCTGCTTGTGGCTCTTGCCCATGTTCAGGTGCCGCGTGATGTTTTCCCGCACCACGATGGCGTCGTCGATCAGAATGCCGATGGACAGCGACAGGGCCATCAGCGTCATGGTGTTGAGCGTGAACCCCAGGAAATACATGACGGCGAACGTGCCGATGACGGAGATCGGCAGCGTCAGGCCGGTGATGACGGTCGAGCGCCAGGAATTGAGGAACAGGAAGACGATCAGCACCGTCAGCACGCCACCCTCGATGAGCGTGCGCTGTACCTCCGCCGCCTGAAGCGCGATGGGCCGCGAATTGTCGCGGCTGACCGTCAGCGTCAGGCCCTCGGGCGACAGCTCGCGCGCCAGCACGTCGACTTCGGACCGAAGAGCCTCGGCCACGGCCACCGTGTTGGCGCCCTGCACCTTCACCACGTCGACGCCCAGCGCGCGGACGCCGTTGTAGCTGGCGGCGCTGGTCAGCTCGGCCCCGCCGTCCACCACTTCGGCTACATCCGACAGATAGATCGGATAGCCATTGTCCTGCGCGACGATGATCTGCGGAAAATCGGTGACATCGGAAAGCCGGCCCTCCACCGTCACGATGCGCTGCCCGATGCCCGAGATCAGCGTGCCGGCGGCCCGGTCCTGGTTTTCGCGGCGTATCGCCGCCATGACCGTCGATACCGAAATGCCGTAGGCCTCCAGCCGCTCGGGGTCCATCAGAACGAGGACCTGGCGCGGGCTGCCGCCGACGATGGTCACCTGTCCGACGCCGGGAAGCACGCTGAGGCGGTTGACGATCACCTTGTCGGCCAGCGTCGTCATTTCCGGCAGGCTGCGGCTGTCCGAAAAGACCGCGACCGACAGAATCGGCTGGTCGTCGGGGTTGAAGCGCGTCACCTGCGGGGTATCGACCTCGTCCGGGAAGACGGCGTCCAGCCGTGCCACCCGGTCACGCACCTCCTGCGCCGCCGCGCGCGAGTCGACGTCGAGGTCGAACTGGATGACGACGACGGAGCGCCCCTCGTAGCTGTCGGAGGTGATGGTATCGATGCCGCCGATCGTGTTGACTTCGGTCTCGATGCGCCGCGTCACCTCGCTTTCCACCGTTTCGGGCGAGGCGCCCTCATAGGCGGTGACAACCACCACGACCGGCAGGTCGACCTCCGGAAACAGGTCGACCCCCAGCCGGTTGAACGAGAACAGGCCGACCACCAGGATGGCCAGCATCATCATGGTGGCGAAGACGGGATGGCCGACGCTGACGCGGGTCAGGAACATGCGGTGTCAGGCCCCGATTTCGATGGCGGTGTCGGCCTTCAGCGCCGGCAGCGGCGCGACGACCACCGTATCGCCCGGCGCCAGGCCTTCGGTGAAGGCCAGAAGCCCCTGCCGGGGCGGCACGGGATCCACCGTCACGGCCTGGCGGACCAGCCGGCCGTCGACGACCTTCAGGACGAACTCACCGGCTTCGTCGCGCCGCAGGGCGGTTTCCGGCAGGGCGATGACGTCGCTGCGGCTGCCCGTGTCGAGGGTGCCCGTGGCGAACATCCCGCCCCTCAGGAGCCCGTCCTCGTTGGGCAGTTCCAGATAGACGCGGACCGTGCGCGAGCCTTCCACGGCGGTCGGCGCGATGCGCACGACCCGTGCCTCGAAGGTCCGGGCGGGCAGGCCGTTGATGGTCAGCCGGGCGATTTGTCCGGGCCGCACGTCGGCGACGCTGCCGGCCGGCACGCCGGCTTCCACTTCGATGATGTCGAGGTCCACCATCGAGAGCAGCTCGGTATTGATGGCGACGGTCTGCCCCGGCTCGACCCGGCGCTCGGATATGACGCCGGCAAAGGGTGCCCGCACCGTGCCGTCCGCCAGGTTGCGATCCGCATCCGCAACTTCCGCGTCGAGCCCGCGCAACTGGGCCTCGAGGTTGGCCACGTTGGCCTCCGCCTCCAGCCGCACCGCCTCGGACGAGATGCCGCTGAGCCCAAGCCGGGCGCTGCGCGCCAGAACCGCCTGCGCCTGTCGAAGCTGCGCCTGCATCGCATCGCGCGAGGCACGACGCGCCGCCAGCGTGCTCTCCAGGGGAACGAGGTCGAATTGCAGCAGCACGTCGTCCTGCTCAACGGATTGCCCGATCTTCACCGCGACATCCTCGATCGTGCCCGACACCTGCGCCGCGATGATGGTGCGGCGTGCCGGCCGGAGCGTCCCGGTGATCCGCAGATCGGCGGCGATGGTCTGGCTTTCGACGAGAGCCACCTCGACCGGAGAAAGCTCCAGCGGGCGCTCGGCCGTCTGGGTGGCCGTCCCGCCGGCGGCGGGCTCCTGCCCGTCGATTGCGACATAGGCGACGCCCGCCACGAGGGCGACGAGGACGAGGCTGATGAGGAACTTACGCGAACGGGCCATCAGGAAAAGTGCCGGATAAGGGATTCGGGATGCACGGGACAGTGCCCTGCGATGATGGTCTATTAAGGGCCGAAGCTGCGGATGTGAATTCGATTGCCCTCGCAACCGGCTATCAGCGATCGAGCTCCAGCTCGACATGGCGGATCGTCATGTCTTCGCCCGGCGGCTGGCGGACGAAGCCCAGTTCCTGCGCAAGCGCCAGCATAGAGGTGTTCTCGGCCAGCACTTCGGCGAAGACGCGGCGCATGCCCCGTGCCCGGGCATAGGACAGGATCTTCTGCATCAGCGCGTAGCCGAGGCCTTTGCCCTTCTGGTCGGAGCGGACCATGATGCCGAACTCTCCCTCGATGCCTTCCGCGTCCGTCACGATGCGGGCCGCGCCCAGAATGGCGCTCTCCGGGTCGCCGGCCTCCCGGGCCACGAAGGCCATTTCGCGGCTGTAGTCGATTTGCGTAAGGCGGGCCGCAAAGGTGTGCCCGATGTTTCGGATCGGCGCGAAGAAGCGCAGCCGGATATCCTCGGGCGCGCTGCGCGACAGCATGTCGATGAGCGCATTTTCGTCTTCCGGGCGGATCGGCGCGAGCTCGAACGCGCGTCCGCCCCGCAGCGTCACCGTTTCCTCCAGCTCCTGCGGGTATGGCAGGATGGCAAAGCGCGCCGACCCCGCACCCGAGGCGGCACGCACGGCGATGCGCGCATCCAGCGCGACGATGCCGTTGCCATCCGCCAGAAGGGGGTTGATATCCAGCTCCACCAGTTCCGGATGATCCACCAGCATCTGCGACAGCTTCACCAGTGTCGTCGCAAGCTGGCCCACTTCGCCGCCCATCAGCCGCGCGATGCGCGTTCGGCCGATCATTTCGCGCGCCAGCAGCATGTTGAGCGGCGGCAGGCCGATGGCCCGGTCGCGGATCACCTCCGCCGCCGTACCACCCTGCCCGACCACCAGCACCGGCCCGAAGACGGCGTCGAGGCCGACGCCGACGATCACCTCGTGGGCACCATGGCGGCGGATCATCTTCTGGACGGAGAAGCCCTCGATCCGCGCGTCGGGACGAAACTCGGCAACCCGCTTCAGCATGTGCAGGGCCGCGTCGCGCACCGACTCGGCGCTATCCAGCTCCAGCCGCACGCCCCCGACATCGGATTTGTGCACGATATCGTCCGACAGGATCTTCAGCACCACCGGAAAGCCGATCCGCGCGGCGATTTCCGCCGCCATCTCCGGGTCCGGCGCAGTGCCCGTCGCCGCCGTCGGAATGCCGTAGGCCGCCAGGAATGCCAGGGCCTCGGGCGCGCTCAGCACCGGGCGGCCGGCACGCAGCGCGCCCGCGATCACCGCAGCGGCCGCGTCCCTGTCCACCCGCTCTGCCACCAAAGCGGGCGGTGTTTCCATGAGCATGTCCTGGTTGTGGCGATAATTGACGAGCTGCATGAAGGCGCGCACCGCCTCGTCCGGCGTATCGTAGGTCGGCACGCCCCGTTCGGCGAAGAGCCGGCGCGAATCGCGTGCGGCGCGCTCGCCCAGCCAGCATGTGACGACGGGCCGGTTGCGGGTCGCATCCAGCGTCCGGATCGTGGCGCGGGCGGCCTCGACTCCGTCGGCGATGGCCGTCGGGCAGTTCATCACAAGGACGGCGTCCTGCCCATCATCGTCGAGCAAGGCGGACAGCGCGTCGGCATAGCGCGCGTCGTCGGCTTCGCGCAGCATGTCGACGGGGTCGCCCTGCCGCCAGTTGTTTGGAAGGACACCCGACAGGCGCGCCCGCGTGGCATCGGACAGCTCCGCAAGCCGCCCGCCATGGCGTTCCACCGCGTCGGCGGCCAGGATGGCCGCGCCGCCGCCATTGGTCAGGATGGCCAGGCGGTCGCCGCGCGGGCGTATGCCGGATGCCAGGGTGCCCACCGCCTCGAACAATTCGCGAAGCGTGGCCACCTGCAGCATGCCGGCCCGCCGGCAGGCCGCGGCGAAGACGTCCTCCGCATCGGCGAGCTCTTCCATATGCGTCGCCGCGGCGGCTCGCCCGCGCGCCCGGCCGGCCTTGATGACGACGATGGGCTTGGTGCGCGCCGCCAGCCGTGCGGCGGACATGAACTTGCGCGCCTCGGTCACCGTCTCGACGAAGAGAAGGATGGACTTCGTGCGGCCATCGACGGCCAGATAGTCGAGCAGGTCGCCCAGATCCACGTCGCACATGTCGCCCACCGACACGACATGCGAAAAGCCGATGCCGCGCACGTCCGCCCAGTCCAGCACCGCCGTCGCGATGGCCCCCGACTGGCTCACGAAGGCGATATCGCCGTTGCGGGGCCTGAGGTGTGCGAAGCTGGCGTTGATGCCGGCGCGCGGCGAGATGAAGCCGATGCAATTGGGCCCGACGATGCGCAGCGTATGCGGCCGCGCCGCCTCCAGGAGATCGGCGCGCAAGGCCTCGTCCTCGAAGCCGGACGAGATCACCACGGCGGCCCGGCATCCGGCTTCCCCCAGCTGGCCGATCAGCTCCGGCACGCCCGGCGCCGGGGTCGCGATGACGGCAAGGTCGGGCGCGGCGGGCAGCGAGCGCACATCGGGATAGGCGACCGTTGAGCGGATCGCGCTCTCGTGCGGGTTGACCGGCATGACCGGGCCCTTGAAGCCGGCGCCGAACAGGTTGCGCGCCAGCACCTCGCCAACGGAGCGGAAACGGTTGCTGGCGCCGATCAGGGCGATGGCGCGCGGCTGAAACAGCGCATCGAGATTGCGTGTCGACATCGTCGCTCCCGTCGTCCAGGCGGTTTACCTTGACCCCATGTGAAATACTATAGGTTGGCTGCAATGACACCGGACGGAGTAGAAATGACCGGAAGCCCCCTTCACCATGTTTCGATCATCGCCGGCCAGGCGCGCCAGAATCACCAGTTCTATACGGATATCCTCGGGCTGCGCATGGTGAAGCAGACGGTGAATTTCGATGACCCGTCCTCCTACCATCTCTACTACGGGGATGAGGCGGGTACGCCCGGCAGCCTCATCACCTTCTTCCCCTGGGAACACGTCGCCCCCGGCCGGCTGGGTGTCGGCGAAACCCAGGAAACCGTCTTCCGGGTGCCGGAAGGCGCCCTCGGCTTCTGGCTACACCGCTTCCTGGAAAAGGGCGTCGTGCACGAAAGCATCGAGAAGCGGTTCGGCCAATCGGCCTTGCCCTTCCGCGACGTTCACGGAACACGGCTTGCGCTCGTCAGCGTGCCCGGCATGGAGGCCGAGCCCGCCTATACGGGCGGCCCGGTCGCAGCGGATCATGCGATCCGGGGTCTGCATGGGGTGAGCCTGCTTCTGGAGGAAGCCCAGCCCACCGCCGATATCCTGACGGAGGTGTTCGGCTACGAGCGCGGCGCGACCGAGGATACGACCACGCGCTACACCCTGCCCGGAAATCCGAAGGGCGGAACCATCGACATCCGGGCCGTGGGCGGCTTCCTGAAGCCCCGGCCGGGCGGCGGAACGGTGCATCATATCGCCTTCCGCGCCCGCGACGACGACGAGCAGGCCGCGATGGTGAAGCGGCTTTCAGCCGAATTCGGGCTGCAGACGACGGAACAGAAGGAGCGCAAATATTTCCGCTCGGTCTATTTTCGCGAGCCGGGTCACGTCCTGTTCGAGATCGCGACCGACGCCCCCGGCTTTAGTATCGACGAGGCGCCCGACAGCCTTGGCACCCGCCTGATGCTGCCCGAACCGTTCGAGCCGATGCGCGCCGAGATCGAGGCGGAGCTGCCGCCTTTCATGAACGATCGGCCGTCGGCCTGACACCGGCCAGAATCTGCGGCGCAACATGCTCGGGCCTAAAGCCCATGCCGATCAGCCGGCCCGTGACATGCGCCAGCACCGGCCACCGGGCGATCCCCTTCAGGAAGCCGGGGGGCCCGCCCTTGTCCCCGGATGCGCGACGCCGTGCCGCCGCGCTTTGCATCATCAACTGCACCTTCTGCGTGGCGCGCGTCGGAAAGCCGCGCCGCCGCTGGACGGCCGCCAGATCGCGGTCGCCCATCATGCCCGCCAGAAGCGGGCCGGACAGGATATTGGCTGCCGCCACGGCATCCTGGATGGCGAGATTGACCCCGACGCCCCCGATGGGCGACATCGCATGCGCGGCATCGCCGATGCACAGGAGGCCCGGCCGCCACCATTTTTCGAGCCGGTCGATCCGCACGCTCAAAAGATGGACATCGTCCCAGCTCCGCACCTCGTCCAGCCGCTCCGGCGGCAGCGGCGAGAGCTGGCGCACCGCATCGCGGAAGGCTTCCAGCCCCTTTTCCCGATGCGCGTCGAAGCTGCCCTTGCGGACCACGAAGCCGCATTGCCAGTAGTCCCCACGGTCGATCATCACCAGGCCCTGCTGCGGCCCGGCATGGCCCATGGTCTCGGCCGGATCGCCCGGCTGGTGCGACAGGCGAAACCACAGCACGTCGCTGGGGGCTCCGAAGGCACGGGACCTCAGGCCCGACAATCCCCGCAGGATGGAGTTGCGGCCTTCGGCCACTACCGTCAGGTCGGCCCGGAGGTCGCGGCTGCCCTCAGGCGTGCGCACGCGGATGCCGACGACGCGCCCGTCCTCTTCCAGCAACGCTTCCGATTGGGTTTCCATCATCAACCGGAAGCACGGCAGCCGCGAAGCCTCGCCAGACAGGTAGTTCAGGAAATCCCATTGCGGCATGAAGGCGATGTAGCGGGTCGCCACCGGAAGGCGCGAAAAATCCGCCACGCGGAAGGTGGTCCCGGCGATCTCCGCACTGAGGGTTTCGGCTCGCGTATGAGGCAGCTTCAGGAGCCCGTCGATGAGCCCGAGTTCGCGCATCACCTCCAGCGTCGAGGGGTGGATCGTGTCGCCCCGGAAGTCGCGCAGGAAATCCGGGTGCTTCTCCACGACGGTGACGTGGACGCCGGCCCGGGCCATCAGGTAGCCCAGCATCATCCCGGCCGGGCCGCCTCCCGCCACGATACAGGTCTGTGCCATCCGCCTCTCCCTCTTACGTCGAAAGGATCACTTTTCATCGATGCGCCGGGCTGCAAGAACAGCCGCAGCGATACACAATTTCATTTTCAATATCTCGTTTCCGGAACTTACGCAGAGGGCGGTTTTCCTGCCATGGACGACGACGTCGTTTCACACGTCTGGGACATTATCGTGATCGGGTCCGGTGTCGGGGGCGGCACGATCGGCCGCAGCCTGGCGGAATCCGGGCTGTCCGTCCTTTTCCTGGAAAAGGGGACCGCAGGCTACCGCCGCGAAGAGACCCCGCTCGACACGATTTTCCTCGACGATCCGGAGCAGCGCCTTGTGCGCGGCTTCTGGCCGGACAAGGTCTCGGCGGATCTGTCCGGGGTGCGGCGCGACTTCTATGCGCCGCTCGGCGCGGGCGTCGGTGGAACCTCCGTCTTCTATGCCGCGACGCTGGAGCGACCGGAGCCGCACGATCTCGACGAAGACGAGGCCCACCCGCATCCCACCGGCGGCTGGCCAGTCTCGTTCCGCGAGATGCTGCCCTGGTTCGACGCGGCGCAACGCCTGTATCGCGTACAGGGCAGCCCTGTACCGGACGAAGCCTTTCCGGCGCCGAACGTGAGACTGCCCGCCCCGCCCTCGCAGGGCGACAAGGCGATCATGACCCGGATGCAGGCGGCCGGTCTCCATCCGTACCAGCTCCACTCGGCCATAGCCGAACCCACCACCTGCCAGAATTGCGCCGGCCGCAAATGCCCGCGCCCATGCAAGATGGACGGGCGGTCGGCAGGGGTGGAGCCGGCCATCGCCACCGGCAAGGCCACCGTGCTCGAACGCTGCGAGGTGGTGGAACTGAAGGCGGGCAGCGATGCCGTGAATGGTGTCGTCGCACGCCATCGCGGACGCACCGTCACGCTGACGGGCCGGCATGTCGTGCTGGCGGCGGGGGCCCTGTCGTCGCCGCGGCTCCTGCTCGACTCGGTCTCGGACGTCTGGCCGGACGGCGTCGGGAACCGTCACGACCTGGTCGGCCGCAATCTGATGTTTCATCTCAACGAGATTTTCGCCCTCTTTCCCAAACGGAGCGAGGCTTATGCCGAGGCCAGCAAATCCGTCGGCTTCCGGGATCTCTATTTCCGCGACGGCGTCCGCTACGGCATGGTCCAGTCCATGGGCCTCAATGCCGGCTTCGGCGCCATCGCGCACCATCTCAAATTGATGGGAGACCGCTCGGTGCTCCGCGCCCTGCCGGGCCGCGCCAAGGCGACCAGCGCCATAGCGGCCGCCGTCGCGCCGATTCTCGGACAGGCCAAGATGTTCGTGGGCCTGCTGGAGGATCTTCCCTACCGCAGCAATCGCGTTGTGCGGACTGTCGATGCGTCGGGCCGCATCCAGATCGAGTATGGCTTCGCGCCCGAACTCCTGGAGCGCCGGCAAAGCTTCCGCCAGCTCATCCGCAGATCCGTTCCCGGCCTGCGCAGCATATTCCTGACGCACGAGCCCGAGCCCAATTTCGGCCATCCCAGCGGCACGCTGTGCATGGGCAGAACCGCCGCCGACAGCGTCGTCGACCGCGATTGCCGCGTCCACGGGATGCGCAATCTCTGGGTTGCGGACGCTTCCTTCATGCCGACGTCGATGGGGGTCAACCCAAGCCTCACCATCGCCGCGAACGCCTTGCGCGTCGCCAACTCGATCAAGGAATCCATGCGATGAGCGAAGTCGCGCACGAAGTGGTCGTGCTGACAGGGGCCGGTGTCGGCCTTGGCCGCGCCATGGCATCCGAACTGACCCGCAAGGGCCGGCGCGTCGCCGGTTTCGCCCGCACCGCGGACGCCCTGGAGGAAACGCGGCGGCTGTGTGCACGGCCCGAGCTGTTCCTGCCCATCACCTGCGACGTCGCCGACGAAGCGGCCACGCGGGCGGCTTTTGCCCATGTGCGCGATGTCGCGGGACCGGTGATGCGGCTGATCAACAACGCCGCGGTCTATCCGAGAGGCGACCTGTTGAGCGAGCCGCCGTCGCACATCATGGACTGCGTGGCCGTCAACCTCGGCGGCATGGTCAATTGCGCGCTGATGGCGCTTGCCGACATGACTGAGGCCGGCCATGGACGGATACTGAACGTCTCGACATTCGCCGATCTTGCGCCGCTGCCGGGAAGTTCGGCCTATTCCGTCTCCAAGGGAGCGGCCCGGATCTTCACGCGGGCCCTGATCGCCGACGTCTGCGACCGCTTTCCGCGGATCGTCATCAACGACTGGATGCCAGGCCAGTTGGCGACGCGGATGGGGCTGGCGGACGGGCTCGACCCGGCCGTCTCGGCGCACTGGGGCGTGGCGCTGGCGCTCAGCGACGACCCCAGCCTGACCGGTTCGATCTTCGAGCGCGACGCCGAGCAGCTTCCCCCACGATCGCTGAAGCGCCGCCTGGTAGAGCGGGTGACGCTGCAGCGCGCGCCGGCCGCGCGCCGGCTCCTGCCTGCCTGAAGAGCGTCAGAGCGGAATGTTGTCGTGCTTGCGCCAGGGCTGCTCCTGCTTCTTGGAGCGCAGCATGGCGAAGGCGCGCGCCACCCTCCTGCGCGAGGAGTGCGGCATGATGACCTCATCCACGAAGCCGCGTTCGGCCGCGACGAAGGGATTGGCGAACCGCTCCTCGTACTCCTGCGTCCGTCGGGCGATGGCCTCCGGGTCCTTGAGCTCCGAGCGATACAGGATCTCGGCCGCGCCCTTGGCGCCCATCACGGCGATCTCGGCGGTCGGCCAGGCGTAGTTGATATCCGCTCCGATATGCTTGGATGCCATGACGTCGTAGGCCCCGCCATAGGCCTTGCGCGTAATCAGCGTCACCATGGGCACGGTCGCCTCGGAATAGGCGAAGAGCAGCTTGGCGCCGTGCTTGATCACGCCGCCATGTTCCTGCGCGGTCCCCGGCAGGAAGCCCGGCACGTCCACCAATGTCAGGATGGGGATGGAGAAGGCATCGCAGAACCGCACGAAGCGGGCTGCCTTGCGCGATGCGTCGATGTCCAGGCAACCGGCCAGCACCATCGGCTGGTTGGCGACGACGCCGACCGTCCGTCCCTCCAGCCGGATGAAGCCGATCAGGATGTTGCGGGCGAAGTCGGCCTGCAACTCGAAGAAGTCGCCCTCGTCGGCCAGCGCCAGCACCAGCTCCCGCATGTCGTAGGGCTTGGCCGCATTGTCGGGAACCAGCGTGTCGAGCCGCATTTCCAGCCGGGCCGGATCATCGGTCGACGGGCGCTCGGGCGGCGCCTGCCGATTGTTCAACGGCAGGAAGTCGAAGAAGCGGCGCGTCGCCTCCAGGGCCTCGACGTCGTTTTCGAAGGCCGCGTCGGCGACCGAGGATTTGCGGGTGTGCGTGGAGGCGCCGCCCAGCTCTTCCGCGGTGACGGTTTCGTTCGTCACGGTCTTCACCACGTCCGGCCCGGTGACGAACATGTAGGAGGAATCGCGCACCATGAAGATGAAGTCGGTCATCGCCGGGGAATAGACCGCGCCGCCGGCACACGGCCCCATGACGAGGGATAGCTGCGGCACGACGCCCGAGGCCTCGGCATTGCGGCGGAACACCTCCGCATAGCCTGCGAGAGACGCGACGCCCTCCTGGATGCGCGCCCCGCCGGAATCGTTGAGACCGATGACGGGCGCACCATTGCGCATCGCCATGTCCATGATCTTGCAGATCTTCTGCGCGTGCGTTTCCGAAAGGGAGCCGCCCAGCACGGTGAAATCCTGCGCAAACACATAGGTGAGACGGCCGTTGATCGTGCCCCAGCCGGTCACGACGCCATCGCCCGGCACCTTCTGCGCCGCCATGCCGAAATCGGTGGCGCGGTGGGTGACATACATGTCGAACTCCTCGAAGGAGTTTTCGTCGAGCAGGATATCCAGGCGCTCGCGCGCCGTCAGCTTGCCCTTGGCGTGCTGCGCCGCGACACGCCTTTCGCCACCGCCCGCCCGCGCCTGGGCACGCCGTGCATCGAGCTGTTCCAGTATGGCGCGCATGTTTCCTCCCCGCTCCGGCCTCGATCCGGTTTAGAACAACGCGCAGCGAATTCAAACCTTGTCTCCGTTGCCCGGCAGACGCATAAACTGCCGGTGCAGCGGGCAAGAGGGGGTAGGCACGACGCATGGCGAGAACGGGTGGTCGTTTGTTGGTGGACTGTCTTGCGGCGCAAGGCGTCCGGCGCGTTTTCGGAGTTCCGGGCGAAAGCTATCTCGCCGTGCTCGACGCGCTCTACGATTGCCAACCGTCGATTTCCTTCGTCAATGCCCGCAACGAGGGCGGCGCCAGCTTCATGGCCGAAGCGCATGGCAAGTTGACGGGACAACCGGGCATCGCCTTCGTGACCCGCGGGCCAGGGGCGACCAACGCCGCCATCGGCGTCCATGCCGCCCGCCAGGCCTCGACGCCGATGATCCTTTTCGTCGGCCAGATTCCGCTGGATGTGCGCGGTCGCGAAGCATTCCAGGAGGTCGATTACCGCGCGGTCTTCGGCTCGCTGGCCAAATGGGCGGTCGAGATCGAGCAGGTCGACCGCATACCCGAAATCGTTGCGCGCGCCTTCGCCACGGCGCTTTCCGGGCGCCCCGGCCCGGTGGTCGTGGCGCTGCCGGAAGATGTCCTGGCCGCAACGAGCCACGCGGAGCCGGCGCGCAAGGTGCAGGTTCCGGAGCCTGCCCCGTCCTCGGCCGGCGCGCGGGCGATCGCCGACAGGCTGGCCGGCGCGAGCCGGCCGCTGATCCTGGCCGGGGGCGGCGGCTGGACGACGGACGGGCGCATGGCGCTGGATCAGGTGGCGCGCGCAGCGGGCATTCCCGTGGCGACCGCGTTCCGGTTCAACGACCTCATCGACAACGGCGCGCCGCACTACATCGGAGAGGCCGGCATAGCCATGGCCCCGCATGTGGCCCGCATGATCCGCGAGGCCGACGTGATCCTGGCCGCAGGCATACGCTTCGGCGAGATGACCACCGGCGATTACAGCCTCTTCGACGCGCCGAACACGCGCCAGTACCTGATTCACGCTCATGCATCGGATGCCGAGATCGGCAAGATCTATCAGGCCGACATGCCTGTGCAGTCCGGGCCCAACGCCCTGTTTGCCGCGCTTGCCGACCTTCCCTGCGGTGGGGCGCGGCAGACGGGCTGGACGCAGGAGGGCCGCGCCGCCTACGAGGCCGCGCTCGCCTGCCCCGAGCAGCCCGGCAGCGTCGACATGGGCCGCGTGATGGAGCATCTGCGTTCCGTGCTGCCGCCGGACGTGATCCTGACCAACGGAGCGGGCAATTTCGCCACCTGGCCCGGCCGTTACTTTCCGCTGCCCGCCGGGGCCCGTCTGCTGGCGCCACAAAGCGGCGCCATGGGCTATGGCCTGCCGGCAGCCATTGCAGCTAAGCTGGAAGCACCCGGGCGCACCGTGGTCTGCTTTGCCGGCGACGGCGACATCCAGATGAACTGCCAGGAACTGGCGACGGCGCGCCAGGCCGGCGCCGCGCCGATCGTTCTGGTTCTCAACAATGGCAGCTACGGCACCATCCGGATGCACCAGGAGCGGACCTTTCCCGGTCGCGTCTCCGCGACGGACCTTGCCAACCCCGACTTCGTCCAGCTTGCCGAGGCATTCGGTTTCCACGGCGAGCGCGTCAGTCACACAAGCGATTTCGCCTCCGCCTTCGAACGCGCCGCGTCGGCGCCGGGCGGCGCCCTGATCGAACTCGTCATCGATGTCGAGGCGCTGACACCGCGCCAGACACTGAGCCAGATGCGTCAGGCTGCGCTTGCGCGCGTTGACGCCGCCGGCTGACCGAAACGGAGGCGCGCATGGCGGTTCACAGCGAGCAATCCCGGTGGCGCTGGCGAAGGCTGGGCCTTTCCATGCCCGGGATCGTGCTCGGCCTCCTGTTCTTTGCCGCATCCCTGACCCCGAGCCTCCTGCCGCGCGGACCGCTCGTGCAGGGGGCGCTGTCGGGTGCCTCCTTTGCTGCCGGTTATGCCGTCGGGGTCTTCATCCACTGGCTTTGGGCCTACCTGCAACTGCCGGAGCCGGAGCACAGGCACGCCCGGGCGCTCCGCATCGCCGGAGGCGTGCTGGCCCTGCCGGCCGTCGCCCTGACGCTGTGGAAAGCCGCCGAATGGCAGAATTCGGTTCGTCAGGTGATGGGGCTGGAGCCGCTCGACACCGCGCATCCGCTGCAGGTCGGGGCGGTGGGGCTGCTCGTCTTCCTTGCGCTGCTTGCGCTGGCGCGCCTGTTCGGCGTCATCATGCGGCTGCTGCGGGCCCGCCTCAAGCGGCTCCTGCCGCCAAGGGTCGCCCAGGTGCTGGCCACAGGCCTGACGGTCTTCGCCTTCTGGTACGTCTTCAACGGGGTCATCTTCCATCAGGCGCTGCGTCTTGCCGACAGCTCGTTCCGCGAGCTGGATTCCCATATCGATGCCGAAAGCGCCCCACCGGACGACCCCTTCCGCACCGGCAGCGCCCAATCGCTCGTGTCGTGGGAAAGCCTCGGCGCGCGCGGCCGCGAATACATCGCAAGCGGGCCACGGGCGGCCGAGATCGGCGATTTCTTCGGCGCGCTGGCGCAAGACCCCATCCGCGTCTATGTGGGATTGAACTCACGCGAGACCGTCGAGGAGCGGGCAACCCTTGCCCTGCAGGAGATGCTGCGCGTGGGTGCCTTCGAGCGATCGGCGCTCGTGGTGATCGTGCCCACCGGCACCGGCTGGATCGACCCGGCCGGCGCCGACACGCTGGAATATTTGCATCGGGGCGACATCGCCTCCGTCGCCCTGCAATATTCCTACCTCACGAGCTGGCTGTCGCTGATGGTGGAGCCCGGCTACGGAGCCGAGGCGGGACGGGCCCTGTTCCAGAAAGTCTATGCGCACTGGACGGGCCTGCCGCCCGGAGAACGCCCGCGCCTCTATCTCTACGGCCTCAGCCTCGGGGCGATGAACTCCGAACTGTCGACCGACCTCTACGAAGTCGTCGCGGACCCCTTCGACGGCGCTCTCTGGTCCGGCCCGCCCTTCACCAGCCGCACCTGGCGGATGGCGACGGATGCGCGCGTGCCGGGCACGCCCGAATGGTTGCCGCGCTTCCGCGATGGCTCGATCATCCGCTTCACCGCACAGGCAAACAATCTCCATGCGGCCAGCGCGCCGTGGGGACCCATCCGGATCGTCTACCTGCAATATGCGAGCGATCCGGTCACCTTTTTCGCACCCTCCAGCTTCTACCGCGAGCCGGACTGGATGAAGGCGCCGCGCGGACCGGATGTCAGCCCGGCGCTGCGCTGGTTTCCCATCGTCACCGGCCTGCAACTGGCAGCCGACATGATGCTGGCGACGACGGCCCCCATCGGATACGGCCATCTCTATGCGCCCGAGCATTACATCGACGCCTGGATCGAAGTGACGCAGCCTCCGCCCATCGACGCCGACACCGTCGCGCGGCTCAAAGCCTTGCACGCCGCACGGTTTCGCTGAGCCCCCATGTCGATTCTGGAATAGTTCTATATTTATGATGAATTGACACAAGTTTGTGATTGCGCCATTAGCAGAGCTCCGGCGCCCGCGATCCCGGGCTCGTTCGTGAGGAGGCGGCATTGGCGCGCAAACATTCCTTGTCCGCTGTTTCGGCGATCTGCATTCTGGCATTCGCGACCCAGTCCGGCGCCGCGGCGCCCGAGCCGCAGGCCGTCATACGGCATTACGCCGACATGGCCCTCGCCAAGTACGAGGACTCGCTCACGACCGCCAAGGCGCTCGACGCCGCGGTGGACGTGCTGATCGCCAGGCCCTCCCAGGAAACGCTGGACGCAGCGCGCAGCGCCTGGAAGGCTTCCCGCATTCCATATCAGCAATCCGAGGTGTACCGCTTCGGCAATCCCGTCGTGGATGCATGGGAAGGCCGGGTCAACGCGTGGCCGCTGGATGAGGGGTTGATCGACTATGTCGATCCCGCCTACGGCACGGAAAGCGACAGCAACCCCTATTACGTCGCCGACGTCATCGCCAATCCATCGGCGACGATCAACGGCGAGACGCTGGACATGAGCGAGCTGACCCCGGACAGCATCGCCGGCCTGCAGGAAGCGGGCGAAGTGGAGGCCAACGTCGCCACCGGCTATCACGCGATCGAATTTCTGCTGTGGGGACAGGATCTGAACGGGACCGGCCCCGGCGCCGGCAACCGCCCGTACACCGATTACGACCCGGCCAACTGCACGCATGGCAATTGCGACCGGCGCGCCGCCTATCTGAAGGCCGCAACGGACCTCCTGGTGGCCGACCTGGAAGAGATGGTGGCCAACTGGCAGCCGGGGGGCGCGGCGGAAAGCGTCGTCATGGGCGACCCGAAGGTCGGTCTGCGCGCGGCGCTGACGGGCATGGGCTCGCTGTCCTATGGCGAGTTGGCCGGCGAGCGGATGAAGCTTGGCCTGATCCTCCACGACCCGGAAGAAGAGCATGACTGCTTCTCCGACAATACCCACGCCTCGCACCTCAACGACGCCGTCGGCATCGCCTCGGCCTATACCGGCCGCTATACGCGCGTGGACGGCACACAGATGACCGGGCCGTCGATCTCCGACCTCGTCACGGCGAAGGACCCGGCACTGGACGCGGAGATGCGCGGCAAGCTCGACGTCACGCTGGCGGCCATGAATGCCATGGCTGCCCGCGCCGAGGGCGGGGAAGCTTACGACCAGATGATCGGCGAGGGCAACGAAGCCGGCAACGCGGCCGTGCAGGCGGCCATCGACGGGCTTATAGACCAGACCCGCAGCATCGAGCGTGTCGTCGCGGCCGTGGATCTCGGCCAGGTCGAGATCGAAGGATCGGACAGCCTCGATAATCCGGACGCGGTCTTCGAATAGGCCGCGGGGCCCAATCGGTCGCCAGCCATCGCCATGCGCCGTATCGTCGCCCTTGTCGCCTGCCCTTTCGCCGCCTGGCTCGTGCTGGCCGCAGCCGCGCCTGCGCGGCCCGGCCTGCCCCTGTTTCCCGAACGGAGCGACGTGTCCGCAAAGGACAGGGCGCGCATCGAGGCGGTGACCCGCCCGACGAAGGATTTCACCAGGCCGGAGCGGTTCGAGGCGATGTCGGGCGGGGCCGGCACGACGACGGCACCGATCAATGCCGACTCCTTCTCGCACTTCTCCACCAACATCACCTTCGAGGAGGAGGAGCAGTTCAAGCTCGGCAACGCGCTGTTCCGGAAATTCTGGGTGTCCGCCCCCTCCTCCACGCAGGCATCGGACGGACTGGGGCCCTTCTTCAACGCGCGCTCCTGCCAGAGCTGCCATCTCAAGGATGGACGCGGCAAGCCGCCCGAAGGCGGCGAGACGTTGTCGATGTTCCTGCGCCTCGCCGGTCCGCCAGGCACCGCGCAGGAACGGCGGGACGTCGCCGAGTACCGGCGCCTCAACGTCCCCGACCCCGTTTATGGCGAGCAGTTGCAGGAGTTCGCCGTGCCGGGCCTGCCGGCGGAAGGCAGCATGCAGGTCTCCTACGAACAGGAGCCGTTCCGCTTCGCCGACGGCGAAACCGCCTCCCTGCGACGCCCTGCATATTCTGTCGCCGGCCTTGCCTATGGGCCGCTCGCCGACGGCACGACACTGTCCCCGCGCATCGCCAATCCGATGATCGGGATGGGGCTGATCGAGGCCATAGCGGCGGGGGATATCCTGGCCCATGCCGATCCGGACGATGCCGACGGCGATGGCATTTCGGGCCGCCCCGCCATCGTCCGCGATCACCGCAACGAAGAGATCGTGCTTGGGCGTTTCGGATGGAAGGCGCAGAACGGCTCGATCCGCGACCAGGCGGCCAGTGCCTTTGCCGGCGATATCGGCATATCCACGCCGGATGTGCCACGCAGCCACGGCGACTGTTCCGAGCGCCAACCCGCCTGCATCGCGATGCCGGATGGCGTCCAGCCACGCCTGGGCGATACGGAAGCCCCCGATCCCGTCATGGACCTGGTAACCTTCTATTCCAAGAACCTTGCCGTGCCGCGCCGCCGCGATGTCGACGATCCGACCGTCCTGCAAGGCAAGCACCTGTTCTACGACAGCGGATGCCCGGCCTGCCATGTGCCGAAATTCGTCACCAGCCGGCAGGCCGACAACAAGGCGCAGGCATTCCAGCTGATCTGGCCCTACTCCGACTTCCTGCTGCACGATATGGGCGACGGGCTCGCGGACGGGCAACAGGTCGGCATGGCGAGCGGCCGGGAATGGCGCACGCCACCCTTATGGGGCGTCGGCCTGACCGAAACGGTCAGCGGCCACAGCTTCTTCCTGCATGACGGACGGGCCCGCAACCTGACCGAGGCGATCCTGTGGCACGGGGGCGAGGCCGCCACCGCACGTGACGCCTTCGCCGCCATGCCGTCAGACGATCGTGCGGCCCTTCTTCGCTTTTTGGAGTCCCTGTGATGCGCCTTCTTCACGCCGTCGCCCTGCTGGCCTTCATATCGACGGCCGCCAGCGCCCAGGAGGGGGCAAGCGCCCCGCCGCCGCCGCTTGTCCCGGAAACGGTCGTCGCCATCCTGGAAAAGGCGGTCGATGGCGCGATCCGGCCGGGTTACGCAGCCTTTTCCGACAGCACGGAGCGGCTCGGCGCCGGCCTGCGCGCGCTGTGCGATGCGCCGTCCGCGACAACGCTCGATTCCGCGCGGGCCGCCTTCAAGGCGACGGCCGCGCAATGGGCCCGGATCGAGATCGTCCGGGCGGGACCGGTGCTGCAGGACAACCGCTTCGAGCGGATCCTCTATTATCCGGACCGCAAGGGGCTGGGTCTGCGGCAGGTGCAGGCGCTCCTTGCCGAACAGGATGCGTCCGTGCTGGCGGTCGGCGCCCTTGAAGGCAAGAGCGTCGCCGTGCAGGGTTTGGGCGCGCTGGAGTTCGTCCTCTTCGGCACCGGCTCGGACGGCCTCGCGACGCAGACGGAGCCGTATCGCTGCCGCTACGGCGTCGCTGTTGCGGACAATGTCGCCAGGATCGCGCGGCAGTTGGACGAGGCCTGGGCCGCGCCGGATGGGATCGCGGCGGTCTGGACGCGGCCGGGGGCTGAGAACCCCCAGTTCCGCAGCGTCGAGGAAGCGGCAACCGGTCTGCTCGGCTTGCTCGTGCATGGCGCGGAAGCAGTGCGCGACCAGCGCATCGAAGGCTTCTACCGGGGTTCCGACAAGGCGCCGATCCCCAGGCAGGCATTGTTCTGGCGCAGCGGCAGCACCTTCACGATGATTTCCGGCAATATCGACGGGTTGCGCACCCTGTTCGATGCATCCGGCATGGGTGCGCTTCTGGGCCGGGACCAACTCGGAACGGTGGACAGCATCCATTTCCTGATGGCCAACATGGAGCGTGTTTCCAATGCCGCCGACCCGGACATCGAGGCGTTGACGGCCGATGCGAAGGGACGCGGGCAGATGGAATACCTGCTTGTCGCCGGCAAGGATCTCATCCTGCGCTTCAATGACGAACTGGGGGGTGCCATCGGCCTGTCCGCCGGCTTCTCCTTCCAGGACGGAGACTGACGCAGGTGGCCCAGCGCCAGCTTCTCGACAGGCGCGCCTTCATGGGCGCTGCGGGTGCCGGCTTCCTGATGACGCTCGGGCCACGCGCCGCGCTGGCGCTGGCCCGCACCGACGCCGTCTTCGCCTCGGCGTTCCGCGCGCCGGATGGCAGCTTCGGTGTCGCAACCATGACGGAGCGGGGCGAGATCGTGGACAGGGCCCGGCTGCCGGATCGCGCCCACGGCATGGCCGCATGCCGGGCCACCGGCCGGATGGTGGCATTTGCGCGCCGGCCGGGCACCTTCGCAGTGATCTTCGACAAGAATGCTTCGGGCGAGCCGGCCGTGATCGCCACGCCGGAGGGTCGGCACTTCTTCGGCCATGGCGAGTTCTCCGCCGACGGGCGCATCCTCTTTGCAAGCGAGAACGACTTCGAGGCGGGGCGCGGCGTCATCGGCCTGTACGACACGACATCGTCGTTCCGCCGCATCGCCGAGTTCGATGCCCATGGCATCGGCACCCACGATATCGGCGTCAGCCCGGACGGCCGCTTCCTTGCCATCGCCAATGGCGGCATCGAAACCCATCCGGATTTCGGCCGCACAAAACTCAATCTCGACAGGATGCAGCCATCGCTGGTGCTGCTGGATGCACGCAGCGGCGCGCTGGTGCAGCGGCACGCGCTTCCGCCGGCACTGGCGCGGCTTTCGACACGGCATCTTGCGTTCGCAGACGGCGGCCGTATCTGGTTCGCCTGCCAGTTCGAGGGATCGCGCAACGAGACGCCGCCTCTGGCCGGCTATTTCGAGCCGGGGACCGACCCGACCTTCGTGACGCTGCCCGGCGACGTCACGGAGCGGATGGGCCATTACGTGGGCGCCATCGCCACCAACGCGGCGGCCGGACTGGTGGGTCTTTCCTCGCCCAGGGGCAGCCTCGTCCTGCTCGATGCGCGGGACGGACGTCTGCTATCGGAGCACGCCGTCCACGACGCGGCAGGCGTCGCGGCTTCGGCCAGGGCAATAGCTGTTTCCGCTTATGACGGGACGCTGGCGGAAACGACGAGCCCGGTCAACTGGGACCAGCATCTCCTGCGGCTTCCGGATTGACGAGAATGATGGCGGAGGAGAGTGGGAGTCGAACCCACCAAGGACCGGCTCACGGCCCCACCCGGATTTGAAGTCCGGACGCCCCACCAGGGACGATTCTCTTCCATCGCTTCCGAACGCCGGGTCGCAGTCGCGGCAACCGGTGCCGAGACTGCCAGCCGCCACACCTGGGCGTTTCCATCCAGTTTTATGGGGCGCCGGCTGGCGGCGTCAACCGCCCGGCCGCATCGTCAAGCAGCCTGCGCGAAAGAGCGGCGATCAGGTCTGTTTGCGTCACGATGCCTACGATCCGCTCCTTCAGGATCACCGGAAGAGCGTCGACACCCGTCGTGGCGAGTTGGGGGATGGCAACCGATACCCCGCTGTCCGGTGCAACGACCGGGGTGGAAACGGCCATCACGTCGGCTGCCACGGGTTCGTCGCCTCTACGCTTGGCCGGGTTCCACTTTCGGATATCCAACCATTTGCGCGGGTGCCGGTCGGGATAGAGGGCTTGCAGGAGGTGCGAGTGAAAAATGATCCCGAGAAACTCGCCATCGTTCCCAACAACGGGAATGGAGGTGAAGCGATGACGTATGAACAAGCGCGCCACCTCGCTCAGGGGCGTGCCGGGGGAGACGGTGACGAGATCCTTCGACATGATCTCCCCGATCCGAGTGGCGCCGGCGCGGTTGCCGGCGGCCCTCAATTCCGCCGCTCCGATCAGCCTGGCGAGGTCCTCGACGCCCAGGTTCAAGGTTCGCCGGTAGCTTGCGAGAATATCGGCAAGCTCCCCTTCGCTGAGGCCGAGCCGCTCGACGGCTGCCGCGTCAGCCGTTCCGTGGGCGCTATCGCCGCCAAAGGACCTGAGCGGGTAGTGCCGACCCGTCGCACGTGCCCATAGAAGCGCCCAGACCACCAGAACCGCCGTTCCCGAAGCGACGGGAAATAGCGCGAAGCTGAAGCCCAGTGCTTCGAGGTTTCGATAGTTCAGAACGACAGTCATCGCGACCGCCCCGCCGGGCGGGTGAGTTGCCTTCGCCAGGGCCATGGCGACAATGGACAAGCTCACCGCTGCCGGGGCCGCGAACCAGGGGGTCGGCATCAGCTTGCACACCAGTATGGCGACGGACGCCGATATCGCGTTGCCGGCAATGGCCGGCCATGGCTGCGCAAGCGGACTACTGGGAACCGCGAAGACAAGGACGGCCGTCGCCCCGAAGGGAGCGATCAGGTAGACCGTGAGCCATAAGTCCCGCGAGACTGCGAAGGCGACGCAGGCGGCCGCCAGTATGCCGATGCCGGCACCCAGAGCTTCGCGCACCCGAACAGCGGCTGCGGTCGTCAGGATGCTCATGCGCGAACGGGTCGTATCAGGACTTGGAAACATGTTCGGGACCCGTGAATTCCGACCCGTTCTGGCAGATTGCGAGACGGATTGCAGGCAAAGTAAATTCGCTTCTCTGGCCAAGGGTGAAATATTAAACCGTGGCGCGTCGGACGCCCCGCCAGGAGCCATTCGAGGCGCCTTGCCGCGCGGACATCCTAGTCGAACAGGTCCAGCCTGTGCGGGTTCAGCCGGCGCTGATCGCCGCGCCTCAGCGTCAGGCCATGGCGGTCGAAGAATTCGAGGATCTGGATCGCGACCTTGCGCCCATTGTCCAGCCTGTCGCGCAGGTCCGCCGCCGTGAACTGGCCACCGGGCCTGCCGGCGGCGATGTCGCGCATGATCTCGACGATCTCTTTCAGGACGGCCTTCGGAAAGAAGTGGTCGTGCGCCACCTCATAGAGCTGGCCCATGCGCCCAAGGCGCTTCAGCAGCATCCGCATGGAGGCCTCGGATACCGCAAAGCTTTCCGCAAGGTCGCGGGTGCGCGGCGGGCGAAACCGTTCCGTGCCCGAAAGAAGGGGGGCGATCCGCGTCCACAGAGCCTCGTCGGCCTCCGACAGGCGCACCGCGTGGTCGAAAGCGGCAACCCACGCTCCGTCCAGTTTCAAATGCCCGCCATCGCGCAATGTCGCCAGGACCGAGCGGAACACGGGGGCGGGCAGGCGCGGCGCGACCGCCAGCCGCAGCCGCTCCATCCCGATGCCGGGCAAGTCGGGGTTGTCGGCGTGGAACGCCGCCAGGGCCTCCGAAAGCTGCCGGCCGAGAGTGTCGAAGGCCGGCCGTGCCATGATGACGGGCCCGGCGGCGATCTCCACGCAATCCATTGCCGCGACGAGCGCGCTTGCATGGTCGTCGGTCAACGCCCGGTCGCGTGCGAAGGCGGCGATATCGACCGTCTGCGGCGGCAGGGCCAGCAACGCGGACAGCACCGCCCCGGCGTCCGGCGCGGCCATGGCCGACAGGACCGCAAGCCGCTCGGCGGTGCGGCGGCGGCGGGCCGGCGCGCGCAGATCGAGGAAGCGTCCACCGCCCAGCGTGTGGCGGGCGGACGTATCCCGGATGACGAAGCGATCGCCGGCGGCGGCGGCCAGCGGTTTGTCGAGCACCAGTTGCACGAAGCCCGTCTCGCCCGGCCGGATCGGCCGATCGCCCAGCAGCACGATCCGCGCGGCGACATCGGCGGCGGCATGATGCAGGCGAACCGGAAACCATTGCGCCACCGGCCGCTCCGTGCCCGGCAACAGGCTGAGCTCCGCATCGATGCGGTCTGTCGGATGGTCGAGAGCGGGATCGACGATCATGTCGCCGCGCCGTACGGCATTGCGCTCGATCCGGTCGCCGGAAAGGTTGAGCGCGCAGCGGTCGCCGGCCCGGCCCTCGTCGGCCTTCTCGTCCTGCCGATGCAGCGAGCGCAGACGCGCCGCCAGGCCCGTCGGGGACACCGCAAGCGTATCTCCGGTGCGGACAAGGCCGGACAGGACCGTGCCCGTCACCACCGTTCCCGTGCCCGGCAGGACGAAGCTCCGGTCCACGGCCAGGCGGAAGCGCCGGCCGTCGCCGCGCGCCGACGTCATGGCCCCGGCACGCGCTTCCAGGAGGTGCATGATGGATTCCGTGCCCGGCAGGCCGCGCGTCGATGCGGCAATGATGGGCGCGCCATCCAGGAAGCCGCCCGAAACCAGCGCCTGGATTTCCGCGCGCAACGCCTCGATGCGTTTGTCGTCGGCAAGGTCGGCCTTGGACAGCACGATCGCTCCGTCGCGTATGCCGAGCAGCGACAGGATGGCCAGGTGCTCGCGGGTCTGCGGCATGATGCCGTCATCGGCCGCTATGACGAGCAGTGCGAAATCGATGCCGCCCGCCCCTGCCAGCATCGTATGCACGAAACGCTCATGACCCGGCACGTCCACAAAGCCGATGCGCCGTCCATTGCGAAGGGTGGTGTAGGCAAAGCCGAGATCGATGGTGATCCCGCGCTCTCTTTCCTCGCGCAGACGGTCGGTCTCCACCCCGGTCAGCGCGCGGACCAGCGCCGTCTTGCCATGGTCGATGTGCCCGGCCGTGCCGACGATCACGCTTCGGAACTCTTCAGATGGGACAGGTTGGACAGGAAGGCGTGCCGATCCTCCAGGCAACGCAGATCGAGGATCAGGGCTCCATCGCGAAGACGCCCGATCACCGGCCTGGGGAGGGCGCGGAGCGCATCGGCGAGGCGCTCGACCGCGCTCGACGGGCCCTTCGGCCGAAGCGCCAGCCCGGCACTGGGCAAGGTATCGAGGGGCATGGCGCCGGAGCCCACCTGGCTCTCGACATCGACGACGCCCACCGCGCCGTCCGGCAGGACACGCGAGACATCGTCCACGAGCGCGGTGGCCATGGCCGTGATCTCGGCGCGGCTGCGCGCCATCAGGCGCAGGGTGGGCAACCGCTGGGCCAGGCGCGCCGGATCGCGGTAGAGCTTCAAGGTCGCCTCCAGCGCGGCGAGCCGCAGCTTGTCGACGCGCAGGGCCCGCTTCATCGGGTTGCGGTTGATGGCGGCGATGGCGTCCCTGCGACCGACGATGAAGCCGGCCTGTGGGCCACCCAGCAGCTTGTCGCCGGAGAAGGTGACGAGGTCCACGCCCGCATCGATGGCCTCGCGCACGGTCGGCTCGTCGCGCAGGCCGTAGGGCGCAAGATCGATCAGCGTTCCGGAACCGAGATCCTCGACCAGCGGCACGCCGGCCGCCCGTGCCAGCGGCGCCAGCTCGGCAGCCGATACGCTGCTGGTGAAACCCTCCACACGATAATTGGACGTGTGGACCTTCAGCATCATGCCCACACCGTCCTGCCGCAGGGCCTCTTCGTAGTCGCGGCGGTGGGTGCGGTTGGTGGTGCCCACCTCCACGAGCCGCGCGCCGGCGCGCGCCATGATGTCCGGCATGCGGAAGGCCCCGCCGATCTCGATCAGTTCCCCGCGTGAGACGACGACGCCGCGCCCATCCGCAAGGGCGTTGAGTGTCAGGAGAACGGCGGCGGCATTGTTGTTGACGAGCGTCGCATCCTCGGCGCCCGTCAACTCGCAGATCAGGCCGCGCAGATGGTCGTCGCGTTCGCCGCGCCGGCCGCCCGCCAGGTCGTATTCCAGGGCAACGGCCTCGCGCATGGCAGCGACGGCCGCCTCGACGGCTTCCTCGGCAAGCTGCGCCCGGCCGAGATTGGTATGCAGGATGGTCCCAGTCAGGTTGAATACGGGCCTGAGGCTGGACACTGCATCCCGCTCCAGGCGCACCATGGCCGCTCCGGCTATCGCGCCGGGCTCGCGCAGCGTACTGCCGCTCCTGCGGATATCGTCCAGGGCGGCGCGGATGCCGTTCGTCGCCGCCGTCAGCCCGTGGCGCGCAATGGCCGCTTCGGCTTCCGCCGTGCGCAGCACCCTGTCCACCGAAGGCAGGTTCGACAGGCTCGGCCGCTCGACCATGTCAGTAACCCAGCAGGAAGGGGTTGAAGGCGCCGCGCGCGAAACCTTCGCCGCGCATCAATATGTCGATGCCGAGACTTCCCACATCGTCCGCAAGCGGATCGAGCCATCGATCCTTCTGCTGGTTCATGATCTTCACGTAGGAGTGACACTTGTCGCAGGTCTCGGCCTTGATGCTGCCGGGTCCGCCCTCGATCTCCTTGTAGCGGATGCCCTCCGTCGACGAGCAGACCACGCATTTCACCCGCACGTGATGCCACAGCGTGCCGCAGAGTGAACAGGCGCAGAAACGCGCGCCGGCAGCCTCCGGCCAGCCGACGATCACGGATGCGACCGGGGCACCGCCGCAGCACGGGCAGCTTCCGCCCGCCGCCGGGCGGATACGGTCGGCCGGCAGGGCCTGTGCCGCCAGCGTGAACCGGACCTGCAATGCCGCGGCGACATAGGCGTGTTCGGCCATCTCGTGGGCTGGCAGGGAATCCGACAGAACGTTGGCGACACGCTGGGCCAGGCCCTCATGATCGCTCATCACCCGCTGCAGCGCAGCCTGCGCCGCGTCGGGCTTGGGCAACGCACCGACGGCCGCGAACAACCGGTCGGCGATGTCGTGGAACGACGCGTCCGGCGCGTAGCCGGTCCGGTCCAAAGGCGGCATGCCGTATTCGAGGGCGCGCTCGACACCTTCCGGCATCGGGACGGAGACATCGACGGCTGCTGCGGCCTGCGCCTCGGCGATGCCGGCCAGGAAGGCGAGATAAGGGCCGATCCCCTCCGGCTGGGCCAATTGCCGGAAGCGGTCCGCGCGACGGCGGAACAAGGCGAGCGCCTCCGGAAGCCGGACGAAAGGCGGGCTCGCCGCCTCTCCTATATCGGTCATGTCTCCCGCAACGGGGATTCTGCGTGCCATTTCAACTCTCCACGAACCGCACGGGCCACGCGGCTTTCAAAACTGTCAGGCGCCAGGCGGCGCCGTATCCTGTTTTTCGGCATCCTTGCGGCCGCCCGGATGGGCCGCCAGCGCACGAAACCATTTGCGGTGATGCCGCCATGCCCAGCCGCCGCTGACGGTGCCGCGCGTCATCGCGCTCATCGTGCCGGCAACCCAGACCGAGGCATAGACGTGCATGATCCACAGGCAGATGATGGCGATGGCCGCCAGCGAATGCACCATGATGGCGATCCGCCGCACCGGAATGCTGAGCATGGAGGCGAAATAACGCTCCCACACCATCAGCCCCGAAACGATCAGCACGACGATCAGCACCGACATGCCCCAGAAGACCAGCTTCTGACCGGCATTGTACTTGCCGACTTCCGGCAGCTTTTCCTCGTGCCCGCCCAGCACGTCGCCGATCTGCGCCACCCATTGCGCGTCCTCGCGGCGCGGCAGGTTGAGGCGGAAGAAGCGGATGAACAGGATGGAGAAGGACACGAACAGGACGACGCCGATCCACGGATGGATCGCCCTCGTCCACTGCCCTCCGCCGAACAGCGCCGTCAGGAAGAAAAGCGACGGGTGAAACAGCGCAAGACCCGATATCGCCAGCAGGATAAGGCTGACGGCCGTGATCCAGTGATTGATGCGCGCGGCCCGCGTGTAGCGGCTCACGACCACCTGCGGCCGACGCCGCAGCCTGTCGCCGCCATCGATCTCGGCGATGCCCGGATCGCGGATGGGTTCAACCGTCACGTGAGCGGCCCTCCCCGCCTTCGGCCTCGTTCACATAATCGCGTGCCGCTTCGTCATCCTCGCGGCTGACCTTGTTGCGGCCCTTGATGGCGATATGGAGCACGCCGGCCATCGCGGCAAATCCCATGGCTGCGAGGCCGGCATACTTGGTAACGCCTTTCCACGCCTCGACCAGCGGGCTGATGCGCGGGTTGTCCGGCAGGTTGGCGTAGATATGCGGCTTGTCGGCGTGCTGCAGCACGTACATCACATGCGTTCCGCCGACGCCTTCGGGATCGTACAGACCGGCATTGTCGTAGCCGCGCGACTTCAGGTCCTCGATGCGGCCGGCCGCATGCACTTTCATCTCCTCCTTGGTGCCGAAGACGATGGCCTTTGTCGGGCAGGCCTTGGCGCAGGCGGGACCTTGCCCGACCGCGATCCGATCGGAGCAGAGCGTGCATTTGTACGACCGGTTGTCGACCTTGGAGACGCGCGGAATGTTGAAAGGGCATCCCTGGATGCAGTAGCCGCAGCCGATGCAGTTGTCGTGGATGAAGTCCACGACGCCGTTGGAATACTGCACGATGGCGCCGGGTGCCGGACAGGCTTTCAGACAGCCGGGGTCGGCGCAATGCATGCAGCCGTCCTTGCGGATCAGCCATTCGAGGTTTTCCGTCTCCGGGTTCACCCATTCGGTGAACCGCATGAGCGTAAAGGTTTCCGGGGTCAGGTCGTGGGGGTTGTCGTAGACGCCGACATTGATGCCGACTTCCTCGTGCAGATTGTTCCACTCCCAGCAGGCCGACTGGCATGCCTTGCAGCCGATGCACTTGGAGACGTCGATCAGCTTGGCGACCGCCTCGAGCTGGCGCTCGGGCGTCGGCACCCGGGATGCCGAGCGCCGGATATAATCCTGCGGTCCCATCAGCATCTGGGTGTCCGGTGCGACGGGTGGGTTGACGTTGATGGTCATGGCCTTCCCTCCCTCACGATGTCGCCGGTCCGGAGGACCGCTCGATGTTGACCAGGAACGCCTTGAATTCCGGCGTCTCGATATTGGCGTCGCCGACATAGGGCGTCAGCGAGTTGGGGCCGAAGCCCTTCTTGGCCGCGCCCATGAAGCCCCAGTGCAGCGGGATGCCCACCACGTGCACGGTCTTGCCGTCGCAGATCAGCGGTTTGATGCGCTTGGTGACGACGGCCTTGGCGAAGACCGATCCACGCTTCGACCAGACGCGGCACCAGCCGCCCTTGTCGATGCCCTTTTCCGCCGCCAGCTCCTCCGATATCTCCACGAAGAACTCCGGCTGCAGGGCGGCGTTCACCCAGACATGCTTGGTCCAGTAATGGAAATGCTCGGTCAGGCGGTAGGACGTCGCCGCATAGGGGAACTCGTCGGCGTTGCCGAACGTATCGCGATCCGATTCGAAGATCCGTGCCACCGGGTTGCCCCGGATGGCCGGCGCGATGACGTTGGCGATGGGCGCCTCGAAGGGCTCGTAATGCGCGGGGAAGGGACCGTCCCGCATCATGCCCCGCGTGAACAGGCGCGAGACGCCTTCCGGGTTCATGATGAAGGGCCCCACGTCTTCCGGTCGTGACGTCGGCGGAATATCCGGCACGTCATATCCCGCCCAGCGCTCGCCGTTCCACTGGACCAGCGGGCGGGTCTCGTCCCACGGCCGGCCGGACACGTCCGACGAGGCGCGGTTGTAGAGGATGCGCCGGTTGGCCGGCCAGGAGAAGGTCCAGTTCGGGTACAGCCCGACCCCGTCCGGGTCGGTATTGTCGCGCCGGGCCATCATGTTGCCCTGCTCGGTATAGGACCCCGAGAAGATCCAGCAGCCGCAGGCCGTGGAACCGTCATCGCGAAGCGCCGCGAAGCCGGGCAGTTGCTGGCCGGCCGTCGCCACGGTCCGCGTCGGATCCGTCGGATCGGCGAGGTCGGTGACGGCATAGCCGTTCATCTCCCGCGCAAGCTCGGCCGGGCTCGGTTCTTCAGGGTCCTCGTAGTTCCAGGTCAGGTTCAGGATCGGATCCGGGAAGACACCCCCCTCTTCCTGGTAGAGGCGCTTCAGGTACAGAAAGATCTGCGCCATGATCCAGTTGTCGCGCTTGGCGTCGCCCGGCGGGTTCTGAGCCGGCCAGTGCCACTGCAGCCACCGGCCCGAATTGACGAGCGCACCCTCGTCCTCGGCAAAGCAACTGGTCGGAAGCTGGTAGACCTCGGTCTGGATCGACGCGGTGTCGACGTCGTTATACTCGCCGTGATTTTCCCAGAACCGCGCCGTTTCCGTTTCCAGCGGGTCCATGATGACGAGATATTTGAGCTTCGACAGGGACGCTGTGATCTTGCCCCGGTTGGGGAAGGCCAGCAGCGGGTTGAAGCCCTGGCAGAAATAGCCGTGCATCTGCCCCTGCGACATCATCTCGAAGGCCCGCAGGACATCGTAGGCGGGCAGGTCGAGCTTGGGCAGGTAATCGTAGGCGAACTGGTTTTCCGCCGTGGCGGCAGACCCCCACATCGCCTTCAGGAACGACACGATGAACTTGCGATAGTTCTGCCAGTAGCTCACCTGGTTGGGGCGAAGCGGCTTGAACCCGCGCGAGGCCATATAGGTCTCGAAATCCGGTTCCTTTTCCGTGGGTATGTTGAGATAACCTGGAATCAGATTGGACATCAGGCCGATATCGGTCAGCCCCTGGATGTTGGAGTGGCCACGCAGGGCGTTCATTCCGCCACCGCGCACCCCGATATTGCCGAGGATCAGCTGCAGCATCGCCATGCAGCGGATGTTCTGCGACCCCTTCGAATGCTGCGTCCAGCCAAGCGCGTACATGGACGTCATGGTGCGGTCGGGCGTCGAGCACGACGCCATCATCTCCGCCACATGCAGGAACTTGTCGCGCGGAGTGCCGCAGATGCGCTCCACCATCTCGGGCGTGTAGATGGCTACGTGCTGCTTCAGGAGGTTCCAGACGCAGCGCGGATGCGTCAGCGTCTCGTCCGTCTGGGCATAGCCATCCTCGCCGATGACGTAGTCCCAGCTCTCGCGGTCGTACTCCCGCTTCTCCGGGTCGTATCCGGTGAAGAGGCCGTCGCGATACTCGAAGCCGTCCTTGACGATGAAGCTCGCATTGGTGAAGGCGCGCAGGTAATCCCACTGCACCTTGTCGTTCTGCATGCAGTAATTGATGACGCCCAGCAGGAAGGCGATGTCGGAGCCTTGCCGGATCGGCGCGTAATAGTCCGATACGGCCGCCGAG